>JBATES010000207.1:0-6785 GCA_049664145.1 Smithella sp.
TCGAAACAAACGACCTGATTTACGAAGGGATTGCGACACTTAAATCTTTCTCCTTTAAACGACCACCCACAAGAGGAAACAAACGACCTGATTTACGAAGGGATTGCGACTTCAACACATAGGTTCTTATACATGGCAACTTCTTTGAAACAAACGACCTGATTTACGAAGGGATTGCGACCTGGAGTTGTCCAACCACCATAGTGATTTGATATATACGAAACAAACGACCTGATTTACGAAGGGATTGCGACGTCCAGTCACTATGCTGAATGTAGATAGCCCAGTCACAGAAACAAACGACCTGATTTACGAAGGGATTGCGACCTCCATATTTTTTCCATTGTATCACCTCATAATGTTGTTGTGGAAACAAACGACCTGATTTACGAAGGGATTGCGACACGTGTTCCCGGTTTTGGCACAACGTATGTTGCGATGGTGGGAATGAAACAAACGACCTGATTTACGAAGGGATTGCGACGCTTTGGACATATACGATTCGAATTTCCAGACAGAAGATACGAAACAAACGACCTGATTTACGAAGGGATTGCGACACCAGGAAGCACAGTCCCCAAGAAATACTGCTTAGCGGGAGTCGTCGAAACAAACGACCTGATTTACGAAGGGATTGCGACCCATGCCACAGCATCAAATTCATCACCACCAAGAGCATGCGAAACAAACGACCTGATTTACGAAGGGATTGCGACATTGTTCTGAATCCAGCCAATCAATTATTCTATCTGTCATCGAAACAAACGACCTGATTTACGAAGGGATTGCGACGGCGGCGAACGCCAGAAATACTATGCAACCGCGCTTAAATTGAAACAAACGACCTGATTTACGAAGGGATTGCGACCCGGAACACTCCTTGGATGTGTACGCCGGATTTAGAAACAAACGACCTGATTTACGAAGGGATTGCGACTGCCTTGCGCCTTCTTCGGTCTCAAATATCATTACCGGTGGAAACAAACGACCTGATTTACGAAGGGATTGCGACACGTCTGGATTTTTACGATCAAACCAAAACATTCGGCGAAACAAACGACCTGATTTACGAAGGGATTGCGACCCTCTTTATAGTTATGCTATTCAATTTCCCGAAGCTGAAACAAACGACCTGATTTACGAAGGGATTGCGACAATGTAGCGATTCCCATTTCTACTAAATTCCACGAAACAAACGACCTGATTTACGAAGGGATTGCGACGGCCTTTTGCGATGGAAATATAATTCCCGTGCTTTTAAGGATTCTAAAAGTGCTTCTTTAATCAGATAGGGTAAAATATAAAAACTGCCACCTTTGATTCTGAAATAAAATTTCTCAAAGATGGCAGTTTCGTTTGTATCAGGTGACAAGATTGATGTTATTTACCTGGAAATCAACTTATGCTGCTCTTATATCCTCATCGGTGTCCCTGATGATTACCTTGATGACCTCCATGGCCTCCGTAACCATCATAATGTCCACCTCTGTCGTATCCGCCATACCCTCTGTGTCCATGAGGACCGCCCGGAGCATACCACCAAGGCCAGCACCAGCTGATCGATGCAAGCATCATTAACGCGGCCGTTGACAGTATTATAATTCTTTTCATTGCTCACTCCTTTTTGTAACCTGTTTGCAGGTTATTTGTAATTTCTGTTTACCGGGGATGAGCCGGACCGGGTACCGGTCCCACGCCCGGTACATAATGCCGCTCAACGTGTTGCGGTTCCTGTCGATGACCGGGTTGCGGTCTCACCTTGCGACCGTCATTCCTGTGTTGCTGGGCAGGACGTTTGTGCAATCCCTGCACGCCCCAACCCTGTTTTTCCCATCGTCGGTCTCTTTTCCAGCCATCCCAGTTGCGTTGAAGTTCCTGATGAGGTATCGGTTTATGTTCCCACCGGTATCCTCGCCATTGATGATTTCTGTAATTATCTCTCCATTGCGAAGGAATGCTCCTGTGAAAATATGGTGAGTTTGGATAATAAGCCCAACCTCTGTCATAGTATCGTGAGCGATACCAGCGACCATCCCAGGGCCGCCACCACCAGCCGCCGTAGAAAAATATTTCGTCCTCCACGTCAGGAACAGCATAAACATCCGTTTCCGGTATTACCACCAGTTCAGGTGGCGCCGGAAAGATAATTGGCGGCGGCAGGGGAATATTAATATGCACGCTAACTCTGGCCATGGCCGAAGCAGGCACAAAGACTACCAGTGTTAATAATAACATTTTCAACATTAATTTCTTCATCGTATGACCTCCTGTTTTTGGTTTGAATTTTTGGTTTTACTTATCTTTCCTCAACCAGTAACCAGCGGTTGTAATCCACCAGTCCGAATTGTTTTAATACTTCCGTCATATAATTACCCAACATGGTTTCTTTCACTTTTTCCTCTTTCATCTCTGAAGTGATCACAATCGCCATATCGCCGGGAAAGGAATCATGAATGTAGAAATCCGCCTTCGATAAACTGTTTCCCTGGATCATTTCGCAAAATTTCTTCATGCATTGAACAGCCTCCGGCTCATGGGGATTGGATGTTCTCAACGTTATGATCTCCAACCGCTTCATAATTATTTGCTCCCCTCTTTTTTACATTAATCACTGCTGGAAGTATGCCAAAAATAAAATCTATTAATTACAAGTATTTAAAATTTAATTGATGAATAAGGTGTTGTATTAAACATAAATAAGTATCTTATTCCGCACTTTTTGTGATAATGTATTTAATAAGATATATTTTAAATGCACTTAACGGGTGGATAGGATGATCGATAAAGAAGAATTTTTCCGGCAAGCTACACTGCGAATTTGCGGCAGTCTGGAAATCGAGAACGCGCTTTTCGATTGTCTGATTTACATCCGTAACTATATTCCGGCGGATTTCATCATCATGAGCACTTACGATCCAGAAACCGGGGTCGGTGAAATCATTGCCAAAGCTGATTTAAAAGGCGGAGAGGTTACGTCTAAAAAACTGGTGTCACCTCATGATACGAGAAACGCCATTATGAAAATCATCGAAAAGGCTCCTGCCATTCCCCTGGTTGTCGTTGCGGATCGCGTAGCTGATCATCCTCTAATGGGTTCATTTGATCAACTCGCCATTAAACCGGATGCATCGGTTATGGTCATTGGTCCAAAGCCCGAATGGAATTTCTTCGGCGGCATTGCCGTCATCAATCAGGCCGGAGGAAAATATACTGATGAGCATAAGCGTCTTTTTTCAATGCTTAACGAACCGTTTGCCATTGCCTTTATCAATTATTTACGTTATCGCGAAGTGCTGCGTCTCAAAGACATTCTGGCAGACGACAACCGGTATCTGCAGGATGAGTTGCGCCAGCAGACAGGGGAAGAAATTGTCGGCGCCAACTTCGGTCTGAAACAGGTTATGGAGATGGTTCGCCAGGTGGCGCCTCTGACCAGTCCGGTCCTGTTGCTGGGAGAAACCGGATCCGGCAAAGAAGTCATCGCCAACGCGATTCATAATCTATCGCCACGCCACAACGGCCCGTTTATCAAGGTCAATTGCGGGGCGATTCCGGAATCGTTAATGGACAGCGAACTGTTCGGCCATGAAAAAGGAGCTTTTACCGGAGCTTTGTATCAGAAACGCGGCCGTTTTGAACGGGCGCACGGTGGCACCATTTTTCTTGATGAAATCGCCGAGTTAACACCTGGCGCGCAAATTCGGCTTCTGCGCGTGATTCAGGAAAAAGAAATCGAACGGGTCGGCGGGAAAG
Source organism: Smithella sp. (assembly GCA_049664145.1). GTDB lineage: Bacteria > Desulfobacterota > Syntrophia > Syntrophales > Smithellaceae > Smithella. The sequence continues at coordinate 3,754 of JBATES010000207.1, forward strand.
AGACCCAGCATGTTGATATTCGCATCATTGCCGCAACTCACCGCAACCTGGAGGTCATGATGGCCGAAGGAAAATTTCGCGAAGATCTTTATTTCCGCCTGAATGTTTTTCCCGTGTTCATCCCGCCCCTGCGGAAGAGACGCACTGATATTCCCGCGCTTGTTCAGCATTTCATTACGAAAAAAGCACGGGAGATAGGCTTGATGAAGATTCCCGGTCTGGCGCCGGATGTAATTGACAGGCTGATCAATTATTCCTGGCCGGGGAATGTCCGTGAGCTGCAAAATGCCGTGGAGCGCGCTTTGATCCTCAGTCAGGGGAAGCCTTTAACCTTTGACGGCATCGGAGAACCAGTCAAAAAAATGGAATCGGTTATTCCGCAAATAAATAATGATGATACGAGTGGGCTTAATAAGGCGATAGTGCAACACATTAAACGGGCGCTGGAGATAACCGGTGGCCGCGTGGGGGGAGAAAAGGGAGCGGCTAAGCTTCTGCAGATGAATCCTTCCACTTTGCGAACAAAAATGAGAAAGCTGAAAATTCCTTTCGGGCGAAAGCGGTATTCATAAAATGTAACTTTTGAATGAATCGTTCATCATGGATCCATGATGGAAACTTTGTTCGAGTTGTGACAAGAAAATCTAAGGCAGCTTATTCGCCGATGATTTTGACCAGGACGCGTTTCCTGCGCCCGCCGTCAAACTCTCCATAAAAAATCTGCTCCCACGGCCCGAAATCAAGATGGCCGCCGGTTACATTTCATGGCACCCTCCGTGTGAATTCTTTTTTTGCTTCTTATCACGAAATGTTGGTAACGATAAACAGGTATTTCCCTGCGGTTTAATTTGTTTCACTGATTAAATTAATTAAAACCGTTGCTTAATTTTCTCTTTTTTTAAATTTTAAATTTATGTATGATTATAATAAAATCAAAAAAACCATCGAGTGTATAAAATATTGAAAACAGGAGGTTATGAGAGTGACACAGCGGATCATCGGACCGAAGTTTCAGGAATCGCTGCTGTTTGCAGTCCAGATTCACGGCGGCGATTTAAGAAAGAGCACGACCATCCCGTACGTATCGCACCTGTTCAGCGTCTGCGCCCTGGTGTTGGAGGACGGCGGTGACGAGGAAGAAGCCATCGCTGCGCTGCTTCACGACACGCTGGAGAATCATCCCAAGGAAGTGACGAAACAGGAACTGGAGCGTCGTTTCGGTTCCCGGGTTGCGGATATTGTCGCCCTGTGCACGGACACGCCGCCCAACTACAAGGGTGGCCCCAAACCCGCCTGGCGAAAGCGCAAGATCGCCTATGTTGAAAGACTCCGGGAAGAGAAGTATCCACTCTGCCGGGTCCCGCTGGCGGACAAGCTGCATAACGTTCGCACGATTGTTAACGACTACCGACGGATCGGCAATGATATCTGGGCTCGCTTCAAGGCGACAAAAAAGGAGCAGCTCCGTTACCACAGGTCTCTCGTGGAAGCATTTCGCGAAGCGAATGGACCGGCCTATCTCGTCGATGAGCTGGACAAACTGGTAGCAGAGCTGGAAATGAGTGACAAGAGCGCATAAAGTCATCAGCGGGGAATGAATATGACCAACAAAATCAAATGTCCGAACTGCGGGCACAGCTTTGATGTGGAAGAAGCGATTTCCGGCAAACTGGAAGCCTACTTTAAAACCGAATATGAAAAAAAGATTGCCGAACAATCCGAGAAATTCAATCAGGAAAAACAGAAATTAGAAGCGGCAAAGAAAACCCTTCAGGAACAAAAAGAAAAGCAGGACGAAATCTTAAAGACTGAGCTGGCCGGAATGTTGGCCCGGGAAAAGGAAAAGATTGAGAAGACAGCTCTGGAAACCTATGAAGATAAAATCAAAACACTCCAGGAAGAGAACGAAAAAAGAAAGACCGAGAATAAAAGCCTGAAGGAAAAAGAAATCTCTCTTTTAAAACGGGAAAACGAATTAAAAGAAAAACAGGAAGAATTAAATCTCCAGGTGGAAAGACAAATCCTTCAGCGACAGAAAGAGATAGAAGATAAAGCGCGCGCCAGGGAACGGGAAAGTTTCGAATTGGAGAAGGTCAAGCTGCTCAAGCAAATAGAGGACAACAAAAAACTTGCCGAGGAAATGAAACGCAAAGCGGAGCAGGGCTCCATGCAACTGCAGGGCGAGGTGCAGGAACTTGCCCTGGAGGAACTTTTATCAAAAACGTATCCCTTTGACAGAATTCAGGAAGTGCCGAAAGGGGTGCGCGGCGCCGATTCCATTCAGACGGTCATTAACGCGGCACAGCAGGAATGCGGAACGATTGTGTATGAAAGCAAGCGAACAAAGAGTTTTTCCGGTGACTGGATAGAAAAATTGAAGCAGGATCAAATCACCTGTAAGGCGGATATCGCCGTATTGGTCACCGAAACATATCCCGGCGACATGGACAGATTCGGTGAAAAAAACGGGGTTTGGATTTGCGGGTTTCAGGAAGTCAAAAGTGTGTCGTTTGTTTTGCGGGAAATGCTGCAGAAAACGCACTCGATAAAATTATCCCAGGAGAACAAGGGCGACAAGATGGAATTATTGTACACCTATCTGACGAGCACTGAATTTGTTCAAAATATCAAACGGATTGTCGAGAACTATGACGCGATGCTCACGCAGTTGAATGCCGAGAAAAAGGCGATGACCAAAATATGGGCGACCCGGGAAAAACAAATTTGGTTTGTCCAGGAAAACATCTCGGCTTTATTCGGTTCCATCAAGGGAATCGCGGGGAAAGAACTGGAAACTTCCAGCGTTTTGCAACTGCCGGACACAGTCATTGAAGAATCGTAATGAAATCAGATGATGCGTTCAGCGAATTCACTGAAAATCAGCCCGGTTATTCCGATCCCCCATAAAAAAACCCCCTCAAGTCCTTAAGACCTTGAGGGGGTTAAACTATATCAACAGATCATGTTTTTGTTCTTTGCGCAGCAGCTACCTTGTCATCTGTTCTATATCTGTTGCTATATCTTAGCTGACT
>JBATES010000208.1:0-7259 GCA_049664145.1 Smithella sp.
AGCCTGTCCCGGCGAAGGCCGGGAAGGTTGATCCCCTGCTCTGTCCGAAATGTCAAGGCGTCATGCCCAGTCATAACGCATTGTGAAAAAAGGCGTGGCGGAGAACTCTGCCTGAATTCCGGGGCAAATTATCTTTTTGTCAGGTGACGCGGCTAAAAGGTGAACAGATTTTTCAAAAAGACGGAAGTCGCAATGTGCCTGCAGCACGGTCATTAGCGCCACACCCAATATCTTGTGGTAAAATTTTCTTGACACACAAGAGTGCGTTTTTTATACTGGCGACCACTGAAAGGAAGTTCTTATCATATACATATTCGCCGATTAAACATATCGTTGTTGATCAGGGGCTGGATCGTTCAAAGAAGAGACGGCTTAGTTTGCTTGTCCATGATTAGCATATCGCGACACCGTATGGGTTCGTCCGGGGCAGTTTTTCGTCATGGTCCTCGTTTTGCCTTGACAATTGATTTAATCGTGTCAGGATTGTTGAAATTTTTTTTAGAGCTTCGTTTTTCTCCCAACTTGATGACCGATTGCGGCATGAAAATGCTGCCATTTAATACTGATTCAGGTTTGTAAACGAACTATGGCAAGAGTAACGCTCAACAGGACGAAAAATCCCTATGACATTTATGTCGATAAACATAAGTGCCGCCGCTGTTCGTATTGCATCCGGGTCTGTCCGACCAAGACCATCAAAGCGAGAAAAAGCGGTTTTGAGGTTATTCCGGAACGATGCATCATGTGCGGGGGCTGCATCAGGATGTGTCCCCACGAGGCACTGACCTACCATGACGGCTTTTCCAATGTGCAGATTTTTTTGGCCGCGAAGACGAACATTGTCGCTGTCCTTGATCCGGCGTTTCTTGTTGAGACCGAGCTTGGAACACCGCGACAGGTCGTAAGCGCGCTCAAGCAAATAGGATTCGCTGAAGTTTGGGAAGGGGCTTTCGGGGCCGACCTCATCAGCAGGGTTTATTTCAGGCTGCTTCATGAGGAGACCGTCAACCCTATCATATCTTCTTTTTGTCCGGCCATTGTCTCCTATATCCAGAAATATTACCCCCAACTGATTCCAAACCTTGCCCCGGTGGTTTCTCCAATGATCGCCGTCGGCAAGGTTGCCCGCGAACTGAAGGGCGCGGATTGGAAGGTGGTGTACATCACTTCCTGCTTTGCCCGTATGGGAGAAATGGTCGCCCCCGAGGTGGCGGGGTATATTGACGAGGTCATCACTTTCGATGACATACGCAGACTTGTTCATGAAGCCGGAATCAATCAAGCGGCACTGCCGGAGACGGAATTCGAAGGCCCGAGACCGCACCGGGGCAGAATCATTCCGGTGATCGGGGGGCTGTCCAGCACCATGTGGGAAAGCCTGGACTTTCTCTCCGATGAAATCAGCATCACGGGAGGAAACAGGCAGTCGATCAGTGCGATCAAGCAATTAGCTGAGGGCCGTATTCAGGGCAAGTTTCTCGATTGCGTTTTTTGTAACGGTTGTGTCGATGGTCCTTTTGCCAAGCGCAACCTGTCCATCCTCGCCAGCCGGCAAATTGTGGCCCGATTCACAAAGTCGGAAATGGACAAACAGGACTTTTCGGGTGCGATGGTGGAACTGGACAGGTTCAAGCATATCGATTTGAGCAGACGCTTTCAGAACCTGGAACAAAAGATGCCGACGCCAACAGAAGAAGAGATCGGCGCCGTGCTCAGGAAAATCGGGAAACTGCCGCCGCACCAAAACCTGGATTGCAGAGCGTGCGGTTATTCATCGTGCCGGGACAAGGCCATTGCCGTTGTGCAGGGAATGGCTCATGAGGAATATTGCCTGCCCTACCTGTTGTCGGAAAGCAAAAGAATTTATCATGAGCTGGAAAAATCCCACGAAGAGCTTAAGGTATCGCATCAGGATCTGGAACAGGCGCAAACGCAATTGATCAGGGCCGAGAAAATGGCGTCTATCGGTCAATTGGCGGCGGGTGTGGCCCACGAAATCAATAACCCTCTCAGCACTATTCTGCTCTATTCCCATATGTTCCAGAAAAGCCTGAAGCCTGATGATTCGCGCAAAGAGGACATTGCGCTGGTCATCAGTGAGACCAACAGAACCAAAGAAATTGTCCAGGGCCTCTTGAGTTTTGCCAGGGAAAAAAAGCTCCGGGTTTACGAAATCAATGTCAACGATATTCTGGAAGACGTGTTGAACCTGCTTGTCAATCAGTCATTATTCTTCAACATTGAGATCAAAAAATTTTTGGCTCCGGATATGCAGACTATCGTCGCTGATGAAACGCAACTTAAACAGGTCTTTCTCAACATCATCCTCAATGCCGCCCAGGCCATGGAAGGCAACGGCACATTAACGATCAGCACCACCTTTGACAAGATGCAGGTCAGGATCAAGATTGCCGACAACGGTCCGGGCATCACCCCCGAGGTCATGGCTAATCTTTTTCATCCTTTTTTTACAACCAGGGAAAAAGGAACAGGCCTGGGACTGGCGATATCTTACGGCATCGTCGAGCGTCATCAGGGAAAGATTGATGTTGAAACGGAGCTGGGAAAGGGAACAACATTTATTATTACCTTGCCGGTTACCGCCATTGCGGAGACGGCAGGGGTGAAGTAAAAGCAAACGGATATGCATTCAAAATTTGAAACGGCAGGGAGAGCAAACCATGAGTAAAAAAGCAAAAATATTACTGGTTGACAACGACGTTGATTTTATTGACCTGAATAAGGCCGTCCTTGAAAATAACGGATTCGATGTTGTTATCGCCTATTCAGGGACCGAGGGGATTGACCGGATCATGTCTGAAAATCCGGACCTGATTGTTCTGGACCTGATGATGGAAAAACATGATTCAGGCTTTACGGTTGCCAGGACGATTAAGGCTGATCCGACATACAAGCACATCCCCATCCTGATGCTTACGGCGGTGGGCAGCGAAACGGGCACGGAATTCTCACAGCAACTTGACGGGTACTGGATGAAGACCGATGATTATGCCTCCAAACCGTTGGCACCCGAGGACCTGGTAAAGAAAATCAACGAACTCCTGGCGAGAAAAGCGCAGGGATAAAAAGGATCAACAGGATCGGAAAGCGGACGATGGCTGAAACGGCAAACATACTCGTTGTTGACGATGAGCGAGGCATCCGGGAAGGGTGCCGCCGTATCCTCGCGAGTGAAGGTCACGCGGTCGATGTGGCCGAAAACGGCGCAGAAGGCCTCAAGCTCGTTGAATCCAAATCTTATGACCTCATTCTGGTTGATCTGATGATGCCGGTTATGGGTGGTCTCGTTATGATGGACAAGGTTCGGGAGTACGACCCGGAAATCATCATGATCGTGATTACCGGATTCGCCACCATCGAAACGGCCGTTGATGCGATGAAGCACGGCGCCTACGACTATCTACCGAAACCGTTTGCGCCCGACCAGGTTCTCGCCGTTGTGAACAGGGGGCTCGAAAAGAGGCTTCTTCGCCTGAAGGCCAAGAAGCTCATGGAGGAGAGAGATCAACATCTCCTGGAAGTCGCCCGCGAGGAATCCAAGAGCCATACCATCGTGAATTCGATGGCGGATGGAATCCTTGTGATGAATAAGAAACATCAGCTGGTTCTCTGGAATCCCGCGGCAGTCAGGATGCTTAACCTGAACGGGAAGCTGGAAGCGGGCAAGGATATCGGGGAGATCATTCACGAAAAAAGCCTGGTCGCCCTCATCGACAGGGCTTTATTGCCGGACTCCTCGCAATATACGGCCATTTCCGAAGAAATAGAGATAAAAGAACCTGAACCGAAAACACTGATGATCAATGTATCCGTCATCCGGGACAAACACGGCCTAGAACTCGGTGTCGTAAGCACACTCCGGGATATAACGAGCATGAAAGAACTTGACCAGGTCAAGTCCCAGTTTATTGCCATGGTCACCCATGAATTGCGCGCGCCTCTTTCCGCCGTGGAGGGTTATCTTTCAGCCTATTTAAGCGGCGCCGCCGGCACCGACCCCCGGGCGAATCGCCAGATGCTGGAGCGGGCCAAAGCCAGAACCCACTCGCTCCTCGATCTCGTGAATGACCTTCTTCAGTTCAGCAGGATGGAGAGTAAGCGGGTTGAGCGAAAAAAGGAATTGCTGGACGTGACGGGCATCCTGACAGGCACCGTGGAACTCCTGAAGAACCGGGGTGAAGCGAATGAAATCCAGTTTGAAACGAACCTGCCGGAGAAACTCCCCCTCGTGGAAGCGGATCGTGTGGAATTGGAAGTATTATTTACAAATCTCATCTCGAATGCCATCAACTATAATGTTAAGAAAGGCAAGGTTACAATATCCGCGGATTCGGGCGACCATTATCTGAATATCAGGATCGCCGATACAGGCATTGGCATAGCCAAGGAACACCTGTCCAGCATTTTTGACGAGTTCTACCGCGTCAACAGTCCTGAAACAAGGTATATAACCGGAACAGGCCTGGGGCTGTCCATTGTGAAAAGAATCGTGGAATCACACTACGGGCGCATCGATGTCGCAAGCGAGGTCGGTAAAGGCACAACCTTTACTATAAAATTGCCTGTTAAAAAAGAACAGCAGCAGGCATCGGAATAATGCCCAACAATATAAATAAGGGAGAAATTATGGCCAGAGAACTAAAACTAAATGAAATTATTGAAAAACGTACACCGGCGTCTTCGCTCACGCTTTTTAAACTCTATGTACCCGACATTGCCAGGAAAGTTCAGGCAGGCCAGTTTGTCGTCCTGCGGGCGGATGATTATGCGGAACGCATCCCCCTGACCGTGATGGAATATGACAGAGAGGCCGGCCTGATCACCGTTATATTTCAGGCGGTCGGGTCATCCACCCGGAAGATGGAAAAATACGAAGTCGGACAAACGATCCTTGATGTTGTAGGCCCCTTGGGCAAACCCAGCCACATTGAAAAATTCGGGACCGTGGTCTGCGTGGGCGGGGGTGTTGGCGTTGCTCCGGTTCTGCCGATCGCCAAAGCCCTTCATGAGGCGGGTAACAGGGTCATTTCCATCATCGGCGCCAAGTCAAAAGAAATGCTGATTCTGGAAGATGAAATGAAAGCCGTCAGCACACAATTATATGTCACAACCAACGACGGTAGCTATGGCCACCACGGCTTTGTTACCGATATTTTAAAAGAGCTCATTGAAAAAGGTGAGAAGATTGACGAAGTTGTCGGCATCGGTCCCGTGATTATGATGAGCGCCATAACGGACGTAACCAGGCCCTACAATATCCGCACGATCGTCAGCTTAAACACCATCATGGTGGATGGAACCGGTATGTGCGGCTGCTGTCGCGCGACCATCGGGGGGGAAACGAAATTTGTATGCGTGGACGGGCCTGAATTTGACGGCCATCAGGTGGACTTCAAGGAACTGATCGACCGCCAGAAAATGTATAATCGCGAAGAGCGGCGGGCTCTGTGGGACCATCAATGCAAGCTTGAATTCCAGGCGAAACAGTTGAAGAAGAAAACGAAAAGACGTGAAAGAATGCCTGAGCAGGATCCGAAAAAGCGAATTCAGAACTTCAACGAGGTTGCCCTTGGCTATACGAGGGAGAATGCGATCCGGGAATCCTCCCGTTGCCTGCAGTGCAAGAAAATGCCCTGCGTGGAGGGCTGCCCCGTGAACATTGCCATCCCATCCTTCATTAAACAAATGGCGGAAGGCGATTTTATGGGTGCCATCCATACCATCAAAGACACGAATGCGCTCCCGGCCATATGCGGCCGCGTCTGCCCGCAGGAAACACAGTGCGAGGAAAAATGTGTTCTGGGCAAGAAAGGCGAACCGGTGGCCATTGGAAGACTGGAACGTTTTGCTGCCGATTATGAAGCCCACCATGGCGATATCAGAGTACCTGAAGCGGCCAAACCGACCGGGAAGAAGGTGGCCGTTGTCGGCGCGGGACCTTCCGGTCTTACCGTTGCCGGCGAACTTTCCAAAAAAGGCCATGATGTGACGGTTTTTGAATCGCTTCACAAAGCCGGCGGCGTTCTGGTTTACGGCATCCCGGAATTTCGTCTTCCGAAGGCCATCGTCCAGAGGGAAGTGGATTACGTCAGTAAGCTCGGTGCAAAGATAAAGGTGGATGTGATTGTCGGACAAACCGTTACGATTGATGAACTCTTTGCCCAGGGGTTTGAGGCCATCTTTGTCGGAACTGGCGCCGGGCTGCCTTATTTCCTCAACATCCCCGGTGAAAACCTGAATGGCGTCTACTCGGCCAATGAGTTCCTCACACGGTCAAACCTGATGAAGGCTTACCTCTTTCCGGATTACGACACCCCGGTGCGGATGGGAAAAAAGGTTGCTGTCATCGGCGGCGGCAATGTGGCCATGGACGCCGCGAGGGTGGCAAAGCGACTGGGTGCGGATCAGGTTTATCTGGTTTACCGGCGCTCCCGGGCGGAAATGCCGGCGCGGGCGGAAGAGGCCCATCACGCCGAGGAAGAGAAAATTGATTTCCAGCTCCTGACAAACCCCATCAGAGTCGTGGGTGACGAGAATGGATGGGTAACGGGACTCGAAGTGGTTAAACAACAACTGGGTGAACCCGATGCTTCGGGAAGACGCAAACCCATGGACATACCGGGCTCCAACGCCATCATCGACGTGGACGTTGCGATCGTTGCCATTGGACAGGGCCCGAATCCGGTCCTGACCCAGAGCGGACCAGGTTTGGAACTCAGGAAACCCGGTTATATTGTTGCCGATCCCGAAACGGGAAAGACGAGCCGGAAAGGCGTTTTTGCGGGCGGCGATATCGTAACCGGCGCCGCAACGGTTATCCTTGCCATGGGCGCGGGACGCAAGGCCGCTGCAGCAATGGATGAATACCTGAAAACGGGTCAGTGGTGATTTCTGTTCTTTGCGTCATTGCATTCAAGCGCCTATATGGCGCTTCAGGTTCACGGCGGGTACGGCTACACAAAGGATTACAAGGTCGAACGTTTATACCGCGACACCCGCGCAACCAAAATCTACGAAGGCACCTCGGAAATTCAGCGCATCGTTATCGCAAGAGAAGTTTTCAAGGAATAAATATCTTCTGTCAAGCCGGAATCACGGGTATGAACCCCAGGGCAAATAGTTTGTATCGCAACGTCGACATCTTCTGCCGGACTTTCGTTCCAATAATGCTCTGACGAAACAAACTCATCAGATTGTAAGCCAGCATGACCATGTTTAATGCCGCCTCCGTGCCGTAA
>JBATES010000209.1:0-35441 GCA_049664145.1 Smithella sp.
ACATTGGTCACGGCGGAATTGGCATCCATGACACGGAAATAAACAACCGCGCTGACTTTGATGGATACGTTATCTTTGGTGATAACATCCTGCGGAGGAACATCCATGGTGATCGTCCGCATGTCTATTTTCACTACCCTGTCTATGCCAGGAATAATGACAATCAACCCGGGGCCTTTAACGTCCCGGATACGGCCTAAACGAAAAACAACAGCCCTTTCGTATTCATTCATTATTTTAATGGCTGATGCCAGGAACATGACAACCAGTACCACAACAACGATAAGCGGCATTGACAATGTGCCAAAATACATAAAAACTCCTCCTTTTCTTAAAATATTTCGTTATAATTATTTTTTACTTTCTTCGACTAGTAACTTCAACCCGTCCACCCTGAGCACCTTCACTTTAGATCCTTTGGGTATGTGTTTATCGCTTTTTGCTATCCAGTATTCTCCCATCACAAATACTTTTCCTTCAGGGTCGATATCCTCCACCACGTCAGCTTCAGAACCGATCATCGCTTCCGATCCTGAAAAATGTTTCCGCAATTGCGCTTTAATCGCCAGCACGATAACAACAATAAAAAAACCTGAAGCAACCAAAACGGCCGGAATCAAAACCTGTAAAGAAAGGCGCAAGGCAGGCTCCGTTGTATCAAATAATAACAATGATCCCATAATTAGTGAAATTATCCCTCCGACAGTAAGCATGCCATGACTCATCACTTTTATCTCCGCGATAAATAAAATTACACCGAAAATTATCAATAATATTCCGGTATAATTTACCGGCAATGTGGACAGACCAAAAAACGCCAGCAAGAGCGATATGCCGCCGATGACACCGGGCAGGATGGCTCCCGGAGTGGACAGTTCAAAATACAATCCCGCCAGCCCCACCAGCAAAAGAATATAAGAAATGTTGGGGTCGGAAATCGCCGCAAGAATGCCTTGCCTTGTCCCCATCTTTTTATTGTTGATGACGGCGTTTTTTGTATTGATCTTCTTTTTGCCGCCGGCCAGGTTTACTTCTTTCTGGTCAATGGCTGCTAAAAGTTTTTCGATATTGGGAGCAACAAAATCGATAACCTTTAATTTGAGCGCTTCTTCAGCCGTGATGGATTCGCTCTTGCGCACGGCTTTTTCCACCCATTTTTCCGAGCGGCCTCTTGTCTTGGCAATGCTGCGGGCGTAAGCTGCGGCATCATTTTCCAGTTTTTCGGACATGGTTTTATCCTTGTCGCCGGTTGTGCCTCCCAGACCAATGGAAACCGGATGAGCAGCGCCGATATTGGTGCCCGGCGCCATCGCGGCAACATGTGCGGCTTCAGTGATAATGACGCCGGCGGAAGCAGCTCGCGCACCTGAAGGATAAACAAAAACAATCACCGGCAGGGGTGCATTGAGAATGCTTTTGGCAATGTCACGCATGGCCGTATCCATTCCACCGGGCGTATCCAGCAATATAAGCAAACCTTCAGCATTATCCTGTTTAGCTGCTTCGATGCTTTTGGCAATATATTTTGCCGTCGGCGATGTAATGACACCATCAACCGTTATGATGTTGAAAACAGGATTTTTTTCCTGCGCGCCCGCCAGAACAGCAGCGAAAATGAGAACGGCAATCAATGCGTATTTAATTTTTCCCAACATTGTTTCACCTCTTGTTTTTTTTCAGTAGCGCTATAGATTTGCTTCCTTCATGATCATCTGGACGTCTTCCCATACCTGTTTTTTCGCTGAAGGATTTCTTAGAAGATATGCCGGATGATACGTCGGCATAAGTTTTATTCCTTCATATAAATGAAAACGACCGCGCAGGGCGGATATCGGAACCTCTGTTTTTAAAAGTGTCTTGGCGGCAAAAGTCCCCAGCGCGCAAATTATATCCGGAGCGATAATCTGCAGTTGCTTCTTCAGGAAAGGTTCGCAGCAGCTGATTTCATCCGGTTGAGGGTTACGGTTTCCGGGCGGACGGCATTTGAGAATATTACAGATGTAAACGTCTTTTCTCGGCATTTTCATCCCTTTCTCAATGATATCAGTTAAAAGCTTTCCGGCACGTCCCACAAAAGGCAGTCCCTGCTCATCTTCATCAGCGCCGGGCGCCTCACCGACAAACACGATTCTTGCTTCGGGATTACCGACTCCGAAAACAAGGTTTTTCCTGGTTTTCCCTAGAGAACAGAGCTGACAATCACCCATTTCCTGACGAACGGTTTCCAGCATTTGCTCTTTCTTCTGATCGGGTTTCACGTGACCAACAACTGTTTTTGGAGCAGTTGATTTTTGCGTCTTGCTCCAATCGATTCCCACGGATAAACTGTCTCTGTTGATCACTTGCCCTTTGAGCGCTTGCACAGCGCTAAGTAATTCTGCCTGTATTGAATCTTTCGCCAAATCCCAGGTTCTCCCGTTATTTTTTACGATTGCTTTTCCTGATCATTTTTTTAACGCGATCAAGAATTGCATCGGCTGCTTCCATCTTTGTCATTTTTCCCAATGCTTCCGTTTGGCCCGCGCGATAGATGATGGTGATCACGTTGGTATCCGTCCGGAAACCGGCGCCCTCTTCCCGCAGATTGTTGGCGACAATCAAATCCATATTTTTCTTTTTCAGTTTTTCTCTGGCGTTATCCAGCAGATTCCGGGTCTCCATGGCAAAGCCGACCAGAATGCGATTGCCCTTGTTTTTACCGACTTCCGCGATGATGTCCGGATTATTTTTCAATTCCAGAAAAATATTCTTTTTATCTTTTTTGATTTTTTCTTCAACCGTTGCGCTGGGACAATAATCGGCAACGGCCGCCGCTTTGATGATAATCGTCGCTTTCCTGTATTGATCCATCACGGCCTGATACATTTCCTTCGCTGTGCGGACCTTAATGATTTTTTCCACGGGTGGTGGCGTAAGATTGGTTGGGCCGCTGACCAGCGTAACGTCCGCTCCCCGCCTTTGCGCCGCCGTCGCCAGCGCGTAGCCCATTTTACCGGACGAAAGATTGGTAATAAAACGCACCGGGTCCAGCGGTTCTTCGGTAGGCCCGGCGGTTACCAGAATCCTGGAACCTTTTAAATCTTTCGGTGTCAGAAGATTGGTTGTTGCTTCGACAATATCCTCAATATCCGGCAGGCGTCCCTTCCCTTTTGTTTTACAGGCCAGTTCGCCCTCAGCGCTTTCCATGAAAACGTAACCCAGCTTTTTCAGTTTGCTGATATTGTCCTGAACAACCGGATTAGCCAGCATTTTGTCATTCATTGCCGGACAGATCAGGGTTGGTTTATCCTGAGCCATGATCGTCGTTGAGAGAAGATCATCGCCGATACCGGAGGCGATTTTCCCGATGATGTTTGCCGTCGCCGGCGCGACAACAAAAGCGTCAGCAAATTCAGCCAGTTCAATGTGAGCCATATCGAATTTATCCGCCGGAACAAACATATCCGTATAAACCTGATTTTGTGAGAGCGTCCGCATGGTCAAAGGCGTAATAAATTCCTGCGCATTTTTGGTCATAATAACCTTTACCCGCGCTCCCTTTTTGATCAGCGCACGGATCAATTCCGCGGCTTTATAAGCCGCGATGCCTCCCGTAACGCCAAGAACTATTTTTTTGTTCGTAAGCATTTTTTAATTTCCAGTAAATTAGCGGGTCCATGTGAATAAAAAAACAACTTCTTTCCGGCAACTTTTGATGAAATATAACAGCGCTTTTTCACAATATCAAGGCATAATTATACTTCATTCCCGAAATATGATAATTCACGCTCTGGAGAATTCACTTGCAAAACCATCTGAAAATTATTATAAGCCGCGCATTCTTATACACCTCACCTATTTAGGAGATAATTGTGAAAAAGTTCCCTTTATATATAGAAGTGATCATTGGCGTTTTAGTGCTGGTTGTTGCGGGTTGGTTTCTCTTCGGCAGTTATCTGGAATTAAGCAAGCCCGTCATTAAATTTGATCAGGAATTGAAAGCGATCGGCAGACAAAAGAATATCAACATTCATTTTGATGATTCGCAAAGTGGACTGTCCAGCCTGACCGTTGAAATCATTCAGGATAATAAAGGTCAGATGCTCGTTGATAAAAAAATACCTGCCAAAGGAATATTCCAGGAAATACTGCCATTATCGATCAACGCGGGTGATTTGAAATTACATGACGGGTCGGCCACATTGAAAGTCACGGCAGCCGATCACTCTGTTTTTGAGAATAAGACAATCTTGTCACAGGAAATCAAAATTGACACGGTGCCGCCGCAGATTAATCTGCTGAAAAACACGACTTATCTTAATCAGGGAGGAACAGGATTTGTCGCTTATCAATCTTCCAAACCACTGGTTTCCACCGGCGTTTATATCAACAATTATTTATCCCCGGCTCATTCTAAATTAATAAGCAATAAACCATCGTATGTTACTTATTTTGCTTTGCCGATGGATGCTAATCAGGGTTCAACCAAAATAGCTGTCTTTGCCCGGGATGAAGCCGGCAATGAAACCACCATGACAGTGCCTTGCGTCGTCAAGGAAAAGAAATTCCGCTCCGACAAAATGAATCTTAGTGTAAGTTTTCTGCAGCAAAAAATGCCGGAATTTCAGCCGATGGTTCAGTCGCTCCAGGGGAAAACTCTTCTGGACGTATTCCTTTACGTGAATTCTCAAATGCGCAAAGATAACTTTTCTGCAATACAAAATATCTGCAAGAAATCAGCTCCGAAAGAACTCTGGGCAGGGCCTTTTCTCCGCATGCAGAACGCCGCGCCCATGGCTCTTTTTGGTGACAAACGATTCTACGTTTTCGAAAATAAAACGATTTCCGAATCTGTTCACGAAGGCGTTGATCTTGCTTCCAACGCCCGCAGTCCCATTGAAGCATCCAACAGCGGCATGGTGGTTTTTACCGGCGCCCTGGGAATATACGGCAATGCAGTTGTCATCGATCATGGACTGGGTATTTTCAGTCTGTACGGACACCTTTCTTCAATTGATACAACGGTCGGCAAAAATGTCGCGAAGGGTGAAAAAATCGGACTGTCCGGAATGTCCGGTCTTGCCGGTGGAGATCATTTGCATTTCGGGATCATGGTGAGCGGACAATTCGTCAATCCCCAGGAATGGTGGGATGCTCACTGGATTCAAGATAATATCAATTTATAAGATGACTCTGAAAAGTTAAAATGACAACGGTATCAAATTAATTTTTGTTGATATCGCGATGACTTAAATTAACGGTGTACTTTTTAGAAAAGAAATAATCACTTATTTTATTCGCCATGACCACGGAACGGTGCTTTCCCCCGGTACAACCCAGCGCAATATTGAGTCTGACCTTGCCCTCCTTTTCGTAAAGAGGAATCAAAAAATTCATTAATTTTTTGATATTATCCAGAAACTCTCTGCTTTCCTTATTCTGCAAAACATATTTTTTTACGCCGTCGTTATATCCGTCATATCTTTTCAATTGTTCCACAAAATAAGGATTCGGCAGAAATCGAACATCGAATACCAGATCCGCCTCCACGGGCAATCCATAGCGGTAGCCAAAAGAATTGACATTGATCACCATTCTTTTTTTTGTGGAAGCAGGCAGGAAATATCGTTGAACCGTATCCTTGAGCTGATGAACATTCAGGTCTGTCGTATCCACGATCTTATCCGCCATTTTACGCAAGGACGATAATTTTTCTTTCTCCAGTTGTATGCCTTCCAGAACCAGTCCCCGTTCAGAAATGGGATGGACACGCCTTGTTTCACTGAACCGATGTAAAAGAGACTCTTCCGTGGATTCAAGAAAAAGAATTTCTATTTTAAATCCTTGCTTCTTAACTCCCTCAAAAATCTTTCCATATTTGGCCAGAAAACTCTTTTCCCTTAAATCCATAACCAGCGCCACGCGCCTGATTTTCGGAGATGAAGCAATAGTGATCGAAAGGAACTTGGGCAGTAAAATGACAGGCAGGTTATCCACGCAAAAAAAGCCGATATCTTCCAGCGCTCTCAGAGCGGTACTTTTCCCCGAACCGGAAAGACCTGTGATAACGACGATTCTCAGATTTTTCATCTAATGATTGACCTCCATATGACGCCATCGTGAGAATAAGGTTTCCTTGATCAAGGTAAAGAAAACACAAAACACCAGCCAAATCATTTCTGCCTGCATCTTTTATCTCTTAAGAATGAGTAAAATATCTACTGCGAGCAAAAGTTTTGTCTAAAATTAACTTACGCAGGTATCTTCCTGTTCAATAATAATTCTATACAGGTCACTTTGAGTTCTGGCTTTTAAAAGTTTTTTGCGAAAGTCGGGCTCTTTGAGCATCTTGGAAATTTTTGCCAGTATTTTTAAATGTTGTCCCGCCGAATTTTCCGGAGCAAGCAAAAGGAAAAGCAGATGGACGGGTTTTCCGTCGAGAGAATCATAAGCAATACCATTGACGCTTCGTCCAAAGGCAATCACGATATCGTTCAAGGCTGATATTTTACCATGAGGAATCGCCACCCCTTCTCCTATTCCTGTTGAACCAAGGCTTTCCCTTTGCTTTAAAATCTCCAGAACAGATGATTTGTCAAGTTTCAATCCACCCAGGATGATCGTATCGACCATCTCCAGTAACGCATCTTCTTTGTTTCTAGCCGATAAATCAGCATTAATATATTCTATTTTAAAAAGCTGTTCCAACTGCATGAATACACCAAATGATTTTTTGAAAATATTTTTCCGGTTTTCGTTCCAGACCAAACGGCTAATTTGTTTCCATCAACGTGAAGTTTCCATCATCACGTCGATAAATCAAGCTTACATTTTCAGACGAACTATCCCGGTAAATGATAAAGCGATCATCGGTTTCTTCGAGTTCCATGATGGCTTCGTCAAAGGTCATTGGCTTCAATATGACTTTACGGTTTTCCGTGATTTTACCTGTGGCTGTTTCATCCAACTCTTCGACGGTAAGGGATTTTTCCTGTCCGCGCCGGATGCTCTTGGGTTTATGTTCACGTATTTTCTCTTTTTGTTTCTTTAGTTGTTTTTCAATTTTATCCACGCATCTGTCCAGAGCAATGCGCATATCTTTATCTTCTTCTTTTGCGTTTATATTCCATCCGTTAGAACTTAAGTTAATTTCTGTTGCATTTCTGAATTTTTCCATGGAAACAACAATATGAGCTTCGGCAGGAGTGTCCAGATATTTTTTCAGTTTCTGCATTTTTTCTTCGGCGTACGCTTTTTGCCAGTTTTCACCTTCTCCATTCCTAAAAGTCACCGAAATTTTCATAATTGTTCCTCCTTAAGTTAAATTATCTACGTGCCATCACCAAATTTTCCATCTTTCATCGGGCTGGCAATAAAGAGTTTCGTCCTATATGGGTGTAAAAAATAAAAGTCAACCAAAATTTTCATCTTTTATGCCATTTCTGATGAAAGAAACCTAAAAATATTTTTTTCTTCTCGAGGAAGGCAGAATTCCGATCATTTCCCTGTATTTGGCTACCGTCCGTCGAGCAATATTAATTCCTTTGATCTTAAGAATATCCACAATCTCACAATCGCTGTATGGTTTGCGATTTTTTTCGCTGTTGATGATTTGCCTGATTTCTTCCTGAACGCTTTTGGCAGCAATGGGTCCTTCAAAAGTTCTTTTAATGGAACTTCCGAAAAAATATTTCATCTCAAAGATTCCCTGCGGTGTATGCATATATTTGTTGTTGACCACCCGGCTGATGGTGGATTCGTGCATCTCGATGTCATTGGCGACATCCCGCAAGACCAGCGGTTTTAAATGATCAATGCCCTGGTCAAAAAAATCTTTCTGAAATTTGACGATGCTTTCAGCGACTTTATATACTGTGTTCTGACGTTGCTGAATGCTCTTAATCAGCCACGTGGCCGACTGGACTTTATCCTTAATATATTTTTTACCGTTTTCCGCTTCGTTGTGACTGTGGGCTGAAAGCCCTCCCATAATCTCACGATAAAAGTTACTGATCCGCAAACGGGGCAAACCATCATCGTTAAGGATTAATTTATATTCGTCTCCCGTTTTCACGACATAAACATCCGGTACGATGGGCTGCGTTTTCTCTTCGGAATAAATGCTGCCCGGTCTGGGATTCATTTTGCTGATTAACAAAACAGCAATCTCCACTTCCTTCAACGGGACTTTTAATTTATGAGCGATGTGAGCATAGTTTTTGAGTTCCAGGTCTTTGAGGGATTCCCTGATGATAATTTCTATAATCTTGTTTTCCACACCAAGGATCTTTGCCTGAATCAAAAGACATTCCTGAAGATTACGGGCCGCAATACCCGGAGGATCGAATTCCTGAACCTTTTTGAGCACGGCTTCCACGAATTCTTCGCTGACATTTTCCAGCATGGCGATTTCCTGAACTGTCGCGCATAAATAACCGTTGGGATCGATGTTGCCAATGATCTGATGGCCGACCCGTTCCTCCTCTTCCGAAAAAGAGGATAACATCATCTGCCACGTTAAATGATTGGCCAGCGATTGTCCCTCGGTCAGAATATTTTCCCAAGAAGTTTCTTCACTGTCGGGGCCGCCATAAGTCACACCGACGGGACCATAATCCTCGAGATAGTTTGCCCAGTCAAACTCTTCCGTTCCCGTTCCCGTTTCTTTTTCGACATTGATTTCTTCGGTGTATTCAACCGCCTTTATATTTTCACGTTCGTCGGACAGGATATCTTTTTCAAAATCAATATTAGCGGTATTCTCGCTGCCCTCATCGGCGGATACTTCTTCCAGTAAAGGATTCTCTTCCATCTCCTGATTAATGGCATCGACAAGTTCCAGACGGGACAACTGCAACAGCTTGATCGCCTGCTGTAGTTGCGGGGTCATAATCAACTGCTGAGAGAGTTTTAAATTTTGTTTTAACTCGAAAGCCATATCAGTAATTACATCGCTAAATTTTTATAAGTTAAAAGAATCGCCAAAATAAAATTTTCGCGCCAGTTCGCTTTGTGCAATGACATCCGGAGGTCCTTCAACAAGGATTGTCCCTTCATTAACAATATACGCCCGATTACAACAAGAAAGGGTTTCCCGCACATTATGATCGGAAATAATAATTCCGATGCCTTTGCTTTGCAGTTTTTCGATTATTTTTTGAATGTCCGCAACCGCCAGCGGATCAATGCCGGCAAAAGGTTCGTCTAAAAGAATGTACTTGGGAGACGTTACCAGCGCCCGGGTAATTTCCACTCTTCTTCTCTCGCCGCCGGACAGTGAATAGGCGTAATGATTGGCCAGCCCGGTAAGATCAAGCTCGCTTAAAAGTTCCCGGAGGCGCTCCTTCCGCTCATCTTCCTGCAAATCCAGTGTTTCGAGAATGGCCAGAATGTTTTCTTCCACAGTCAGTTTCCGAAAGATGGAAGGTTCCTGAGGCAAATAATTCAACCCTTTGCGCGCCCGCAGGTACATGGGAAATTCGGTCATGTTCTCACCGTCCAGAGAAATTTCCCCCGCATCCGGCTTAACAAGTCCGACAATCATGTAGAACGTGGTCGTTTTGCCGGCGCCGTTGGGACCTAGCAAACCCACAACTTCGCCGGGCGAAATGTTTAAATCAATCCGGTTGACAACTTTTCGTTTGTTGTAAATTTTGATTAAACCCCTGGCCGTTAAATCGCTCATATATTATTAATCGTATCCGTTACTTTTTCTCCGTTTTTTTTCTGCTCTGCGGATAGATAATCGCTTTAACCTGGCTTTGCGTATCGCTTTCCACCAGTCCTCTATTTTCATTGATAAATACGGTTACCCTTTCGCCCTTGATCGAATTTTTCCCCTCATTCAATAATGCGTTACCGGTCAATACAATCTTGTTGCTTTCCATGTAATAGATCGCCTGATCTCCGTGAGCGGTTCTTTCTTCCCGTGTGAAAGAAACATTTCCCTGTGCTTCTATTTTTTCCAGAATACCGTTTTGCTCAGCCCTGATCTCATTCTTTTTATTTTCATTCTTGAGTTCACCCTTATAATATAGAAGCAGTCGATTCGCTTTCAATACACTCTTGCCCTGTGTAATCCTGGCGCCACCGGAAAAAATAATCAGTTTTTTATCATTAAACGCTTCCATCCTGTCGGATGTAATTTCCATCGGCTCATCGAATTGTTTTTTTAATATATTCTTTTCCTCACAGAAACCCCATCCGGATAGCGCCAAAAAGAACAAAAGAAATATATAGATCTTCTTATTCATCATGAATGTCTTCAACTAATCGTCGCCTTCACCGCCGAGGGAATGTTCATTTCGCCTTTATCTACATTTAATCTTAATCCTTTTCCAGTTACTTTGATACTTCGGTTTTCCATCGTAATCGGAGCATCTGTGAAAATATTTTTCTCAGCGTCTTTGTAGTTCAGATAATCCGTGTAAAATTTATAACCGTTATCAGAAACCAACATCACATGCCCCTTAATTTCAATGGACTTTTTATCCGTCGCAATGATGCCCTGATCAGCATTCATTACAAACACCTTCCCATCAGCCGTTGTTAATTTTACCTGCACGACTTCCAGAACGGCGAGATTTTGTTTTTGGTCATAGGTGGCGGTCTCAGCTTTGACTTCCCATTTGGTCTTCGTTGCACCAACTTCCGTGAATACGAAACCTTTAATTTTCAGATCGACGCTATCCTGCAGTGCTTTCGTTATGTTTTTTTGTTTATGAAGTCCGGTCTGGATAATCACCCCGGTAATCATAACAGCCAAAGATATGATGAGTGAAGATAAAACGATGGTTTTTCTTTTCAATTTCATCTTGATCCGAAGAGTCCCGCTGTTTGTATTTTTTCGATTTCAGTATAGCACTCAGAACGCCTTGTGTAAAGATATAAGGATAAGAAATGAATTGAAAAATTAAGGAAATAATCCTGTTTTACATTGTTTTATTTAATTAAAATTTATATCTGGCGGCAACTTCAACCCATTTCCCCTGAGCCTGCAAAATCATTTCACATACTTCCCTGACTGCTCCATGTCCGCCCCTATTTTTTGCCACATAATGGACTGATTTTTTCACCATGTCATCCGCGTCGGCCACGGCCACAGAAAAACCGACTCTTTTTAAAACAGGTATATCAACAATATCATCTCCGATAAAAGCCGCCTCATCGGGAGATAATTTGTATTTCTTTAGGATTTTTTCGAAGACTTCTTTCTTATTAAAAACTTTCTGATAGACATCCTTGATTTCCAGATCTCTGGCCCGATGCGCAACCACTTTGGACTGCCTTCCGGTCAGGATCGCCACCCGGATGCCATATCTCTGCAATAGCTTGATTCCATGTCCGTCGCGCACGTTAAAATTCTTTAGTTCATGTCCTGCATCATCCATAATAATCCTGCCGTCTGTCATGACGCCATCCACATCCATGATCAATAATTTTATTTTTTTGAGTTTCTCCAAAATAGTTTTTTTCATTGTCGTGGCTTTCCTTTCCTTTTTAATTCCGTTTGATTTGTTTCTTTACCCCCGGATTTTTGATCAGCAAATCAATTTTGGTCAGCGTGCCCAGAAGTTCCTCCAGTGAATCCAGATACAAAGAGTTCGCACCGTCGCACAAAGCTTTTTCCGGATCACGATGGACTTCGAAAAAGACGCCATCGACTCCGGCCGCGACAGCCGCGCGAGCCAGATATTTCACCATGTCCCTCTGACCTCCGGAAGAGGTCCCCTGACCTCCGGGAAGTTGTACCGAATGCGTCGCATCAAATATGACCGGATAACCCGTTGCTCTGATAATGGGCAGAGATCGCACATCAAAAACAAGATTATTATAACCGAATGACGCTCCCCTTTCCGTGATCATGATATTATCATTGCCCGCCGACTTCGCCTTCTCGATGACATTGGCCATGTCCCAGGGAGCCAGAAATTGTCCCTTCTTGATATTGATGACGCGGGCTTTTTTCGCGACTTCCGTAACAAAATCCGTCTGGCGACACAGGAAAGCCGGGACCTGCACAACATCCAGTATTTGTGCCGCAGCGTCAATTTCCTCGAAACGATGCACATCGGACAGCACGGGAATGTTTAACGCCCCTTTAATCTTTTCCAGGATGGCCAATCCTTTTTTGATTCCGGGACCCCGATACGATTTTATCGATGTCCTGTTCGCCTTGTCATAAGAAGCCTTAAAGATAAAAGGTATTTTTAATTTTGCTGTTAGTTTTTTCAGATACAGCGCCGTATCCATAGCCGTTTGCTCATTCTCCAGAACACAGGGGCCGGCAATCAAAATAAATTTTTTATTATCTCCAGCGACAAAATTACCTATTTTAATTTTTTTCATTCTTCTTCACTCCCCGCTCGTTGTTTATTCTTTTCCTGCAATAATTTGATATTGATTCCCGGTATTCTTTGGGCCGCCTTTGCCGATTCCGGATTCAGCGCGTAGGCTTTTTTGTACGCTTCCAGCGCCTGTTTATAAAGGCCTTTTTTCTCGTATGCTTCGCCCAGATTATCATAGATATCCGCGTCGTCTCCATCGAATTTCAACGCAATCGCATAATTCTTAATGGCCTGATCCGGATTTCCGGAAGCGGCATACGCGTAACCCAGATTGGCGAATGACCCCGCCTTTTTGGGTTCTAATTTCGCCAGTTTCTGATAATAAAGGACAGCTTTTTGATAATTTTTTTCTCTTAAATAGAGATCAGCCAGATTACCCATAACTTCTTTTGTCACCGGCGATATCTTTTCATAAACATTAATCGCCTTTTTTGTCTGGCCCATTTTTTCATACGTATCGGCAAGATTGTAACGCAGAGTCATGCTTTGATCGCCATATTGCATGGCCTTCTCGTAATTTTCAACGGATAAAGAATATTTCTTCAATTCACCGTAAGCAAAACCAAGACCCGTATAAACAGCGGCTTTCCGTGTTGCTTTGGTTTTCAGCTTTTCATAATATTTTACAGCCTGATTGTACTGCTTGTTTTTGAGGGACAGTTCGGCCATCCGTTCCAATGCATCAGCATCGTTGGGATTAATTTTCAGCACGTTTTCATATTCTTTGGCGGCTTCAGTGTACATTTTCTTTTTTTCATAAACGGAAGCCATATTGAATCTTACCGTCGTGTCTTTGGGACTCAATGCAGCAGACTTCTTCAGGCTGTTGAGTTCTTCCTGATGCTTTCCGCTGCCGGCATACGCTACGGCAAGATTCGCGTGAGCAACGGCGTTCTGCGGATCTTTTTTCAAGATTTCTTTATAGCATTTTACAGCCTCATCGTTTTTCTTAAGTTTTAAATAGATATCTCCCAACGCGAAAAGGGCCTGTTCGGATTCTCTGGAATGTTCAACAATATACCGATATTCTTTAACAGCGGCATCCGTCATATTCAATTTTTTGTATGCTTCACCCAGTTTGAATCTTGCCGGATGATTATCAGGTTCCAGTCGCAGGGCTTCCTGATAATTTTTAGCCGCCTGATTCCATAATCCTTTTGTTTCCAGAGACAGCGCCAGGCACAAATAAGCTTCAGCGTTCCCGGAATTTATTCGGATGATCTCCTGTGATAGTTTAATGGAATCATCAAACTCCTTTTTTTTGATATGAATTTTTGCCAGTTCGAGCATCGCCCCCGTGTCATCCGTCTTGATGTTCAACACTTCTTTGTACAATTTGATTGCTTCATCGTTTCTGTTTTGTTTGGCGTATACACCAGCAAGAATTTTTCTCGAGCCGACATCATCATGATTAAGCGATACGGCTTTTTGCAGATAGGCAATCTGTTGTTGCACATTGGAAGAATCTTTCGCGAACCGAAACCAGTCCTGAGGCGTGATGACAAGTTTAACGGGCACGCTGGCGATCATTTCTCCCTTATAATTCACAGATATTTTGTAGTCGTCTTCGCTTCCCTGTTGATCACTGGTCTTTCCTTTTTGCATGGACCGGTTCACAAAATCAATCCCCTTAAACAGAACGCCCAGATCGTTATCCTGCGCACCAAAGCCTTCAAATTTTACGGAGGTGTAGCGGTTCGACAAATCGTCGCTGACAATGGACTTGACCACAAATTCATCCCGGTAAGTCACTTCCAAGACATCTTCATCCCCCACTCGCATGTCTTTGCCGTTTTTTTCCATCTCGAGATAATAAAAGCGGGGCTTTTCATTTAATATATAATGCGAAAAAATATTTTTCAGCCGGGACGCCTGCAAAGCAAGCGAAGAAAAATAATTCTGGCTCAGCAGAAATAAAATGACGAATACGCCAACAATTACAGCACACGTCATGAGGACAGTTTTTACTGTAAACTGTTGATCGTTCCGCTTATTTTCATCTAAATTTTTGTCCATCATTTATGACCTGATCAATTTAATTGTTCTTCTTCGCACGCATTCTTTAGTCAGCTTCGTGGATGATATTTCCGATGAACTTC
The DNA here is from genome assembly GCA_049664145.1 of Smithella sp. Taxonomy (GTDB): domain Bacteria; phylum Desulfobacterota; class Syntrophia; order Syntrophales; family Smithellaceae; genus Smithella. The sequence continues at coordinate 14,426 of JBATES010000209.1, forward strand.
TTTTAATCTTTCACGTGTCACATGCGTGTATATCTGAGTTGTCGATATATCTGAATGTCCAAGCATGACCTGAACGGTGCGCAAATCGGCTCCGCCTTCCAGAAGATGAGAAGCAAAAGAATGGCGAAACGTATGCGGATAAACCTTCTTTTGCAAACCGGTCTGTTTGGCATAACCGACAACTATTTTCCAGAATCCCTGCCGGGTAAATTTCTGACCGAAACGGTTTAAAAATAAAACGTCCGTAATTTTCTTCTGCATTAATCGGGGCCTGACCTCATCGATATAACGTTGTGTGCAATCGTACGCTATTTTCCCGATCGGAACAATTCTTTCTTTACTGCCCTTCCCCATGACAATCAAAAAACCGACTTGCCAGTTAATACTGTTCATCGTTAAATTGATCAACTCGGAAACCCGGATTCCCGTCGCATATAAGAGTTCCAGCATCGCGGTGTTGCGGATAGCCGACAAGGACTGCGTTCCGGGCATCGCCAGGATGGTCTTCATCTCCTCTTGGCTGATTGTTTCCGGCAATCTCATCCAGACCTTTGCCAGTTCAATATTAGCCAGAGGATTTTCTTCGAGATATTTTTCCCGCAACAGATACTTATAAAAGCCTCTCAAAGCCGCCAATGACCGGTTCATTGAATTTGACGACAGGCCTTCATCTCTGATCTGTGTCAGGAAAGCAACGATAACCTCCGGCTTTACCAGTTTAAAATCATTGATTTCCTGATTTTGATCGAGAAATAAAAGAAAACGGCGTAAATCACGACCATAGGATTCGATCGTGTTCAGGGCCACTCCTCTTTCCACTAATAGATAGCTTAAATATTTGGTTAATATTTCATTCATGGCAGTTTTTTAACGCAAATAAGCGCCTGAAGCAAAGATTTTTTATTGACTTATTTTATAATATCGTAAAAATAAGAAAGCACATATTCATTTTAACGACCAGTGAGTAAAATCGATGGGAAAAATTATTATTGCCTCCGACCATGGCGCTGTATCTTTGAAAAGCGAAATCATTAATTTTTTAAAAACGAAAAAGTTCGATGTGACGGATATGGGGGTTCATAGCGAAGACGCGGCGGACTATCCGGATATCGCCGTGGCAGCCTGTACTGAATTTAAAAAGGGCGGATATGATTTCGGCATACTGCTTTGCGGCACGGGCATCGGGGTGTCCATTACGGCAAACAAAATCAAAGGCATTCGCTGCGCTTTAATTCATGATCTCTTTACCGCCGAAATGGCCAAGGCGCATAATGATGCCAATTTTATCGCTTTAGGCGGCAGGGTGAAATATTGTGTACCGGTTTCAAAGATGATAGAAAAGTTCATGGAGACAAAATTCGCCGGCGACAGGCATTTACGAAGAGTGGAAAAGATAATGGAGGCGGAAAAAACAGTCTAAAATAATACTTTCAATTGAGGAATCTAACATGCCGGAAGTTCTTGATAAAAAAATGATTCGCAAAGTTTTCCGTAACGTGCAGAAGCACCTGGCTATCGCGCAATTAATCAGACGTTTTTCCACCAATAAAGCAGATATCAGAAAAAAAGCCCTCCAGCATGTTGACCTCTCCAACTACCGGAATGTTCTGGAATTGGGCTGCGCTTTCGGAGCTTTTACCGAGGCGCTGAAGGACAAGCTTAATCCTGATGCGAAAATTGCCGGCATTGACATTATTCCCGAATACAGGCCTTTTTTTATGGAGGCCTGCAGGCGAGCCGGGTATGAAGGATTATTTATTTCTTCCGGTATTGACAAAATAAAAAAATTCCCGTCCCGTTCTTTTGATCTGGTTATTTGCAGTTATGCCTTATATTTCTTTCCCGAAATGATACCGGAAATATCGAACCTGCTGAGCAAAGACGGATTGTTTATCACCATTACCCATTCCAATGCGGACATGAAAGAAACGGTCGAAATTGTAAAGAAGATTCTCAGACAGAATAACCTTCTTCAGGAAGACCAATCGTTGCCGATAGAGATTATTTTCGACCAGTTTTCCGCTGAAAACGGCGCAAAACTTCTTCAACCATTTTTCATAAAAATACAAACTGTTGATTTCAAAAATACGCTGGTTTTTCAACCCCAGGAAATCGAACATTTTATCGATTACTTCCATTTCAAAAAATCGTTCTTTCTCGCCGGCAATGAAGCTCACCACAAAACCATCATCAATCAGCTTTTCAATGAATTGCGGGAAACAGCGATGAAAAATAATTTTGTCACCATGTGCAAAGATGACAGGATTTTTATCTGCTCTGAACCTTTAACGGTTGAGGATTAACCATGAAAAAACAACGCAAATATTGTCTGTACTGCGGCGGGGAGACCATCAAAAAATATGAAGATAACGTCCGGAGAGATTTTTGCCCGGCCTGCAATTCTTTCTTTTATGAAAATCCCCTTCCGGTGGTTTCCTCGATTCTCGAATCATCACGTCAGATATTGCTGGTCAAGCGCGACAGAGCGCCCTCCAAAGGATTATGGTGCCTGCCGACAGGATTTGCCGAAGCCGGTGAAAGCATCGAAGAAGCGGCTTTGCGCGAATTGGAGGAGGAAACCGGCATCAAGGGCAAAATCGTGAAACTGCTGGATGTCGATTCCTATAAAAGCCGCTTTTACGGCGATTTGCTTTTCCTGACCTTCGTTGTGCAGCAAAACGGTGGAAAACTTTGCGCCGGAGACGATTGTTCGCAAGCCATGTTCTGGCCGGTCAACAAACTGCCACCCCTTGCTTTTCGCTCCAACAAACGCGCATTGGACGCCTATATCAAAAGCAGAAAGGATTACTGGGCGATATTTGATTTAATTGAACACACCGATAAAAAAACACTTCCGCCCGCAATCGCGAAAAATTCTCTGACAAGGCGTCTGGTCAATGTCATCATCAAAAACAAAGGGAAAATCATCGAACAATGGCTGGAAGATGTCGTCGTCAATCCTTCCACCTCCGAGTATCACAAGGTGGAACGATTGGTTCTTTATAATATCTGCGACAAAATTCTTTCGCAGTTGACCCTCTGGCTGGGTGGCATGCACGACGTAGAAAAAATCAGGAGTTTCTATACGAAACTGGGTCGGGAACGAAAGAAATCCGGCTTTAAAATCAGCGATGCGCTGAGCGCGCTTAGCCTCATCCGCAAGCACATCTGGACCTTCGCGCTGGCGCAGGATGCCCTGCAGAAGAATTTGGAGCTGCTGATGACCTTCGAGCTTCAGCGTCGAATGACTGTCTTTTTTGACTTAGCCACGTTCTATTTAACAAGAGGACATGAAGAAAGGCAATGACACTCGCTAAGAACGAGCGTAGCGACGTGGGATTTAGATATATTAATTACACGAAAATTAATCGCAACCTTTAAAAAATTGGAGGTACATTATGGAATTTAAAGATGTTATAAAACAAAGACGAGCCATCAACTTTTTTGATCCAAACAAAGATGTAACCGATGCCCAGCTTAAACAAATCATAGAAACCGCGGCGCTTGCTCCTTCAAGCTCAAATCTCCAGGCATGGAATGTAATTGTTCTGCGGGATAAAGAGAAAAAGGAAAAATTAAAAAAAGTAGCCTTTAATCAGCCCAAAATTACCGATGCTCCTGTTGTCCTGATTGTTCTGGGAGACCGGGAAGGCTTTAAAAAAGGCAATGCCGGATTCGAAAAAGCTTTTGCCGAAGCGGTTAAAGCCGGTATGTCGAAGCAGGAGCAGTATGATGGATTTGCCAACTCGACAAACTCACTCTATGGAATCTCACCCGAACGTCAGGTGGCGTTTGCCTGCAAGAATGCCGGATTTTTCGCCATGTCGCTGATGCTGGCCGCCAAAGACGCCGGACTGGATTCCCATCCAATGGACGGATTCGATATCGACGGCGTCCGCAAAGCGTTCAACATTCCAGAGCACTACTGGATTCCACTCTTAATCGCCATCGGCCATTTCGACAAAACCAAAACCCTTCTCCCGCCGAAATGGAGAAAGCGTTATGATGAAATTGTGATCAATTTTTAAGCAGCTGCTGTCAATCGGGTTTTAAATTTTCTTTGGAGCGTTTATCGATGAAGCGAACAAGTCTCGCAAACTGGTCGCTGCGCATCTGGCGCCATCCGGTCTTGGCATTCGCTCTCCAGCTGCCTGAGATAGTGTTTCTCTTTAAATATCTTAAAATATCCCATTGCCATTTTCTGAAAATCCGGTTAAATAAGAACACTAAAAATCGAGGAGAAGAATATGGCCGCTAAAATTAAAATTTACACGTTGAGCACGTGCAGTCACTGCAAGGCAACAAAGAAATTCCTAAACGACAACAGCATTCCTTTTGATTGTGTGGATGTCGATTTGCTACAGGGCGATGCCCGGCAGAAAATGCTGGAAGAAGTCATGCAGTACAATCCCGACCGTTCTTTCCCAACCATTTTAATCGGCGATAAGGTGATCATCGGTTTCAAGGAAAACGCCATTAAGGATGCTTTGGGCATCAAATGACTCCCGCCGAACTCTATGACATGATGAAGAAGGTTCAGGAACCCAAGGGCTATTTTTTTAACAAAGACAAGGACTGGGTTCTGAGCATTCTGGCCGATCTTCTTGTGAATAAGGAACGGTACGGCTATATGTCCTGTCCCTGCCGCTTGGCGGCTGGCAGTCGAGAAAAGGACGCCGATATTACCTGCCCCTGCCAGTACCGGCCGGAAGATGTCCGGGAATACGGCAGTTGTTATTGTAATTTATACGTTTCCACCGAATGGAATGAAGGAAAAATAGAACATCAGTATGTTCCGGAAAGAAGACCCAAGGAAAAGATCGGTTTCTAACAGGCTGTTTTCCAATACTTTTTTAATTTTTCCGTATGCTCTTGTAAAAACTTTTTCATCTTTTTACTTGATTTCCTTAAATAAATCATTATATTCAATTTGTATTTTAAAAATTAAGGAGTTTTCTTCATGATTAATATGTATAAATGCAAGAAAAAGAATACTCTAATCAACGAAGTCTGTACCGATACCATCTGCGAATGGCGTTTAAAAAATGAATCATTTCTGAACTGCACCTGGGTCGCCTGCAACTATGGTCCGTTTACCCTGGAAGAGGTCGGCGATATGATGGGCGTTACCCGCGAACGTATTCGCCAGATTGAAGCCAAGGCGCTGAAGAAACTCCAGCATAAGAAAAGACGGGATCAACTCAAAGACTTTGCCGCACCGGGCAATGACTGGGATAGTCTTTAATTTATCATTTTGGGGATTTACCCTTAGAAAGCACTTCTTTCATCTGCTCTTTGCGTTCATCACGGGCAAAGAGTAAAGCGCAAATCGAAGATTCAATATCCATCGCGGCCATTTTATCCATCCGGGGAACGATTGAACACAGATTTTTCAGTTCCTCCAGAGCTTTCGGAGAACGTTTGGAAAGCGTCTCCGCCATATTTTCCGCCACTTCCATGAATTTCTCGGGAGACTCTACTTTATTCACCAGCCCCAGCTTAAGTGCTTCATGGGCTCCTATGGGCTCCCCCAGCATAACAATTTCTTTCGCTTTGGTGATGCCCACAATCTGACTCAGAGGATAAAAGAAGGGATTAAACCCAAATTTCAATTCCGGATGACAGAATATCGCGCTTTCGGAAGCGACAACAAGATCGCAAACGGTGACAAGATTAAAGCCACCGCCCAATGCGATGCCCCCAACAGCCGCAATGACCGGTTTTTTGCAGGAATATATCTTTTTCAGATACTTCATCATGGATTTAAGAAAGTCGCTGCTTTCCTCATCAGGCAGGCTGTTCATCTCTTTGATATCCATGCCAGCTGAAAAGACGTATTCCCCGCCGGTGAGAACGATCGCTTTGACTTCCGGTTCTGTTTCCAGTTCAACAAAGACTTTATACAAGTCCTGCCGCATTTCCCCGGAAATGGCATTCATTTCATGTGGTCTGTTTAATTTGACGATCACATATCCTTTTTTCTTTTCAACAATTAAACTCTGATAACTCATTTTTTATTATCGACCATGATGCGCAGTTCTTTTCCTGTTTTAAAAAAAGGCACTTTTCTTTCCTGCAGTTTGACTTGGGCGCCGGATTTGGGATTACGTCCCATGCGCGGTTTTCTTTCGCGGACTTCGAAACTGCCGAATCCTCTTAATTCAATGCGCTCACCACGCTTGATGGCATCCACCATCGAATCAAAGATAATGTTGACCATACAGGTCACATCCTGAAGAGAATAGGTTTTCAGTTCTTCATGAAGCTTTTTAATTAAATCATTTTTGGTCATAATGCTTCTTTCCTGTTATCGTGCAGGATAATATAAATAGCTCACCCCGCTTTGACTTTCCATCTTTTCCTGCATAGCACTGCTAAAACGACTTGCCGCTCCTTCCAGAAAATAATCAAGAAAAGAGGCTCGTTTCTTGGAAGGATAAACCAAATCATATTTACCTTCCCTGCCCGCTAATTTAGCAGCCAGTTTAGCGGCTGATGTCAGATCGCCAAGCTGGTCAACCAGTCCCAGTTCTTTTGCCTTGCGGCCGGAAAATACGCGACCATCCGCAATTTCGACAACTTTTTCACGGGGAAGGTTCCTGCCTTTTACAATCACATCAACAAATTGATTGTAAATATCATCCACCAGTTCCTGAATAATGACTTTCTCCTGAGGCGTCATTTCCCTCATAGGAGAACCGATATCTTTATATTCGCCGCTTTTTACCACCGACGATTTCATGCCGATTTTCTTCAAAAGTTCTTCAAAATTGGCGAACTGCATAATGGCGGAAATACTGCCCGTAATGGTTCCGGGATTCGCGACTATTTTATCCGCCGCGCATGCCACAAGGAGACCGCCGGAAGCCGCGACTGAACCCATGGAGACGACGACTTTTTTCGTTTTCTTCAGTTCAAGGATTGCTTCATAAATTTCCTGAGAAGCGGCGACACCGCCTCCGGGAGAATCAACGCGCAGAACAACCGCCACGATAGAATCATCTCTGCCAAATTCATCCAGCTGTTCGCAAATTTCAATAGAATCGGCAATCATTCCTTCGACGGTCACCACGCCGATTTTATCTCTTAATGAAAAGTTGCTGCCTTTTCCCAGATTCAAACCGGCTTTATAAAAAGACACGTACAGTGCCGTGCCCAAAATCAGAAGTATTAACATTCCAAACAACACGGGATGCTTTCTCATTCTTTATTCGCCTTTAAGCTGGGTTCCGATCTTGACATCCGCCAGCGCCTGACTGAGGGTTGAACCCACATTCTCCGTATTGTTAATATACTGATTATGGCTGGATGGAGGGGGTGGCGCAGGCGCCTCCATTTCCTTAATGCTTAATCTTATTTTCTTGGACTTGGGATCAATGCTCTTGATGACAGCGGATACCGTGTCTCCAACGGAATAGAGTTCTGAAGATGTCTTGACGCGCTTCTGGCTTATTTCAGAAATGTGCACCAGACCTTCAATGCCGTCTTCAATTTCCATGAAAATTCCAAAATCCGTAAAATTCGTTATTTTCCCCGTCACAACGCTGCCTGGAGTATATTTGTGAGATAATTCGTCCCAGGGATTTTTTTCGATTTGTTTTATACCCAGTGAGAATTTTTCATTTTCCACATCAATGTTTAAAACAACCGCTTCAACTTCCTGTCCCTTTTTAAAAAATTCCGAAGGATGATTGACTCTGTGTTTCCAGGAAATATCGGATACGTGAATGAGTCCGTCTATATTTTCTTCAATCCCGACAAAAACACCAAAGTTGGTAATATTGCGAACAACACCTTTCACAACTGTTCCCACAGGATATTTTTCCTTGAGTTTTTCCCACGGATTCGCTTTGGTTTGTTTGATGCTTAAAGAAATGCGTTTATTTTGCGAATTGACCTCCAGGACCATGATCTGTATGGCATCCCCGATATTCAAAACTTTGGACGGATGCTTGATTTCTCGCGTCCAGAACATTTCCGATATATGGACAAGACCCTCTACGCCCGGTTCCAGTTCCACAAAGACACCGTAATCGGTTATGTTGACCACTTTGCCCTCGACAACTGCCCCGATCGAATATTTTTCAGTTATATTCTCCCATGGATTATCGCTTAATTGCTTAAGCCCCAGAGAGACTCTTTCCTTCTCGGAATCAAAAGAAAGAACTTTTGTTTTAATCGTTTCACCTTTCTGGAAAACATCAGAAGGTTTGACAATTCGCCCCCAGGAAATGTCGGTAACGTGCAGCAGGCCATCAATGCCGCCTAAATCAATAAATACACCGTAATCGGTAATATTTTTGATAACGCCCTCAACAATATTGCCTTCCTGTATGTTTTTCAGGATGTCCTGCTTTTCCGCTTCTCTTTCTATTGCGACAATCGAACGACGCGACAGAACCACGTTGTTACGTTTACGATCATACTTCAACACTTTAAAATCAAGAGACTGTCCGACAAATTTATCCAAATCCTTAACCGGACGAACATCCACCTGCGAACCGGGAAGAAAAGCGATAATGCCAATGTCAACGGAAAGACCGCCCTTAACTTTTTCCACAACCACCCCTTTCATCAGGGTATCATTATCACAGGCATTTTTGATTTCATCCCATACTTTGACTTTGGACGCCTTATCTCTGGACAAAACCAGATTGCCTTCCGAATCTCTCCGGTCAATAAAAACATCTATTTCGTCACCAGCAGCAATATTGATATCACCCCTGGCGTCTTTGAGTTCATCCATCGGAATAAATCCTTCCGTTTTCCATCCGACGTCAACCATGACTCTGTCGTCTTTTATCAGAACGACTTTACCGGTCGCGATATCCCCATATTGAAGCTGATTGAGGCTTTGCTCGTACAATTCTTTAAAATTCATTTCTTCTTCTTTGACGGCAGTTGATTGATTTTGTGGTGAAGATTGTTCATCAACCTCCTGCGGTTTTATTGAGTTTGCGTTGTTATTGTTAACCATTAAACTTATCCCCCCTGTTTTTTATGAAAGCTTATATTTTTTGAGCATTAACATACTGAATGTTAAATATCAACCTAAAATCAAGAAGCCTGTTCAAGTGTGCTTTTCATTATTTCATTGAAACATTTGAAATAATTTTCTCAACGACTCCTTCAATGGAAAGATGGTCTGAATCAATGATGATCGCGCCTTCCGGAGCTTTCAAGGGCGCTATTTCACGCTGTGAATCCTGTTTGTCCCTTGCCTGCATATCTTTTTTAATGGATTCATATCGCGGGGTATCGTTTCTCAGCAAAAGTTCTTTATGTCTTCGTTTGGTTCTTTCGTCTATGCTCGCATCAAGATAAAACTTGAAGTCGGCCTTGGGAAACACAACAGAGCCCATATCCCTGCCTTCCACAACAATTCCTCCCCGAACGCCTGCTTCCCGCTGCAATTCAAGTAACTTCTCACGCACGATGGGAAAAGTGGAAATTTTAGAAGCGGTCAGCCCCACCTCTTCCGTTCTGATTTTTTTTTCCACATCTTCCCCGTCCACGTAAACTCTCAAATGGCCATTGACATTTTTTAAAAAAACCTCTGTATTCGCACATAAATCTTCTAAAGCAGCAGGATCATCAATGCTGATGCCGGTCTTCAATGCCTTATAGGCCAAGGCTCTGTAAAGCGCTCCTGTATCCAGATAAACATAGTTAAATTTTTTTGCCAATATTTTACTGACAGTGCTCTTCCCGGCTCCCGCTGGTCCATCAATGGTTATAATTGGTTTTTTCTCCATATCAGACTATCCCTATTGTGACTTTTGTTTGCCGCAAATGAAAACTTGTTAAAAAAAATAAAAAAAGTAATATAAGTACCAGTAAAATTATCTATGGTGAAACGTTTATGCGTAAATTAATCCAAAATCAATATATTTATTCCACTCTTCTCATCGGTATTTTATTGTTTAACATATCCCCCTGTTTTGCCGCATTTACCATTGACGATGAAAAAAAACTGGGACGGGAATTTTACGATAAAATGGAAGAACACAAACTGATCCTCAAAAGTAAATTTCTCAAAGATTATATCACCCAAATCGGCAATACCGTTCTGGCACAGTCACAGAAAGCGCCTTTTGATTTTAATTTCTTCGTTGTGAACAGTTCGGCCATCAACGCCTTTGCCACACCCGGCGGTTACATTTATATTAACAAGGGCTTAATGTCCGCTGCTGAAAACGAAGCTCAACTGGCCGGCGTCATCGCTCATGAAATCGGGCACGCTAATGCACGTCACATCGCCAGTATTATTGATAAATCCCAGAAATTGAACATGGCCGCAATCGCCGCAACGCTGGCCGGTATTTTTCTGGGTGGCGGAGGTGATACTTCGGCAGCGATCGCCGCCTTTTCGCTCGCCGGTTCCAGTAGTTTAACTCTGAGGTACATGCGGGAACATGAAGAAGAAGCCGACCGCCTGGGGTTGGAATATCTCTCCCGGGCAGGTTATTATCCCGGGGCAATGATTGATTTTCTCAAAATCATCAAACAGAATGAGTTTATATCGAAAACCATGCCCTCCTATCTGCTGACGCATCCCGGGACCGATGACCGGATTGTCAATATGGATGCGCTGATTGCAACGCAATATCGACAAATCGGTGCAAAAAATCTCATTGGCAACTTGAGCAGAATTCAGTCGGTTATTCCAATGGATCCTTCCGAACTGGACAAAAAAAATAAAGAATTGAAACGCTCTTTGCAAAGCAGTCCTGATAATATTGATTTGCTTTATTATCTGGCCGTGACGGAAGATCAACTGGGACAAACAGATGCTGCGCTTCAACATTACCAAAAGGCATTGCGTCTTTCTCCCGATGACGAAGATATCTTGAGAAACATAGGTTTGATTTATCTCAATCAGGGCAGAATTAATCTCGCACTGGAGTATCTTTTGCGGGCAAAAAATCCTCAAGATGAAACTGTGTTTGTCCTGGGCAAAGCTTATTTCGCAACCGGCAACTATCCTAAAGCGCTTGATCACTTCCTCAACCTCAAAGACAGAAAGTTCGATGATACGGATCTAAACTACTTTCTGGCAATGACCTACGGCAAGCTTCATCAGCAGGGGGAGTTCCATTATTACTTTGGTTTACATTTTAAAAAGATGAACAAAAAAGAAAGCGCTTTATTTCACTTTCAGCAAGCTATAAAATATTTTCCAAAAGATTCGGAACGAAAAAATGCCATTGATCGGGCCATAAAAGAATTAAATAAGCCTGATTCACAGCGTCTTTTCCGCAAACAGCCTTGAAAAACGATCATCAGCATGGCTTGACTTTATGGAGTTCTCTGCATATCTTAACACCAAATTATTGTTTTTTGAGGAAAATAGAAAATGCCCATATATGAATTCAGATGCAAAAAATGCAAAGGGGTTTTTGAAAATTTGATTTTCTCTCCGGCAGAGGAAAAAGGGCTTGCCTGCCCGAAATGCGGCGCAAAAAAAGCTCAAAAATTAATGTCCGTATTTGCCGGTGGAAAGTCCAATTGTTCATCATGTTCTTCAACGTCTTGTTCTTCCTGTGGTTCTTCAGGTTCCTGTCATTAAAGTGTTTCTATCGCTGCATAAAATAATTTCCCATACTCTTCTTTTATATTGCTAAAAAATACTTAATACATTATAAGCCACAAAGTTTAATTTTTTATGAAAGGAGTCTCACAACGTGAACATTTTAATTTTTGGCCCCAACGGCAGCGGCAAAGGAACTCAAGGCGCAATCGTACAGAAGAAGTATGGCGTGCCCCATATTGAAACCGGTGTTATTTTCCGGCAGAATATTTCCAAGAAAACCCCTCTCGGAGAAAAAGCAAAAGCTTTTATCGACCGCGGAGAACTTGTTCCCGACGATATTACCATCCCGATGATTCTGGACCGCATCAAAGAAGATGATTGCAAAAAAGGATGGCTTCTGGACGGCTTCCCCAGAAACCTCGCGCAGGCTGAAGCGCTTTGGGCGGCTCTGCAGAAAGAAAATATTAATTTGGATTACGTCATCGAAATCAATCTTGATCGCGAAATAGCCAAAAACCGCATCATGGGACGCAGACTTTGCAAAATCGACAACAACCATCCCAACAACATTTTCATCGATGCGATCAAACCGCACGAGCATGACGGCAAAGTCGTATGCCGTGTCTGCGGCTGCGAAGAGTTGTCCGCGCGCGCTGACGATCAGGATACTGCAGCAATTGATAAACGTCACGGCATTTATTATGACGCCAAGACCGGCACACTGGCCGCGGTGAATTATTTCAAGGACAGAGTAAAAGTGATTTCCGTGGACGGCAGCGTTGGCGTAAAAGAAGTTACCGAAGAACTTATGAGTAAACTTTCCTAAAACCTTGGGAAAATAAATCAATAAAAAGCCCCCCATAATTTTTGGAGGGCTTTTTTTAAAACAGCATTATGGAAAACATCAGAAACTTCAGCATTATTGCCCATATTGACCATGGCAAATCCACGCTGGCCGACCGTCTGATTCAATTCACCGGGGTTTGCAATGAAAGAAATTTTCAGGATCAGATTCTGGACAATATGGATATTGAGCGCGAACGCGGCATCACCATTAAAAGCAATGCCATTTCCCTGCCCTATCGCGCCAAAGACGGAAAAGATTACATTTTAAACCTGATTGACACGCCGGGACATGTTGATTTTTCCTATGAGGTTTCCCGGTCTCTCGCCTCTTGCGAAGGCGTCTTGCTCTTGATTGACGCAGCGCAGGGTGTACAGGCGCAAACGCTGGCTAATCTTTATCTGGCGCTGGATCACAATCTGGAAATCATCCCCATCATCAATAAAATCGATCTTCCGTCCGCCGATGTTGAACGGGTTTTGGAGGAAATTGATTCGGAACTGGGACTTGATCCCTTTACTCACATCAAATGTTCGGCCAAAGAAGGAATCGGCATAGAAGAAATTCTGGAAGCAATTGTGGAACGCATTCCACCGCCTACGGGTAATGCCGAAAATCCTCTGGCGGCTTTGATTTTTGACGCCAAGTACGATTCTTTCCGCGGCACAATTATTCATTGCCGTGTCTTTGAAGGCACGGTTAAAAGCGGCGATATCATAAAATTCATGTACAACAGCACAACGTACAAGGTGGAAGAGGTTGGCCACTTTCTGCTCACCCGCGCTAAACGGGACAAGCTCTCCGCCGGCGAGGTCGGCTACATCATTGCGGGCGTGAAAACCGTTGCCGATGTGCGTACCGGTGATACAATTACTTTGCAGAATCAGCCCTGCAACCAACCTCTTCCCGGATTTAAAGAGGTAAAACCTGTTGTCTTCGCCTCTATTTATCCCATTGCTTCCGACGACTATCAGGATCTGGCCGATTCGCTGGAAAAGTATAAGCTCAACGATGCTTCTTTCATTTATGAAAAGGATTCATCCGCCGCGCTTGGCCAGGGATTTCGATGCGGCTTTTTAGGTCTGCTGCATCTGGACATCGTTCAGGAAAGACTGGAAAGAGAATTTGACCTTTCCATCATTCTCTCCGTCCCCAGTGTGCGTTACCGCTTCACGCTCAAAGATAAAGAAGTTATCTATGTGGATAATCCCGCGCATTATCCCGATGCGACGGATATTGATAAAGGTGAAGAACCTTACATCCGGGCCGCAATGATGCTTCCGGAACGGTATCTGGGAGCGGTCATGAAACTCTGCATGGAAAAGCGCGGCACCAATTCCAACATGAATTATACAAGTCCAGGAAGAGTGGAATTGTCTTATGAAATGCCGCTGGCCGAAGTCATCTTTGATTTTTATGACCGTTTCAAATCCGTTACGCAGGGTTACGGATCATTCGATTACGACATCATTGATTATCGTGAAAGCAATCTGGTGCTGATGGATATTCTGGTTAACGGCGAAAAGGTTGACGCTCTTTCCCAAATAGTTCATCGTGAACGCGCCCGCGCCCGTGCCCTGCTGGCCTGCGACCGTCTTAAGGATGAGATACCGCGCCAGATGTTTAAAATTGCCATTCAGGGAGCCATCGGTGCGGATATTATCGCCCGCAGCACCATCAGCGCTTTTCGCAAAGATGTTATTGCAAAATGCTACGGCGGTGACATATCCCGGAAAAGAAAACTGCTGGAAAAACAAAAAGCCGGAAAAAAACGCATGAAGATGATTGGCAACGTGAGCATTCCGCAGAGTGCCTTCTTGGCAGTGTTAAAATCCGACACCGATTAGGCTTTCTATTCCCTCTTCAAGCGCTAGCTGCGTTAACTGCGTCGTCGGCTTCCTCGACGTATCATTAATACGATTGGGTCGCCTCCTCCTTGCCGCCTTGCTATCATCTTGAATGTGAAATGAAATAATTTTTATACAGATATAAAAACAATAAGCAATGTGAAATAGAATCATGAAAAATGGACAATCCGGGCTTTACATTCACATTCCTTTTTGTCTCAGCAAATGCGGCTACTGCAGTTTCTACTCGATCAAATCCATTAATCTTATCCCCGAGTATATTACCGCGCTGAAAAAGGAAATCAGCTTTTACCGTCACAAATTCTCATCTTTTGATACGATTTATATTGGCGGTGGCACGCCTTCACTTTTAACGACTCAACAGTTTATTGAAATATTTACATCAATATATAAATATTTCAATATTGATCCGGATGCCGAGATTACGGTAGAGGCCAATCCGGGAGATATCTCTTTAGAATATTTGATAAAATTAAAAGGCTTCGGCGTCAACCGTCTTAATATCGGAGTTCAATCATTTAATGATAAAGTTTTAAAATTTCTCGGACGAAGGCATTCCGCTAAAGATGCTCTCGCTTCGATTGAAGCGGCTAGAGAATCCGGTTTTAACAATCTGGGCATTGATTTGATTTATGGTGTTCATGGCCTGAGCATCAAATTATGGAAAGATACTTTGCAAAAAGCCGTTTCTTTCAATCCGGAACACATTTCCTGCTACCAGCTATCACTCGATGATGGAACAACCCTATATAAAAAATATTCTTTGAATGACTGGCATCTTCCCGATGAAAATATGGAACTGAAATTATTTTTAACCACCGCGGAAGAACTGGAAAATGCCGGTTACATTCACTACGAAGTTTCTAACTTCGCACGCCTTGATAAATTCAAATCCCGGCACAACCAGAAATACTGGCAGCATGCGCCTTACTTAGGCTTGGGACCTGGGGCGCATTCTTTTTTGGATAATAAACGCTGGTGGAATAAAGCTGCCGTTAAAACTTATTTAAATGAGATTGCCCAAGATAAAATGCCGGTGGAAGATACGGAAACACTTTCCGCGGAACAACTGCAACTGGAAGCGTTATTTCTCGGCCTGCGCACCAAAGCCGGAATTGATCTGAAACTCTACAAAGTTAAATATGGTGTTGATTTAATCGTGGACAAAGAAGCTATAATTGACGCACTCATAAAAGATGAACTTGTTGAGTTCATGGATGGTTTTTTACGTCCGACCACAAGGGGCATGGCAATCGCAGACAGCCTTGCTCTTATTTAAAAAACTAATCTGATTGTTCATGCTTCAGATTCAAACAATTGATTTATAAGAATTATCAATAGATAATTCTTATCTGATCACGACGGACGAAATTTCTTTTTCCAGAAGTATTTTAATATTCTGGAATCTTTCGTCAGACCACGATTTTTCTTTAAGGAATTTATTGTCCAGGGTCTTTGTCGGCACGAACTTTTGCAGAGCATAATGATCTGCACCGGCAATCAATCCCGCGATTTGCCGGACATCAGTTTCATCCAGTTGCGATTCAATAATGGTCGTGCGAAACTCATACGGGATTTTTGCCTTGAGAATAAGCTTGATACTTTCCAGGATGAAATCGGTATGAACCTGTGCTTTGACTACTTTTTTATATTTATCCAGTGGGGCTTTTACATCCATGGCAATGTAATCAAGCAGATTTTCAGAAAGAAGGTTTTTGATAATCTGCGGATGAGAACCATTGGTATCCATCTTGACGGCAAATCCCATCTGTTTAATTTGTCTGATAAAGGAAGTCAGATGGGGTTGAATCGTCGGTTCACCGCCGGTAATGGATACCGCATCAAGCTTTCCTTTGCGGGTTTCCAGAAACTCGATAACATCATTTTCCTGGATGCACGTTCGAAACAGACAGGGATCAACCAGTTCCGGATTGTGACAGTATGGACATCTGAAATTGCAGCCTTCTGAAAAAACAATCGCACAAAGATATCCCGGATAATCAATCAGCGAAATCCTCTGCAAACCACCGATTTTCATTATTTTCCTTTGATTTGAGAAATATCAGTACAGCGCATAAAATTTGTTCTTTTAAGGATCTCTGGTGATTTATGTGAATTTAAAAACCTGTCGGGAATCAAACTCTTCCTGCTTGCCCCTGTTCCACTGCTTGACAGGTCTTAAATAGCCGACAACACGGGAATATACCTCGCAATCATCGGCGCAGGTCGGGCATTTTTCCTGTTCACCTTTGATATAACCGTGAGACGGGCATACGCTGAACGTTGGTGTAAACGTTATATAAGGCAGATGATAATTATTGCAAATCGTCTGAACCAGTCTCTTGACCGATTGCGGATCATCAATTCTTTCGCCGGCAAAGGTGTGAAACACCGTGCCGCCGGTGTATTTTGTCTGTATTTCGTCCTGTAAATCCAGCGCTTCAAAGACATCATCTGTATAGTTTACGGGCAGTTGCGTGGAATTTGTATAAAACGGTTCCGCGTTCTTTGATTTACCTTCGCTGGCCGTTATAATATCAGGATATTTTTCCTTATCAATTTTGGCCAGACGATAGGATGTGCCTTCGGCCGGCGTCGATTCCAGGTTATAATTATTGCCCGTTTCCTTCTGGAAACTGATGAGTTTGTTTCTCATGAAATCCAGCGTCTGCTTGGTGAATTCCTGCCCTTTTCCCGTGGCAATGTTGACACCCAGTAGATTCAAACAGGCCTCATTCATGCCGACCAGGCCGATGGTGGAAAAATGATTCTTCCAGTACTCATTGAATCGCTCCTTAACCCCGCGCAGGTAATATTTTGTATAGGGATAGAGATTGCCTTCCGTGAATTTCTCCAGAACCTTTCTTTTGGTCTCCAGGCTTTCCTTGGCCAGTTCCATCAACTGCTCCAGCTTCTGCATAAAATCTTTTTTGGACTTGGCCAGATAGGCAATACGCGGCATATTGATGGTGATAACGCCGATGGATCCGGTCAGCGGGTTGGAACCGAACAGCCCGCCGCCTCTCATTTCCAAGTCACGATTGTCAATACGCAGGCGGCAGCACATGCTGCGGGCGTCTTCCGGATTCATGTCGGAATTAATAAAATTGGAAAAATAAGGAACTCCGTATTTAGCCGTCATTTCCCACAAATCATTGATATTCTGGTCGTCCCAATTGAAATCTTTGGTGATGTTGTAAGTCGGAATCGGGAAGGTGAATACTCTTCCCTTGGCATCACCTTCGGCCATCACCTGCAGGAAAGCTTTATTGAAGAGATTCATTTCCTCCTGAAATTCTTTATAGGTCTCCTTTTTAGGCTTGCCGCCGATGATGACATGCTGATCCGCGTAATACTTGGGCACAGTCATATCCAGTGTCACATTCGTAAAAGGGGTTTGAAAACCGACTCTTGTCGGAACATTGATGTTGAAGATGAATTCTTGCAGTGCCTGTTTGATTTCCTTGATGGTCAAATTATCATAACGGATGAATGGAGCCAGCAGGGTATCGAAATTGGAAAAAGCCTGAGCGCCGGCAGCTTCTCCCTGCAAGGTATAAAAGAAATTGACGACCTGTCCCAAAGCGCTTCGCAGATGATTGGCCGGTTTGCTTTCCACTTTGCCCGACACGCCCTGAAACCCCTGCAGCAGCAAATCATATAAATCCCAGCCGACACAGTAAACGGACAGCAGGCTTAAATCGTGAATATGAAAATCGCCGGCGGTATGTGCTTTGTGAATTTCCGGTGTATAGATTTCATTGAGCCAGTAAACCTTGCTCACTTCAGAAGAAATATAATTATTCAAGCCCTGCAGGGAATAATCCATATTACTGTTCTCGTTGATTTTCCAGTCGAGCTTATTCAGATATTGATCGACGAGATCAACTTCCATTCTGTTGGCGATATCTCTTAAACGGGAATGCTGATCACGGTAAATGATGTAGGCCTTGGCTGTCCTGCGAAACGTCGAATTCAATAAAACTTCTTCAACGACATCCTGAATTTCTTCCACCGATAGAATTTTGCTGTCAAACAGCTTTTCGGCAAGATTTAAAACCTTGATGGTTAATGTACGCGCTTCTTTGATATCAAATTCACCGGTGGCTCCGCCTGCTTTGGCAATGGCCTTGGTAATCTTTTCGGCTTTGAATTTAACCAGCCGACCGTCTCTTTTTCTGATTTTCAAATTCATAACAATACTCCGTTAATGTAAATAAATATTAAATAAATAATTCGTAGCAACGCTATATATTGGGGTAGGCATAATTAATACCACCATATATAGTGATTTACAAGGGAATTATAAATTTTTTTTCAAGAATTTATTCTAATTGAAACTCAAGTGGATAGGTATATTCTCTATAAATTGGTTGAGAAATTACACCTTGTTATATTCTGAAAAAATCATGGAAAATACGGCGCGTCCCTGCGTTGAGGATCTCAGATCAGTTGAATAACCAAACAAGGCCTTGAGGGGAACTTTGGCCTTAATTTCACTGACGGTTCCTTTAGGGTTAACTGATTGAATTTCGCCCTTCCGTGCGTTGATATCACCGATCACTTCACCCATAAATTCACTGGGGGTAATAATGTCAACCATCATAATCGGCTCCAGCATCAAGGGTTCCGCCAGATTGCACCCGTCGCGGAAAGCGGTAGCTGCCGCAATTTTATAACCCTGCAACGACGACTCACCTTCCCGGTAAGAACCGCCGGTTACGGTCACTTCGACATCCATTACCGGATATCCGTTCAATACACCATTCATGGTGGCTTCCCGGATACCTTCCTCAATCACTTCATGATACTCGGCGGGAATGATACTGTCATCCAGCTTATTGATGATCTCGTTTCCGGACCCACGTTTACGCGGCATCAGGGACAAACGAACATGTCCAAAGTGTTTCTTGTCTCCCAGGATCTTTTCGAATACCCCTTCTATCTCCGTCTTCTTTTGAATGGTTTCACGATAAACCACCCGCGGCTTGCCAACATTCACATAACAGTTGAATTCCCGCAGCAAGCGATCCACAATGATTTCCAGATGCAACTCGCCCATGCCGGAAATAATGGTCTGCGCTGTTTCATCCTCATACTTTACCCGTAAGGTTGGATCTTCTTCGATTAACTTCTCCAGCGCCAATTGCAGTTTTTCCTGATCAGCCGGTGTCTTGGCTTCAATGGCCTGACTGATTACCGGCTCATAAAACTCAATCAACTCCAGCAGAATGGGATTTTCTTCCTTGCAAAGCGTATCGCCGGTTGTGGTGGCTTTTAAACCCAACACGGCAACGATATCTCCAGCGAAAGCCGCGTCTATTCTTTCCCGTTTGTTGGCGTGCATGCGCAAAAGCCGGGCAATTTTTTCCCGTTTTTTCTTGATCGAATTATAAATTTCGTCATTGACCTGTATTTTACCGGAATAAATCCGCAGATAAGTCAGTTTCCGTCCCTCATCAAGCATGATCTTGAAAGCCAGCGCCGCCAGCGGCTCTTTATCCGCACTGATTCTGATTTCTTCTTTTTTCGTGACCGGATTCATCCCCTTTACCGGCGGAATATCTTCCGGAGAAGGCAGGTAATTGATAACGGCATCCAGAACCGGTTGAATGCCTTTATTGCGCAGAGCCGCACCGCAAAGCACGGGAACTATTTTCAGAGATATGGTCGCTTGTCTCAGGGCCTGGTCTATTTCCGCTACAGTGATTTCTTCGCCGCCAAGGTACTTATCGGCCAGATGATCATCAACATCCGCAAGCGCTTCAATCATTTTTTCTCTGTTGGATTTCACCTGCCCGACAAATTCTTCGGGAATATCCTGCCTGGAAATTTCCATGCCGGAAGTCGAATCGTTCCAGACAATCAATTTTTCGTTGACCAGATCAATCACACCGCGGAAAGTATCTTCACTCCCCGCCGGAATCTGAATGGGGACAGGGGTGGACGTAAAACGTGTTCGCATCATCTCAATGGTGTTGAAATAATCAGCCCCTACCCTGTCCATTTTATTGATGAAGGCTATTTTGGGAACACCGTATTTATCGGCCTGATGCCAGACGGTTTCCGATTGCGGTTCAACGCCGCCCACCGCGCAAAAGACTACAACCGCGCCATCGAGAACGCGTAAAGAGCGCTCCACTTCAATCGTGAAATCAACATGTCCCGGCGTATCAATGATGTGAATATCGTGATTGCGCCACGCGCACGTGGTTACGGCTGACGTAATGGTGATGCCTCTTTCCTGTTCCTGCGGCATCCAGTCCATCACGGCTTCCCCGTTGTGAACTTCGCCCAGCTTGTAGGATTTACCCGTGTAATAAAGAATTCTCTCGGTGACAGTTGTTTTCCCGGCGTCAATATGAGCGACAATGCCAATATTACGGGTGCGGGATATTTTTGATTTTGATGCCATAAGATATTTATGTTTTTCTAGTTTTCCGGAACAATCAGTTCCAAATCAGGAGCAAAAGCTTTGCGGGTGGATATATGACCTTTAATCGAGGGAACTTCCTTGCCTTCCACTAAAATCTTAACTTTTTTTATGGCCGGTATATTTTGCGTGATCGAATTGGTTAAAGAATAAACCGTTGCCATTTCAGAGGCGGAACTGCCTTCATGGGATTTAATCAGATTCTTGCTGAAATTGACCGACGCAATTCCATCATCTTCTATTTTTACATCCTTGACCGTCACGCCTTTCGGAAATGTATTGACCAGATCGTTTTTGGACCCGGCAAGCAAAGCTTTCACGATTTCTTTGGCCTGTAG
>JBATES010000210.1:0-8873 GCA_049664145.1 Smithella sp.
AAAGATGGATTCGATTACATCGTCCGGAGCGCCTGGCAGATGTTGTTAAGGGAGTGAAATTCGTTAACGGTATTGAAGAAAAACGGATCGCCGCCTAAATCCCATACACAACTATTGACTATAGCTCTGAAACCGGTTGACAAGATGATGCGACGGCGTATTTCATTGACAGTTAATATGCTTTTCTATATAATCCCCCACGAAGTAAAAATGTTATATGTAAAAATTGTTTTTTAAAACTGACTGGGGAGTCTATTTGGATTCAAAACCTCTTTATAATAGCCGCATCATTAATACATATGTTAAATATCTAAAGAAATGCTATGAGCATGTCAACATTGATGAGTTGTATGACTATGCAGGTATTGAGCCGTATGAAGTAGCAGATCAGAATCACTGGTTTACACAGGAACAGGTTAATTTGTTTCATGAGAAGCTTTTGGAAATTACCGGCGCGACCAATATTGCACGGGAAGCCGGTCGATATGTTGCGTCTACTGAAGCAATCGGTGTGATGCGGCAGTATGTTCTTGGAATGATAAATCCCGCTGAAGTATATAGATTGATTAGTAAAGTAGCACCTCAATTTTCACGTTCATCGATATACGAATCAAAAAAAATAAACTCGAGAAAGGTTGAACTTATAGCTACTCCTAACGAAGGGGTGCAGGAACAACCGTTTCAGTGCGAGAACAGAATTGGTCAATTTGAGTCAGTAGGTATTGCTTTTAATAATGCCATTCCCCAAATTGACCATCCGGAGTGCATATTCAGGGGGGGGAGTTGCTGCCGTTACATTATAGAATGGAAAAGCAACTTTCAGTACCAGCTGAGAAGAACCAGTCGTATTATTTACCTAATGTTATTAATAATCAGTATTGTATTAACCGTAGTATATCCGGTCAATGAATTTATGTTTTTTGTCCCTATAATAATATCAACCATTTTTGCGATAGGTTTGTTAAACGACAAATATACAAAAAAAGAACTTAGAAATGGCATTATGAATCTTGAACACTCGCGCGATGATCTAATCCTACAGATGGAAATGAATTACAATAACTCGCAAATGGTTCATGAGATAGGTAAAACAATAAACAAATATGTTAATTTGGAAGAAATTGTAAGAAACGTAATTCAAGTGCTGGAAAAACGACTGGGGTATGACAGATGTTTGATAATGTTTGCAAATAAAGAAAGAACTCGTTTGATCTTCAAGGAAGGCTTCGGATATAACGACAAACAACTGGAGATAATAAAAGCAACCGAATTCGATCTTACCAAGCCCGACTCAAAGGGCGTTTTTGTGGTGTCTTTCAGAGAGCAGAAGCCTTATCTGATTAATGACATTAGTGTCATTACCGGAAAGCTTTCACGAAGAAGTTTGCAGTTTGCTCAGGCTATTGGTTCTCAATCATTTATTTGCTGTCCCATTGTTACCGATACAAAGTCAATTGGTATATTAACCGTCGATAATTTTAAAACCAAAAGAACTCTTGTTGAAAGCGATCTCCGACTGCTCATGGGTATCGCTTCGGTGCTCGGCGTCAGCATACGAAACGCTGAATTGCACGAACAGCGCGACCGTCAACTTAAATCCATTTTGAAAGCTTTGGCGGCTAGCATCGATGCCCGCGATCCCTACACCGCGGGTCACTCAGAGAAGGTAACGGAATACGCTTTAGGAATATGTCAGGAAATGAATATACCGGCAGCTTATACTGAAGTAGTTGGCGTTGCCGCTTCGCTGCATGATTACGGCAAGATCGGGATTTCAGATGCCTTGTTGAAAAAAGAAGGACTGCTCACTGCGGAAGAATATGAAACAATAAAGACCCATGCTGTTAAAACCAGAAATATACTGGATCAAATCAATTTTCACGGCTCATACAGTCTTATTCCTGAAATTGCCGAAGCGCATCACGAGAAACTTGACGGCAGCGGATATCCGCGTGGATTGAAGGGGAATGAAATTCCTATCGGTTCAAAGATCATCGCCGTTGCCGATTTTTTCGAGGCAATTACCGCCAAGCGTCTTTATCGCGATCCCATGCCCGTGCATGAAGCTTTTGAGATGCTGCGCAGAGAAAGCGATGTCCATTTTAGCAGTGAAATAGTAGAAGCATTTATTAATTTTTACAAATCAAAATATAGTTATGCCGCCTGACAAAAAAGTAAAGTCAGAATATTTTTAGGAGGACACGAAAATAAGTTTACAAACATATTTAATGGAAAACGCTGAAGAGGAAAAAAGACTGGACATTAAGACGGATCCCGATGCGGTAAGGGAGCAGGCATTATGGTTTGGAATCGGCCCCGGAGCAAGGGTTCTGGACGTGGGTTGCGGGCCCGGTAAAACCACTGCTCTGCTTCATGATTTAGTTCATCCTGATGGTGAAGCAGTAGGCGTGGATATTGCAGAAAGTCGTATTATTTATGCGCGTTCGTTTTACGGTGGCAAAAAACAAATAAAATTCGACGTCCGGGATGTTCGTCTGCCTATGGAAGATCTGGGGAAATTCGATTTTATCTGGGTGCGTTTTGTATTGGAATACTACCGGGAAGGCGCTCTTGATATTATCAAGAATATAAGTGCCAATCTGAAACCGGGCGGTTATATGTGCCTGCTTGATCTTGATCATAATTGTCTTTGCCATTGGGAAATGCCGCCGGCGCTGGAGGCCATTGTTATAAAATCTATGCTGTATGCATATGAAAACTATAATTTTGATCTTTATGCCGGACGTAAATTTTACGCTCACCTGTATGATCTTGGTTTTGATGACATCAGCGTAAACGTTATGGCGCACCATTTAATTTACGGAGAACTTCAATCATCGGATGAATTCAACTGGATGAAGAAACTTGAAGTAGGTATTCAGAAGGCTCCGGATATATTAAAAGAATATCCGGGCGGAAGTGAAAAATTGTTAAGTGATTTTAAGACTTTTTTCAGAAATCCTCGGCGTTTTACCTATTCCCCGCTGATTCTTTGCAAGGGTAGAAAACCTGGGGCTAAATGAACGGGAAAAACAAAATAACAATTCCGGGAGTATTTCGGAAAACATTAATGATGTAAACGTGGTTCGCAGCAGCGAGGTTCATGATGAAGTTTTTAGAGAATTTCAGACATGATGAGCGGCAAAATGTGATTAAACGTAGTCCTCCGCCGCGTTTAATAAAGCTTATAAGGAACGCCTGGAGAAGCGAGGTTGGATACGCGAATGTTTTCAGAAACGATGTAAATCATTTTATCGGACCGGGCAACGTGGCCTCCGGTTCCGAAATCGAACGCTCTTCAATATTTTCTCCATTTCATCTGGCGTTACACGGCAAATCGAATCATGCCGAAGGAACTTCGGATGCGCGTAACATCAAGTTCAAGTACAACCTTCCGTTCAAGAAAATAGATCCGCGTGTAGTGGCCTCGGCCATGGCCAATGTGCCCAAAGTTCATCAAAAAACTCTTATAAACTTAATAAACCATCTGCATTTTATAAATGAGCAGGTTTCCATTCATATTCAGGATAAAATCACCCGTGAAGAGTTTCTTCAACAGGGAGAACTTGGACCATGTCTTGATGATAAAGTCACAATTCGATTTGTCGATCCCGGAGCGATTGATTTAAACCGTCATACGCCTTTGAATCTGGTGATAGATAATCGTAAATTATTGATAGTATTTTCCGTTGATTTGCAATCCATCAGTCAGGAAGCGCTTGTACTTAAATTGCCCGATATGGCGCATTCCTATAGCAAACGACAAGCTGTTCGTCGTACGTGTGAGAGCGTTAAAGCTGAAATTATACAGGGACAGCTAAATGTCCATTGCTTTTTAGAAGACATCAATCCTCATTATTTAAGAGTGTGCTTAATAAAAATTCCGGAAGATATAAATCCCGCCAATCCGTTATTTCTGAAGCTGAGCCAGGATAGCCAAACTTATTTCATGGGCGAATGCCGTATAGTGCGCAGCGACAATGAAGGTCCGTATATTATTCTCCAGCCTCTTTACAGTAACCGTCCGGTTCTAACAGCACGGAAATATCCCAATGCAAGAGTAAGAATAATGCCGCAGCCGGTTATTAACTTTATCCATCCTCTTTGTGGTCTTGCTGTTCAGAACAAGATTGATGATATTTCGGCATCCGGTTTTTCTGTTACAATTCCGGATAATGAATCGCTTCTTATTCCGGGTATGGTCATTCCGCAAATGACGTTGCAATTGCCCGGAATGCTCAGTCATTTAAGCTGTGCGGCGCAAGTAATATACCGCTATAAACAGAAAAAAAATATGGCAAGGTATGGATTTTACATTCTGGATATGTCGTTAAATGATCAGAAAAGACTTTTTGATGCAGTGAGCAAGGTTATCGATCCGTACGTTAATCTAACCGGCAAGGTAAATATGGATTCCCTCTGGGAACTTTTTTTTGACTCGGGTTTTATCTATCCTGACAAATATGGTATTATCAGTCATTATACCAAAGCACTCAAAGAGACCTATCGCAAACTGTATGAGGAAGGTCAGGATATATTCACACATCTGACTTATCAGGATCAGGGGCAGGTTTACGGCCACATGTCTATGGTCAAGGCTTATGAAAACTCCTGGATTATTCATCACCTGGCCGCTCGTCCCATGCGCGGAATGCACACGGGACTTAAAACTCTCAATCATCTTGTGAACTACATAGATTGTCTGTACGACTTACCAGTATCTTCCAAAACCATGCGCTATAACTTTTGTTATTACAGACCGGAAAATAAATTCTCCGATTATTATTTCGGTGGTATTTGCCGGACCGTCAAAAAGCATGAAATTTGTTCCCTTGATCTCTTCGGTTATATGCCAATGTCTGTTGAATCTAAAATAAATACACTGCCCGTTGGTTGGAGTATAGAACGTTTTTCAAGAGATGATTTAACTCTCCTGAGAGATTACTATAATAGCATTGGCGGCGGATTGATGCTGGATGCTTATGCTTTGGAATGCCGTGCGGCGGAGAATGATGAATTCACAGAACAGATTTCCAGAGCGACGGTGAATAATAATCACAATAATATAATGGATATGTATAATAAAGTAGGGTTGAAACGTGATTGCAAGGTATTTTCCATCAGACATAATGGGATTATCAAGGCGGCGTTGATTGTTGATACTTCAGATATGGGCGTCAATATGTCCGAACTTTTAAACAGCATTAAAGTTATAGTTGTGGATAATACGCTGCCGTGGCCGATACTTAAAGATGCCGTGAGCATAGCTGGCAAAATATATGATCGTGATATAATCATGACTCTTATATTCCCCTTTATCTATTTGGCGCAACAGGGAGTAGTATGTAAAAAGCGTTATTATTTATGGGTTCTTAGCACAATCCTGAATCAAAACGATAAAGACATTATCAAAGGGCATTTAAGCATAGCTAAAAGAAAGTTTATCATCGAAAAGTTCGTCAGAGAGTTTGCAAAAAATCGTATAAAGAAATTATTGGCAATGTTTGAAAAGGAACAAAAATAATCTTTTCTGGGAAGAAAATCTTATAATGAGTCATTACTAATATTCTACAGTTAATTATGAAGATGAAAAAATCATTCCTGAAAGACAAAAAAGTTTTTATCACCGGAGCTGCAAGCGGAATAGGGCTCTCAACCGCCATAGCCATGGGAGCGATGGGATGCCGGTTGTTTTTAACCGATATTGACGGTGACGGTCTTAAAAGAACGGCTGATTTAATTTGCAAAGCAGGCGGCACCGTATGTCTGGCGCGAGCATTAGACGTCGGCGATTATCGGGCGATGCACGAATTCGCAAAAGATATTCATGAGCAATGCGGATCTCTGGATATCCTGATCAATGTTGCGGGGATTGCTCTTTTCTCGCAAATAGAGAATATGCGGCACAGTGATTGGGAAAAAGTTGTTCATGTAAATCTCTGGGGAGTGATTCACGGTCTGGAATGTTTCGTTCCCCGGATGATTGGTGCGGGGAAGGGCGGACACATCGTTTCTGTTTCATCAACAGCCGGCCTCATCGGATTGCCCTGGCACGCGGCCTACGCCGCCACCAAGCACGCGGTTGTCGGTATCTCGGAAGTATTGCGCTATGATTTAAGAAAACACAACATCGGAGTCACCGTCGTGTGTCCGGGCGCTGTGGATACGGGACTGGTTAACACGGCGGATATCCGTTCCGATAACAAGGAGGCAGCGGATAAATCTCGTCAATTATTTCGTAAAATCGCCATGCCGCCGGGAAAAGTGGCCGATAAAATCGTCAAGGCGATTCGCGCCGATAAATTTATGGTTATTACTTCCCTGGACATCAAATTGTTTTATTTTGTCAAAAGATATTGTTTCCCGATCTATCATCTGGTCATGTTGACCATAAAACACCTCATGGACAAATCGCTCAAAAGAAATATTTGAGGAATAAAAAGAAGATCAATTCGTGTTGATCGGAGAATCCGAATCATCATTGGTGGAGTAAATTATGATGAAAAACAGGGAGAGTAAAACCGGCATTAAAAGCTGGCCCTGCGAAGATCGTCCGCGGGAAAAACTTCTTCAGCGCGGCGCGGAAACGCTGAGCAATTCGGAACTTCTGGCAATTCTTTTGCGTACGGGTGTGAAAGGAGAAAGCGCTATTGATCTGGCCCGTCGCATCGTTGATAAGTTCGGCACTTTCCGCAACATGATTCAGACCGATGTGCGCGAATGGAAGGAATTCAAGGGACTGGGCCCGGCCAAACTGGCGCAGATTCAGGCCGCTCTCGAAATCGGCCGGCGTTTCCGCGAAGTGGAAGCGCTCAAGGGCAAACAAAAGATATCTTCTTCCCGCGATGTTTTCGATATCATCATGCCGCAGATGCGCGATCGCAAAACGGAATTATTCAAAGTCATCCATCTCAACAGCAGCAACAAAATTATTGAAATCAATGATGCCGCCACCGGAACGGTCAATCATGCCATGCCGATTGTGCGGGAGATCATCCACGGTGCTCTGCAGAAATTCGCGGCGGCGATCATCTGTGTACATAATCATCCCAGCGCGAATATTTCACCCAGCGCGGAGGATAAAAAGTTTACGCAGGAACTTGTCGCGGCGGGAAAACTCATGGACGTCAAAATCCTTGACCATATCATTATCGGTGACGGCAACTATTTCAGTTTCGCCAGCGAAGGGCTGATGTGAAAAAAATACTCTTTACAAGGAAAGTGAGGGAGAATTTATGGCCGTTGCAACAAGCAATAGAAAGATTCCGGATGATTTGAAAAGATGCATACAGTTTCACGGGCATATCTGTCCCGGACTGATCTACGGTTACCGGGTGGCCAGAGAAGCAAGGCAATTGATGAGTCTCCGGCGTTCGGTTGATGAAGAAATCGTTGCCATTTGTGAAAACGATTCCTGCGCCATTGATGCACTGCAGGTTTTACTGGGCACGGTTGCAGGGAAGGGTAACTTGATTATCAAAGATTTCGGCAAGAATGCTTATACCGTGCTGAGCCGTCAGAAGCGACTGGCTTACAGATTTACACGCAAGACCGGCTATGCTTACAAAGGCAAAGCAAAAAGTGAATTTGAAAAACTGGATGCCGCCGTGTCTGCCGGAACCGCGTCTGAGACGGAACGAAAACGTCTCAAAAAATTGAAAATAGATGATTTGCTTGTCCGCCCTTTTCCTGAAATCTTTACGACCAGAAAGGTGCGTTTTCAGGAACCTCTCTACGCCCCTCTGGCGCCTTCCTTGTCGTGCGCCCTTTGCGGCGAGATGACGATGGCGACAAAGATGGTTAAATTGAAAGGCGGACGCCAACTCTGTATCCCGTGTTCTGAAAAAAGCCGGAACAAATCTTAAAAGAAATCTGCTTGGGTCTCATTAAAACCCGATTTCCTTGGCGTAAGAAAACTGCCTTTGCCAGGGAATGCCGGGATGGGTTTTCTCAAAGATATCCGTTCCCGTCATTTTCAACGACTCCGCATCCACCTGGACAGGATGATAACCTCCGATAAATCCCATATCTTTGCCGATAATGTGATTCTTTCCGGGCAGGCAATCGCATTCCTCCGTGATATTCAAAAGTGCATTGATGACGACAGACTTGTGCTGAATTTTTTTCCAGACGGCAGCCGCCGTTTCCACAAGCTTTTCCTGAAAGACAGTCATATCCGAATTCCAGAAAATCTGAAGCGCCATTTCCGGACACATCGCGATACACTGGGCGCAGCCGATGCATTTTTCCAGATTGTATTGCGGATATTCCGGCTCATGGATGGTTGCCGCTTTCGTCGGACAGATTTCCACACACAAGCCGCAGCGCGTACATTTTTTCTTGCTCAGTACAGGATGATAATCGGAATGCATCCGCTGTTTCTGTGCGCGTGAAGCAAAGCCCATGGAAATGTTTTTGATGGCTCCTCCAAAAAGAGATACCATATGTCCTTTGACATGGGAAAAAATAACAAACCCCTGTGCCTGCTCAAAAATATTACACACCTGGACCGTCGGAAAGTGCTTATAACCCGCAGGAATGGAAATAACATTTTTTCCATCCATGCCGTCGGCGATAACGAGGGGGCAGCCGAGAAACTCGGCGGTGTACCCGTGACTGGCCGCCGTATTCAATGAATCTGTGGCGGTGCGTCGTCCACCCGAGTACAGTACCGTTGTGTCAAAAATAAACGGTTTTGCTCCTTTCTCAATCAACCAGGCCGCTACTTCTCTGGCATAGTCCGGGGGAAGAAAACTTTTATTGCCTTTTTCTCCCCAGTGCAGCTTTATTCCAACACGATCTCCTTCGGCAAACGGATACCGGAATTGTTTTAAAAGTCGTCGCAGCGATTCGATACACGGTTTTTTTTCACC
>JBATES010000211.1:0-4843 GCA_049664145.1 Smithella sp.
ATTCTACCACCGGTTCTTCCACCATTTCCAATGCCCAGCCTTTTTTAGTTCACTTTGCCGGTGATTATTACGCGCTGGCGCATAACGGCAATATTCTTAACGCGCAGAAATTACGCAAAGAACTGGAAGACAGCGGCTCGATTTTTCAATCAACGATGGACAGTGAGGTCGTTGTGCACCGGATGGCCCACCATATGAAGAAAGGTTTGGAAAAAGCTCTGGCGGCTGCGCTGTCCCGTCTTGAAGGAGCTTACTGCTTCATCATTATGACACGCGATAAGATCATAGCGGCGCGTGACCCGAGGGGATTCCGGCCTCTGGCTCTGGGAAAACTAAACGGCAGCTGGGTGGTGGCCTCGGAAACCTGCGCCTTTGATCTGGTCGGCGCCGAATATGTGCGCGATGTAGAACCCGGCGAAGTTTTGATTATTGACTCCAAAGGGCTAAGAAGCATCAATCCGTTTCCAGCCATTAAACATTGTCACTGCATTTTCGAGTTGATTTATTTCGCCCGTCCCGACAGTCAGATTTTCCGTCAGAATGTTTATCTTTGCCGAAAACGTCTGGGCCATGAACTGGCGCGCGAATACAAACCGGATGTGGATCTTGTCATGCCCTTTCCTGACTCCGGCGTCTATGCCGCCCTGGGTTACGCGGAAGAAAGCGGCCATCCTTTTGAAATGGGCATGATTCGCAATCATTATATCGGACGCACTTTTATACAGCCTTCACAGCCCATGCGCGATTTCGGTGTGCGTGTGAAGCTCAATCCAGTAAGGGCACTGTTGGAAAATAAAAAAGTCATGATTGTTGAAGATTCCATCATCCGCGGCACAACGAGCCGCAACCGCGTGAAGAATCTGCGCGGCATCGGCATAAAAGAAATTCACATGGCGGTAAGTTGTCCGCCCACAGTTTATCCCTGTCCTTACGGCATTGATTTTTCATCCAAAGGCGAACTCATCGCCGCGAAAAAAGAAAATGAAAAAGCTATAGCCGATTTCATCGGTCTCGATTCCATTCATTACCTAAGCGTTGAAGGAATGATCAAAGCCACCGGTCTGAACAAAGATTGTTTCTGCCTGGCCTGCTTCGACGGCAAATATCCCATCGCCCCACCGGAAACGATTGATAAATTCTGCATGGAAATGAAATAGATTGCTGGTGAATATTATTTAACCGGGAATCTATGGTCAGGCAGCGTTGTGCGCTCCTTTTTCCAATGAGTCATCGAAAATAATCAAAAATAGCTGAACTCTAAACCAACTTGTAGTATGATTCTTCACAATTAAAAAGGATCGAGGTTTACGGACGTGTTGCCTGATATAAAAACTGTAGAATTATTGCATATAGGATCCATCCCGATTCATACCTTTGGCTTGCTGGTGGCCACCGGTATTTTCGCAGGCAGAGCCCTGGCCATCCATCGGGCAAAACAGGCTGGAATTGAGCCGGAAGAAATGGACGAGGCTATTTTATATACCTTGATTTCCGCCTTCTTCTTTGCTCATTTTACAGAAGTGGTCTTTTATCATCCTGAACAAATTTCCCGGCATGGCCTCATTTATTTGCTGAAAGTATGGAAAGGCCTGAGTTCTTTCGGTGGATTTTTAGGCGGTATTTTCGGCTTTCTGTTATTCGTTTACACAAAGAAAGTGCGTTCTCCTTTATTGTTTGCCGAGTGTATTCTTCAGGGGTTGGTGCTGGGATGGATTTTCGGGAGACTGGGATGCACGATAGCTTTTGATCATCCCGGCAAACTCAGCAATTTTTTTCTGGCATTCGATCAACCGGGCGGCGCCCGTCACAATCTGGGATTTTATGAGTTTTTATTCACCTCCCTGATCCTGTTTCCCGCGACTCTTTTTCTTCATCGCTTCCAAGTGAAACCGGGAACCTATTCCGTCGTCGTGTTAATCCTTTATATGCCGGTAAGATTTTTCATGGACTTCCTCCGTCTCGATGCTGTCGAGAAAGAGGGGGATATGCGTTACCTCGGGCTCACCCCCGCGCAGTACGGTTGCATTCTCCTTTTTATGCTGGCATTATTCCTGGCGGTCCGACTGCTGCAAACGCCATCGGCTCAACCACCGCCAGATACACGTCCGCCGGTGCGCACTTCTAAAACGAAAAAAAGAATAAAAAAATAAGATTGTGTGATTTTCTCTTTAAAAAAAAGAGAGACACGATTATAATACAAAAAACCAAACGAATCAGAATCAGGCAGGATACCAATAAAGCAAGTGTCCTATGAGCCAGGAAGGGGAGCTGCAAAATGAAACACACGCACGAATGGAAGAGGAAAAAAAAGAAATGGGTAGAGAAGCACAGGCATTCGAATGGCGAAGCTTACTGGTCGGTTCACTATATGTTAAATAATGTAGAGTACTCCAACGGAGAGTATGCTTCCGAAAAAGTAGCAGAAGAAAATTTGAAGCAGTATAACCTGTAGAATGTAACATAGCCGGGAACGTCAATCACCGGATTCATGACGCAGCAGATTGATTGTGAGACAGATGATTCGGTTTCATACCGCCTGGCGTTTAGGGGCGACAAGGGCCGGACGGAATAATTCAATACTAGAAACGACAATTCTGTCATAGATAAGGGAGGAATCCGCAATGAAGGACAAGGTGAAGGCGAAAAAAAATGATAAGGAAAATAAAGCCATTAAACCGGAAGCTCCAAAAGAAACCGAAAAAAGAAAGGCACAACGTCTGGATGAGGAACATGAAGTCACCATAAAAATCATTTCGGATGATAAAAACCTTACAAAAGGTAAATCTGTTGTCGGACAAAGCCGGGATCTCTCTGCTACCGGCGCTAAGCTTCGTGGCAACATGCTTCTGCCTGTCGATACGCTCCTGAATATGGATTTAACTTTGGCAGCCCTGAATCAAAAGATAAAAGCCTTGGGGAAAGTAAAATGGATTAAAGTCATCATCGAGGATGAGTCTTACGAGGCCGGGGTGGAATTTGTCGATACGCCCAAAGAAGCGATGAGGAAAATCGAGGATTACGTTTCTATAAAACAAAAATATAACAGTCTTAATCCGGTTGCCGTGCCCTTCCGGATTTTTGCGAAATTCAACAAACCAAAGTATTGATCGCCTGCATTGAAATTCCGCGCAGGATAAAGAAGAGGGCAGACCGGTTATCATAACAGGCCTGCCCTCTTGATGTTTACGTTGAGAAAAATTATTTCTGCTCACGGTGCGGTAGAACGGTTGCTTTCACTGCATCGATAACACCTTGCACTCACGCTGTATTTTCCAGTGCCCTTCTTTCCTTCGGGCGTGATATGAATGATGGCGTGAGTGGCGCCTTTTACCGCAGCCTGTTCGAGAACGTATTGTTTGCCTTCATCAGGATTTTTAAAAGTACTGCTGACTGTTCCGATATACTCACAATCCTTTACCATTTTTTTATCCGCTTCAATGACTTGACGGGCAGCGCAACTGCATATAATCATCAGGCCGATAGTTATCAGAATTAAAGTCACATATTTTTTCATTTTAATTCCTCCTTTTAATATTTTTTGTAAAAAAACATACACCTACATAAAGTGCCGTGTCAATTGTTTTGAGCGCCACAGAACAGTTTGCACAGCTTTTCCGTAAGAGGACCGATTGCCGCCGCCTGAGCCAATAAATAACACGTCTGGCGCGAAGGATTGAAGATCCGGTCTTTTTCCTCCATCATGACCATCCCCTTGCGGACACCTTTGGGGTGCCGCCGCAAAACACGCAGGGTTTGAGGATCAATGATTTCAATCTCGTAGTCGTAAATGCGCACCATGATTTGGGTATGCAGCCGGGCGGGCAATGCGGCATAATAGCAGTCGTGGACCTGGATGGTGCCGTCATCTTGAACCGTTCGGGTTTCCTGGGAAAAGTAGGAGAAGCTCTTCAGGGGGAGAGGTTGGAGAAACGGTTTTTCTTCTTCAAACATCTCCTGGACCTGACGCTTCATCCGTCCGTGTATCCGCTTGGCGGCCCATTGCTCTTCCCAGTGCATCAGCCATTGATTCTGCTCTTCGATGCTTGCAAACCGGCGGCCTTTCAGGGCGGTATCCTGGGTATGCCGGATCGCGTTTTCAACACTGCCCTTGCGGTCAGGGTCAGCGACGCGGGCGGGATCGGCCACAACGCTGTAATAAGCCAGAACAGAAGCATAAACCGGATTCAGACGAGGTTCATAAAGATCCGGTTTAATGACGCCTTCCTTGAGGTTGTCCAAAACGACGTAGCGGGTAGCGCCGCCAAAGTGACGAAAAGCCTCTTCATGCAATTTGGCCCATGTCACCTGGCTGGATGTCCAGACGACTTTACGGAAGCAGCGGCGGGAGTACTTCAGGGTCATGACAAATAATCGGGGACGGCGGTATGTGTTTGTGCCCGGCTTCAACGTCAGCGCGCCGAGGCCATAATCCACCTGGGCCTCCTCGCCAGGGCCAAACTCCAGCCGGTCATACTGGACAGGATTTTTTCTGCGCAGCGCACGGCAAAACCGTTTCACGCTGTTATATTTATGCTCAAAGGCAAACCGCTCAACCAGATCCTGATAAATGGAGACGGCATTGCGCCCCAGGCGTACCTGTTCCTCAATCCAGGGACGATGATGCTCGCAGGCCGAGCGGGCATAGGCCGGTATCTTTGCTTCCTCAAAAGCCGGTGGCCAGGGTGGGGGATTCTGGCCTAAACTCTCCCCGGAGCCGGTGGCCACCCCGGGGGATTTTGAAACATCGTTGCCCATCTGCTTGTGGCTTTCCGCAATACGGGCGTATTTACGGATGGTCTTGCGATCCACGCGTACTTTCCGCCCGATCTCGCGCTGGC
This sequence comes from Smithella sp., assembly GCA_049664145.1. Classification (GTDB taxonomy): domain Bacteria; phylum Desulfobacterota; class Syntrophia; order Syntrophales; family Smithellaceae; genus Smithella. The sequence continues at coordinate 4,839 of JBATES010000211.1, forward strand.
TGACG
>JBATES010000212.1:0-1680 GCA_049664145.1 Smithella sp.
CTCATTGTGAGGGGCTGATTGCAGTTGCGCGGATGGCCAAAAAGAAGTAATAAATATTCAGGTAAAAACATGAAAAAAATATTGGTTGCATTTGTGATTCTGGCGTTATTTTCTATGGCGGTAAGCGCCCAGGATAATATAGAAAAAAAGAAAATCGAATTTTTAATATCCTCCGTGGAGAATTTAAAAGGAGCAAAATTTATCAGAAACGGCTCGGAGCACGATGGGAAGCAAGCCGCAGAGCATTTACGACTGAAACTTAAAAACGCCGGTGCTAAGGTCCAAACTGCCGATGATTTTATAAGGCTATGCGCTTCCCGGTCTTATATTACGGGAAAACCATATACGATCAGATTATCTGGTGGAAAAATCATAAAATCAGAAGAATATTTTCGGGAACAACTCAAGAAATATTGTTCAACTGTAAAAAAATGTGACTGACAAACGGCTTCGGTGGATATTTATGTTGCGGGATAATACTTTTGACAAAGACAAACATATGAAAATCGCCAAAGCTTTCTTCTTTTTCTTTCTGTTCACATCCATCTTGAATCTCATCAATGGATGTGCGACCCTGCCGCGTGTTTCTGAAAAGATTGACGCGGCGCCGACGGCCGGAGAGCCGCGCCAAATCGTTTCGTCCAAAGGACTGTTATCTCCAGAAAAAAGTAAAGCCATCATGGAACGGTTGAAGCAATCGGTCAACCCGACGGACATTGTGGAACGTTACACTGCCGTGGTGGAATCAGTCACCGAAAGCCCACTGACCAAGGGAAACAAGGTCACTCTGCTGATTGATGGTCCGGCTACCTATGCCGCGATGTTCGAAGTCATAAGGAGTGCGCAAGACCATATCAACCTGGAAACATTCATCCTCGAAGATGATGAAGTTGGAAAAAAATTTACTGACCTGCTTTTGAAAAAACAGGCGGAAGGGGTTCATGTCAATATCATTTACGACAGCGTGGGAAGCATAACCACGCCCGAATCTTTTTTCCAGCGATTGCGGGACAGAGGAATTCAGGTGGTCGAATTCAATCCGGTAAGTCCGTTCAAGGTTCCCGGACGATGGTTCATGGTTGGCCAGGATCACCGCAAGATTTTGATTGCTGACGGAAAGGTCGCCATTATCGGTGGCATCAACATCAGTAAAGTTTATTCGGGCATGTTTTCCAAAAGGAAAAAAGTAAAAGGAGAGCCTCTGCCCTGGCGTGACACAGATATTCAAATTGAAGGACCTGCTGTAACGGAAGTCCAGAAGCTCTTTCTGGACACATGGTCCAAGCAGGATGGACCGAAACTTGCCGAACGGAACTATTACCCAAAGATAAAAGAGGATGGGAATGCGTTGGTGCGAATCGTCGGCAGTATACCGGGCTCTGACAACAGGATTACCTTTATCTCGTATGTGGCCGCTATCAGTTATGCTAAGAAATCTATTCATCTGACGAATGCCTATTTTATCCCGGACGACCAGATATTGAATGCCTTCGAGGATGCCGCCAGGCGTGGTGTTGATGTAAAGATTATTCTTCCCTCAACCACCGATTTTAAGATGGTCTTAAATGCGGCGCGGCATAATTATTCCGGGCTTTTGAAAGCGGGCGTGAAGATATATGAACGCCGCAACGTCGTGATGCATGCAAAAACAGCTGTCATTGACGGCGTCTGGTCAACGGT
>JBATES010000213.1:0-1775 GCA_049664145.1 Smithella sp.
TCTTCAAAATTCCGTCTATCCATTTGGCTCAATTTTTCTTCAATCGTTTCCCTGATAAAATCAGAAATTCTTTTTCCCTGAAAATGTGAGAGCTGACGAAGTTTATTTTGGGTCTCGATTGAAATACTGATGGTCATCCGGGCCTTTTCACGGTTCGTAGTTGGTAACATATACCCTCCCGATGGGTTTTTTGGATATAATCATTCGATTTTCTTCATGCACTTCGACTGTCGTGGGGGACGCAGATTTTAAAAACCTGGAAAACAACCAACGCGTGCCTATCCTTTCGCATATTCCTGGAACTCCGTCTCAAACTCCTCCATCGTTTGGGCCAGGATCGCTTTCCTGAGCAGTCCCCTCAGAATATTTCGATTTTCAATCGCGTCGATGGCATTTATGATTTTACCCGGTATCCGGGAAAAACGGACTGAAAGGGCTTCTGTTACCATTTCCCGAGCCCCGAATAACATGCCCATCTCCATGCCTGTTTGCAAGCCTATTTGCGCGCCTGTCTCCATGCCTTTCTCTATGTGTCAGCGGCGACCTGAATTTGTATTTTATTTGGCGGTTTGAAAATGTTGAAATTTTCTTTTGACTTTACTTCATGAAAATCATTTAAGACATTCTTCTTCCCTTTTCTTCGATTTTATTCCCCCTGTATTTTTTTCGCTAAATTTTCACAAAATTCTTTTTATATCTTATGATTCTCTCAGGAGGATCACAGGTGATGAAAAAGAAAAAATGTCCACATTGCAAGCAGTTATTTTTGCCGGATGCCAGAAACGGCAGTCGTCAGAAATTTTGTTGCCATACTCCAGAATGCCGCAGCGCCAGCAAAAAAGACAGTCAGAAACGCTGGCTTGAAAAGCCGGAGAATCAGGATTACTTCCAGAATCCTCAGAACCAGGATCGGGTCAGGGAATGGCGAAAAAGTCATCCGGGATACTGGCGCCCGAAATCATCGGAAAAGGGCGCTCCGTTACAAGATGTCATAATGACAGAACCTATTGAAACCAAACAAGAAACTGCTAAATTGGAATCCGGGCCGTTACAAGATATCATAAACGCACAACCAATTGTTTTACTTGGGTTAATTGCTAATATTACAGGCGATCCGTTACAAGATAACATGGCAAATACCGTTCGCTGCCTGATACAATTAGGGCTGGATATTATCAATCACCCATCAAACAGCAAAGGAGCCTTAGCGCTAATCAAAACTGACCCAGAATTGCTAACCAAAACTGACCCACCGGATATTACCCCAATTTAGACCTTAATGGTTTATGCCCGCAAAATCTGACCTGTATTTCTCTTTCCTTTTTTTATCATACCCCTCGCAAAACTTTTCCATATGATTTAACAGCCCATCATCTGATTTCCTTATTCAGAAGGACTGTTAATAAAAAAAAACATGTTGTATCAATTGCGGCAAAATTCTGGATACCCCTTTACGTAACCCGAATTGAACATACTGTAATTCCCCTGTCTGCCAAAAGGTTCGAAAACGCATTTGGCAGAAACAAAAAAATGGCTACCGATCCGGATTACAAAGGCAATCAGAGGGACGCACAAAAAGTGTGGCGAGACGCCAATCTGTTGATTACATCGCTATTCTGCCATTTTTTACCGAGTTACGATAGACACGCAGGAAGAAATAAGATGGGTAAGTGGTTGAGCATATCCGGTATAATGCTTCGGATAACCCCTTGATCGAAAAGGACTTTATTTCGCATTTAAATTCGTCTCAGGCTGAATTTCAAATCATAGTGTTA
>JBATES010000214.1:0-11458 GCA_049664145.1 Smithella sp.
GTTCGTTGGGCTGTCAATACATTATCTAACACGCTTGTAAGTGGTTTTATTTTATAATACAATAAGAAAAATAAATTTTTCCTGCCCAGAAGGAGGCTTCCATGGAAAATAAAAAATTGGCAAAACAAATGATTGATTTCCACAAAACGTCTTTTCAAAACAGCTTTTCAACAATGGAAATGTTTCGGAACCAGGCGGAAAAATTTCTGCAGGTCATGATCGATCATGCTCCCGGAATCAGCACAGAGGGCAAACAGGTTTTGGAACAATGGGGTAATACGTATAAGCATACGATTGATGATTTACAGAAAATCATGGATGACGGATACGACAGGCTTGAAGTGTTTTTGGAGAACAATACGGTATTTGCGCAGGACAGTTACGACAAGATGATTAATCCGTTTTTAAATCAGCAGAACTGGTTACCGGTGGATTTGAAAGAATCCGTGGAAGAAGTGACGGATCCCTACAAGAGTGACGCCCATAAAATCCAAAAACAAGCTGACAAAAACGTCAAGCCTGTAAAAAATCTTTCTCCTGTCAAAAGATTGAACGTAAAGCACAAGAAAAAGAAGTAACGATTATAACCATAGATTGCATCACGCGATGAACCTTTATGGTATTGGAATTATACAATTTGAAGGGGATGGGAAAATGTTGATCAACGATATGAAGGTTGGCGTTAAACTGGTCGGAAGTATTGCGCTGGTTTGTCTATTATCGGCGGCTGTGATCCTGTATGGCGCAAAGCTGAGAAACAACTCACTGCATCAGGTAGATTCGGTACATCGCCAGTATGAAGCGGATATTAAAGATACGGCAGCGATAAAGGCAAGTTTTGAAAAAATGCGCGGAGACATCTATCGATATGTTTTATCACCATCCGACCGTCAGAAACTGTCCCGGAATTTAAATGAAATGATAAGCTCCATTACCGGTTCCATGAAGGCGTATAAAGACAGAAATGTCAGTGAAGATGCTCAAAAGATTATCGCTGAATTCGATGCTGCATGGCCTGAGATGCAACGGGGTTACCAGGCGGTCATGAAAGCAGCAGACAAGGAGGACGGAGATGAGGCAAACCGCCTCCTGGACGGCAGCAACGTGATTGACGCTCAGATGAAAACCTCAGCCGCTGTGAACAATTTAAATGAATACATCACAAGCAGCAATGAGCAAAACATCAAATCAACAATTGAAAAAACCGGAGGCCTGTCGGCTGTTATGCTGATATTATCCGCTATTGCGATAGCATTGATTATCGGCCTGGTCATACTGGTGAGCGCATCGATAACCGGGCCATTGAAAAAAGGAGTGCTGATGATGGAAGAGTTGGAAAAAGGCCATCTTTCCAATCGACTGAATATGTTCAGAAAGGATGAAATAGGCAATCTGGCACAGGCGATGGATCAGTTTGCCAATCACCTTCAGCAAAATGTCGTATTCAACATGCAGCAGATTTCGGAGGGCAACATCAACATTGATCCCGTTGTGATCGACGACAAAGATGAAATCGATCCTGCTTTGAAAAAAATAGTGGAAACCGTCAATAATCTGGTCCGTGAAATGAATGTTCTCACAGAATCGACAACGGAAGGTCAACTGCATGTCCGCGGTAATGAAGAAGCTTTCAGTGGCGCTTATCAACAAATTGTTCAGGGTGTGAATCAGACATTGGATGGTGTCGTGGGTCCGATCAATGAAGCAGCTGATGTTCTGGAAAAGATCGCCGGCAGGGATATGACTGCGCGTATGCGGGGTGACTATAAAGGCGACCACGCCAAAATCAAGGAATCTCTCAATATGGCAGTAGAGAACCTGGACAAGGCCCTTCATCAGGTATTGATTGCGGCAGATCAGGTGGCCTCGGCCAGTGTGCAAGTCAGTTCTGGAGGGCAGTCTTTGTCGCAGGGCGCCAGCGAGCAGGCGAGTTCACTGGAAGAAGTTTCCGGCAGCCTGCAGGAAATGTCTTCCATGACCAGACAGAACGTTATTAACGCCAAGGCCGCCAAAGAAGTTTCTGATGAGGCCTGGAACAGCGCGGATAGCGGAGTGGAATGCATGGCCCGGATGTCCATGGCCATTGACAAAATCAAGACTTCATCCGATTCCACGTCCAAAATCGTCAAGACCATCGATGAAATAGCCTTTCAGACCAATCTGCTGGCTCTGAACGCCGCCGTCGAAGCAGCCAGAGCCGGTGACGCCGGCAAGGGATTTGCGGTTGTTGCCGAAGAAGTACGAAATCTGGCAATGCGCAGTGCGGAAGCGGCCAAGAACACGGCAAGTTTGATCGAAGAAGCGGTCCACAACTCGGAAAATGGCGTTTTGATTAATAATGAAGTTTTAACAAACTTTCAGGATATTACCGAGAAAGTCAATAAGGTCAGTCAGGTCGTGGCAGAGATTGCGGAAGCCTCGGAGCAGCAGGACATTGGCATCAGTCAGGTGAACAAGGCGGTGGAACAGCTCAACCAGTTGACCCAGCAGAACGCGGCCAATGCCGAGGAATCGGCCAGCGCTGCCGAGGAGATGTCTTCGCAGTCCGAAGAGATGCGCAGCATGGTTGCCGGTTTCAAACTGAGTCGCACAGGATATCTGACATAATCACACATGGCAGACTGCCGGTAACTTTGCTTATCGGCGCTGCCATGACAAAGAGAATGAATCAAAGAGTTTAATCTTTCATTTTTCAGGGAGGCAACCCATGATTAAGAAATTAATGTCGTTTATCTTCATCTGTAGTCTGATGCTTCTGTTTTCAAGTTTCGAAGAGCTTCAGGCAAAAACACAATGGCCTCACGTTATCCCTTCCAAAGACGGCACACCGATTTCATGTGAAGTTTACGGCTCGGGGGAACCGACGCTGGTGTTCGTCCACGGCTGGTGCGGCGACTCACGATACTGGCGCGCCCAGGTTCCCTATTTCTCCGGAAAGTATAGAGTGATCACGATTGATCTTGCCGGTCACGGCCATTCGGGAATGGCGAGAAAGATTTATTCGATGGCCTCTTTCGGCGAAGATGTGCGGACAGTGACGGAAGCGGTCGGTAGTCATAAAGTCATTTTGATCGGTCATTCCATGGGTGGGTCGGTGATTGCAGAAGCCGCCCGGCTGATGCCTAATCGTGTTTTGGGTTTGATCGGCATCGATACTCTGGAAAACATTGAATACCCCCTGACCCAGGAAGAATTGCAGAAGATGATTGTTCCTCTGGAAAATGATTTTGCAGCCGGAAGCAGAAATTTTATCGGCGAGATGCTTTATCCGGGAACTGATACGCAACTGCGCGAGTGGATTATGGCGGACGTATCGTCTGCGCCGCCTGCCGTTGCTCTGAGCGCGATGCGCGAAATGATGTCTCAGTATATCACGGGGGAAGCGGCAACAATATTCGAGCAAATCCCCATTCCCGTTGTGACGGTAAATGGAGACCTGTGGCCGATTAATTATGAAGCAAACCGGCGACACATGTTTTCTTATGATGCTGTTGTCCTGAAGAAAGCCGACCATTTCCTGATGATGAATCGTCCGGAAGCATTCAATCCCGCGCTGGAAAAAGCCATCAAGATGCTTCTGAAAAAAAACAAAGATAAAAAATCCGGTCACAAAAAGATCATAAACTGAAAAAGCGCAAAGGGAATGTGACATGAAACGATTATTTTCGCTTATCGCCACGGGAGTCGTTACGGCTTTTGTGTATCTGTTCAGCTCGCCTGCTTGTGCTGCCATGCAGGAAGAGGCTCTTTCGGCAAACACTCTGGGATACGATACAAAAGTGCTGTCGGAAAGATTAGGCAGAGCTGTTCAGTTTCAGACCGTCTCTTATGAAGATAAAGCTCAATTCAATAAAGAGGCGTTCACAGGTTTTCAAAAATTTCTTGAGCAGGAATTTCCTAAAGTGCATGCGGCGATGAAAAAGGAGGTTGTCGGGGATTACAGTCTTCTTTTTACATGGCCGGGCCGGGATCATCAGGAATTGCCGACGCTCCTTGCGGCTCATATGGATGTGGTGCCGGACGACTCGGAATCCGGCAATCAATGGACTTATCCTCCCTTTCATGGTCGCATTGCCGATGGATTTGTCTGGGGAAGAGGAACGCTGGATGACAAGGTAAGCGTGCTCGGTATCCTGGAAGCGGCGGAAAAGCTTTTACAGGCTGGATACGTGCCCCGTCAAACAATTTACATAGCCTTCGGGCATGATGAAGAAAGTGGAGGAAATGCCGGCGCGGCAATCATCAGCGAGTTGCTGAAGGCAAGAGGAATCAAACTGGATTATGTTCTGGATGAAGGGTTGACCATCACCGAGGGAATGGTGCCGAATATCACCAGGCCCGTGGCTCTAATCGGCATAGCGGAGAAAGGCTGCCTGAGCGTGGAACTCAGTGTCGAAAGTACCGGCGGGCACTCCATGATGCCTCCGGCTCAAACGGCGATCGGCATTTTGAGTGCTGCCATCAACAAACTTGAGCAGAACCAGTTTCCCACAAGAATGGAAGCTCCGGTGAGGAAGATGTTTGAAACACTGTCGCCGGAAATGCCCATGGGCCTGAAAATAGTGTTTTCCAACCTCTGGCTGTTTGAAGGTCTGGTGGAGAAAAAACTCGCTTCTGCACCCAGAACCAATGCTCTTGTCCGAACCACCATGGCACCTACGATATTTAATGCCGGCGTAAAAGAAAACATTCTGGCTCCTCGTGCGCGGGCTGTTGTGAACTTTCGTCTGCTGCCCGGCGATACCACCGTGAAGACATTGCTGAGCGTGCAAAAAATCATTAATGATCCGAGAGTTAAAATAAAGATGTTGGCGAGAATGAAAAGTGAACCTTCTCGTGTCGCAGATACAGAATCGAAAGGTTATCAAACCGTCCAAAAGACTATTCGCCAGATTTTTCCGCAAGCACTGGTTGCTCCGGGCCTGGTTCTGGCGGTTACGGACAGCAGGCACTATGCGGATCTAACAAATAATATTTTGCATTTCAGTCCGATTCGTCTTCGTCCGGAAGATCTGCAGAGGATTCATGGCCGGGATGAAAGAATATCCCTGGAAGACTACCGGGATGTTGTGAAATTTTACACGCAGCTCATCAGAAATGAGGGGAATCCGTAAGATTCAGACTTTAGTAAAGGAAAGCGCATTTCTGATTTGACAGGAAACCAAATACCATTTTTGCACGCCGTTTTCGAGACGATAGTAGTGAATGAGATAAGCGCCGGATAAAATAAGCAGAAGAACGAAAAGAATGATCGCCGGCACAGAAGTTTGCATAACGGAAAAACAAAAAACAATCAGGGTAAATAAACAGACAAAAAGCGTCACGATGAGATGAACCAATCTTTCGTGCTGCATCCATTGAATCTGTTGGTCGTGATAAGCAAGCAGCGCTTTTAATTTGTCCCGATCGGGCTTATTCGTCAGCACGTCCTGAACGTAGCTTTCATGTTTTTTCATGTATTCAATCATAATCCACCCACGACAGCTTTTTAATCTCGTATATATTACCATATTCTGAAGCAAAGATTGACACAAAAATCTATTTTGCATATATCTTTCCGCACAAACTGAAAATTGTTATAAGTATTTGACACCGCACCATCTGCTTCTGCTTGATTTCTAGAAGAATAGAAGCATGAATATTTATAAAATCAGTAATTCATTTACAGATCATGTTCTAGCCACGAAATGCGGCATCCAGATCTAAAAAGGAATGTCGTATGAATATAATTTTCGATTTCGACAAATCGTCATTACATTTTGATCATCCTGTTTCCATTATAAGTTGTTATTCTTTTGAGAATGTCTCGCGGGCTTTTGAACAAATTGAAGAAGCGCTGGCACAGGGGCTATATGTTGCCGGATTTTTTTCCTACGAACTGGGATATGCGTTTGAAGAAACATTTGCTGCCTATGGCCTTAACGGTTTTCCTCTCATCTGTGTTGGATGTTTCGAAAAGCTTCAACGATCTAATAATCATATGGCTTCTGGCGGCGATGCCTGCGAAGTAAAAAATATCCGCTTTAATCTTTCCAAGGAAAAATATTTTGAGCATATTGATATTATCCGTTCGTATTTACAGGCCGGCGATGTGTATCAAATCACCTACTGTTTAAAGATTCTTTTCGATTTTGACGGTAACGCTTTTGATTTGTATAAGAAACTGTTTACTGTTCAACCGGTACCCTATGCCGCGTATGTCGAAACCGACCAATATAGTATCGCGTCACTTTCGCCGGAATTGTTTTTGTACAAAAGAGGGAATTACATCCTATCAAAGCCCATGAAAGGAACGTGGCCGAGAGGGGGAAACTTTTTTAGCGACATGGCAACCAAGTATAAATTTTATCACGATGAAAAAAATCGAGCCGAGAACGTGATGATTACCGATTTGCTGCGCAATGATCTGGGGCGTATCGGAAAGAATATTCATGTGCCACGTCTGTTTGAAGTCACGCCGTATAAAAAACTGTTTCAGATGACCTCCACAGTCGCGGCGGATATCCAACCGGATGTACCGCTTTATGATTTATTTAAGAGTCTTTTTCCGTCGGGGTCGGTTACCGGTGCGCCTAAAATCCGGGCGATGGAAATCATTCATGAACTGGAGGGTGAACCTCGCAACATCTATACAGGCGCCATCGGTTATATTAAACCTAATAAAGATTTATTCATTAATATTCCGATACGCACCGCCTTGATCAATAAAACAAATGGGAAAGGAGAAATGGGCATTGGCGGGGGCATTGTCTGGAATTCAACAGCCGAAGGAGAATGGGCTGAAGGAATCTTAAAGGCGCGTTTCTTTACCGACTGCCGTTTTTGCCAAGGGTAAATAGAGCGCTCTGGCTCATGCTGATCTGGGGAGATTCCTTGATTACGAATCCCACTGATTTTGCCGTCTCTACCGGACGCGCAAAATTTTTCCTGGACACGTGAAGGAGCGGTTCGACCAGAAGAAAAAGGCCATCCGGCTTCATCAAATCTCGGATTTCCGACAGAAACCTCCTTTGGTCAGGAACCTCATGCACCATCCAGAAAGCCAGAATAAAATCGGCTTTATCCTGCAGGCCGAGTGAATCCGGTTTGGCCAGATGAGTCTTGATTCTATCGATAACGCCTTTCTTTTGCGCTCGATTCATAAGCGCGGAAAGCATTTTTTGCTGAATGTCGATGGCGATGACGCAGCCTTGAGAGCCAACAAGCTCAGCCATCGGTATGCTGAAATAACCCATGCCGGGACCGATATCAATTGCCGTATCACCTTGTTGAACGTAGGGGCTGAGAATTGCAATCGGGTCATGAAAAATTTTACGAATGGGGTTATCAAACGTAAAACACAACCACCAAGGGCAAACGTGTTTTGTGTTTATTAGTTTTTCTAGCATAAAGGTATAAGTTGAACTCCGTTGACAAAGCCTTTATTTTAATTTTAAAGTCCCTCGTTATTAAAACTGAAATAATCTTTTTTCCCGATGATGATGTGGTCTATTACGCGCAGACCGAGGATTTGCGCCGCTTCGATGAGTTGATTGTGCATTTTCAGATCGGCATCACTGGGGCGGATGTCTCCGCTGGGGTGGTTGTGTGCCAAAACCACGGCGGCGGCTCTATCGGCGATAGCATCGGCAAACACTTCGCGGGGATGAACCTGGCTGCGGTCAAGAAGACCAACAGTGACAATGCGTTTTTCAATAACTTCGTTTGCGCCGTTGAGAGAGATGCAGACGAAATGTTCCTGCGGTTTGGCGGCGATGTCCTGTAAAAGGGGAATAATATCTTCCGTGCCGTTTATCCGGACGGAATCGCTTTTTGTAAAACGTCTGGCAATTTCAAAGGCCGCCAGAAGCTGATAACGCTTTGCTTCGCCCACGCCGCGAATGTCTTTTAAGTCCGATTCAGCAAGATGCCCTTTCCTTTGTTCGAGAATACGGGCGATTTTCTGTGACATTGAACGCACGTCGTGACCTTCTACCCCGCGTCCCAAAATAACCTGCACCAGTTCCTCATTGGTCAGCGCGGCTACGCCTTTTTCGCGCATCTTTTCACGGGGGCGGTCGTGTTGCGGCAGTTCCTTGATTTTTTTCATTCTTTCAATGCTGCCAGACCGGCGGCGATTTCGGCCTGGGCCTCCTCGATAATTTTAATCAATTCAGCCGGTGTGCGTTTATCAGAAAGATCAGGAGCATTTTGGTTTGTGGCCTTGAAGTCGTAGTTCTTGGCGCGGATTTCATCAATAGGCACATACCAGCTTCGCTCGCTGATTCTGCCCGGATCATCCGGCGGTAGAGCAAGGCGCTCGAAGAAATCGGCAAAGTCGTCAAAGAGCATAGGGTTCCCCTTATTGACTTTGCGTGGCTTGAATTCGGGCGTCAGCGTCATATCATAATACCAGACACGCTCGGTGGACGGGCCTTTGGTAAAAAACAGCAAATCAGTCTTTACCCCCGCGCCGGCATTGACAAACACGCCTTGCGGCAGGCTGATAATGCACCAGAGATTGCATTCATCCAGCAATTTACGTTTCGTTTGCTTATAGGCCGCCGTTTTGGTGTGGAACAGCACGCCTTCATCAATTACCATGCCGCACGTGCCGCCTTTGGCCAGAGAAGTGATAATGTGCTGGAGGAAAAGAATTTGCGCCTTTCCGCATTTATAATCAAAATGCTGTTGAGCGTCCTTGCCTTCCTTGCTGCCGAACGGCGGATTGGTAAAAATATAATCGAACTGTTGCGGCGCGCCCGTGAATAATTCGCCATACGTCTCCGCTTTAGTCAGCGTGTTGCCGTGCCAGATGCGCGGCAGGTCAACTCCGTGCAACATCATATTCGCGAGCGCGATAGGAATCGCTTCGCCCGCATCCTCGCGCGCCCAAAGTGTCTCGGTTTTTAACTGCTGAATTTGTGTCGCTGTGGGATCTTGCGCCATCAGATGTTTGAAAGCTTCGATTAAAAAACCGCAAGTGCCTGCGCACGGATCATAAACAGACCTGCCTAATTGCGGACTTACCGCCTTGATAATCACCCGGATGACCTCGCGCGGTGTGAAAAACTGGCCGCCGTCGTTTTTCTTTTCGCCGAGGTTCGGCAGAAGGCTCTCCAGCGCCTGAGACATCGGGAACATATGCTGTTCACTGACCTGCGCTTCGCTCAAGGCATGAACCCTGTCTAACGCGTCTTGCAGGTTAGTTTCACTGGCCAGAATCGTCCGTTCCTTGTTGCGGAAGATTTCGGCAATGACCTTTTGCTTGTTTGTCGCGTTGCCGTTTTCACCCAACGCCTGTAAATGCGGAAACAATTCACCGTTGACAAATTTCAGATAATCACCCAGCGTCGAACCATAGCCTGTCAGTTCCGCGCGCTTCCAGCCGGGCGCCTGCGCAGCTTTCAACTCCGCTAACGGTTTCTTGTGGTCAAACGGCGTAGCCCAATCCTGCCAGCGGTAAGGCGCGGCAAGCGAAGGCGTAAAAGCCGTGTTCAGCGCCGCCGATTGTTGCGCTTCGGCCTCCTCCATCAAATCAAGATAACGCAGAAAAAACATCCAGGTCAACTCCGGGACATACAGACGTGCGCCTTTGGCCTTGTCGCGGCGCAGAATATTATTGATGGATTTAACGGCCTTGTCCATATCCGCCTGCGTGCGGATGACTTTGCCATTTCCGTTTTTATTTTTGGGTTGAGACATCATTCACCTTTATTTTCCAGCAGTAGAACAGAATGTTTATCATCTTTATTCATTTGCGAAAGCCGTTTTCTGGCCTGGATGATAGCCTGATGGAACTTGCGCTGCAGCGCGCGCTTGGGCAGCAGTTTTGTCCAGTAGGAAGCCACGCGGATGTTACTCTTCTCCAGTTCCAGCAGTTCCACCGTTTCTTCTTTTTTACCCGCGCAGAGAATCAGGCCGATGGGTTGTTCCTCGCCTGGTTTTTGTTCATACTTTGCCAGCCAGCGCAAGTAAAGCTCCATTTGTCCTTTGTAAGCAGCCTGAAAGTCGCCGAGTTTCAGATCAATGGCCACAAGCCGGCGCAGCCCGCGATGATAAAAAAGAAGATCGAGGTAATAGTCGTCATGGTCTACCTGGATGCGCTTCTGCCGCGCGACAAAGGTAAACCCCACACCAAGCTCCAGAATAAAGTTTTCCAATTCGCGCATAATCGCGTCTTCAATATCTTTTTCGAGATACCGATCCTTCAGACCCAAAAAATCGAGAAAATACGGATCGCGGAAAACCAGATCGGGCGTCAACCTGTCGGCGGCGCGAAGTCCCTCAAGCTCATGACGGATCAACGCATCGGGTTTTTTCGACAGCGCCGTGCGCTCGAAAAGCATACCGCCTACTTTGTTCCGCAAGGTTCTTACGCTCCATCTCTCCATGCGGCACATCTCGGCATAGAAGTCGCGCCTCAATGTTTCTTCAAGATAAATAATTTCCTTAAAATGGCTCCAGCCTAATTGTCTCGACAGCGTAGAGACAATTGCTTCATCCGGGAAAACCTCCGCAAAACGAATCATATGGCGCAACGATTTTTCAGAAAATCCTCGTCCGAATTCCATCTCCAATTGTCTCCCCAGCGCGGAGACAATCTTTTCACCGTACTGCGCCCGCTTTTCTTTCAGGATGTCCTGCAAAATACGCTTCCCGACGCGCCAGTGAAGCATAACCAGCGTGCTGTTGACCTGTCGCGCCACGTCCTGTCTGGCTTCATCAATGATAAAACGCAGGTCTTTGAGCAAGCCGGTGGAAGGCTTGAGGAAGGGCTTAGGTGCTGTCTGTTTTTGCATAACTTTTTTTTCAGGCATTAACGTTCTCCCCGAAATGAAAGAATTCTCTCAATGTGGCCGCGGGCAAGGCGGAGATAGCTTCAAGCTGACGAGACGCAACTGAACGCATTTTGTAGGACGTGCACATGCGATTGTCTATACGGTTCATCAGAATATCTCGCTCTTTTCCATCCTCGCAAAATGGAACTTGGACATTTTTAAGAAAATGATCAGGTACACGGCGTTGACCGGCGCTGCCTTCGAAATTGTCTTCCGCTTTTTTTCGAAATTCGGCTGATCTCACCAAACAATGTATCCATCTTGGATCAACACCGGGCTTTACTCGCAATACATGAAACTCCGTCGAGCCAAAGCCGATGCCGTCTATCAGGCCGGTTACTATTGCCGCCTTGCCGTTTTGCATGCACGGTGTGATTTTGGCGAACAGAATATCCCCTTCTTCAAAATAAGTGTAACCTTTTGCAACTGCACTATAAGAACGCATTTGAAGGGCGATTACTACACCCGTTTTTTCATCTACCGCTTCCATCGGGATAAAACTCGTTGGCGCATCCGCGTTGCGACGAAATGTCCTTGGCTTTGCAGGATTAACTTCACACAACTCGTAAAGAGGCAAAGTTTTCCATCCATTTGGCAGTTCTTTCTGTGAAAATAATAACCGCAACTCGGCCGATGGT
>JBATES010000215.1:0-9960 GCA_049664145.1 Smithella sp.
TTAGTCATCTTCGTTTTATTCAAAAAACACCGGATCGGGTTCGATCCTATTACAATAATGAGGAAACAAAATACGCCGCTTAATGTTAATACTATTATGAGACGGTTAATAACAGACAAGAAAAGCGACAGGGGTAACTCCGGACATTATCATGAGCGCCGTAAATTGATACACATGGAAGCGCCCGAACATAATGCTTCTCAAAAAGTTCTGGTATTGAGTCGCACAAATTGATTATCAAGCGTAAACACTCCACCGGCACTTGAGCCGTTTCTTTAATCGTTAATGATAATCCAAAGACAATATTTAGCATGCTCCAAAGGAAGGATGTCTGTGCTTGTCGCTGGACATTTTTGAAGAGCCATGTATATTGGCCACATGATGGAAAAACTTTCTATGATAACTGGTTTTGTTCCGGCCGGGGATCAGCCGCAGGCGATTGACCTTTTGGTCCAAGGGCTGGAAGAGGGTAAGGAGCATCAGGTTTTGCTGGGTGTTACCGGTTCGGGAAAAACCTTTACCATTGCCAACGTCATTGAACGCGTACAACGTCCGGCACTGATTATCGCGCATAACAAAACGCTGGCGGCTCAATTGTATGAGGAATTTAAAGGGCTCTTCCCCGAAAATGCCGTGGAATATTTTGTCAGCTATTACGATTACTATCAACCGGAGGCTTATCTGCCGATTACCGACACTTATATTGAAAAAGATTCCGCCATCAACGAAGAAATCGACAAGCTGCGTCACGCAGCAACGCACGCCCTTTTGACACGGCGCGATGTGATCATCGTGGCCAGTGTGTCCTGCATTTACGGTCTGGGCTCGCCGGATGCCTATCTGGGAATGATTATTCAGTTGGAAGCAGGAAAAGAATTTCCGCGCGACGAACTTTTAAGAAGATTAGTTGAAATTCAGTACGAGCGTAATGACATTGACTTCCATCGCGGAACATTTCGCGTGCGCGGCGACATTGTGGAAATATTTCCGCCTTATGAGGATGAACAGGCGCTGCGTGTGGAGTTTTTCGGTGACACGATAGAAGCCATGTCGCTGATTGATCCGCTGCGGGGAAAAAAAATCAGTGCGATTAACAAAACCGCCGTTTATCCCGGGAGCCATTATGTGTCTTCACAAGAAAATCTGCAGAGAGCCACTGCCGATATTCGAGTAGAACTGGCCAGGACTCTGGCCGAATATAAAGAACAAAACAAACTGCTGGAAGCGCAGCGGCTGGAGCAGCGTACCAACTTTGATCTGGAGATGATGGAGGAAATGGGCTATTGTCAGGGTATAGAAAATTATTCCCGTCATCTGACCGGACGCAAGCCCGGCGAGCCGCCGCCGACCTTAATGGAATATCTGCCTCATGATGCGCTCATTATTATCGATGAGAGTCACGCTACTTTGCCGCAAATTTCCGGTATGTTCAAAGGGGATCGCTCACGTAAAGAAACCCTGATTAAATACGGCTTTCGTCTGCCTTCCGCGCTGGATAACCGGCCCTTGCGTTTTGACGAATATGAGGCGTTGACTAATCAGAGAATCTATATTTCGGCAACACCCGCGCAGTATGAAACGCAGAAAGCTGAAGGAATTCGTGTGGAACAAATCATCCGTCCAACCGGACTGATGGATCCCGTGATTGAAGTAAAACCGGCCAAACATCAGGTTGACGATTTGCTCGCGGAAATCAGAGAGCGAATTGAAAAGAACGAAAGGGTGCTGGTGACGACACTGACCAAGCGGATGGCGGAAAATCTGACCGATTACTATGCCGGTGTGGATATCAGAGTGCGCTATCTGCATTCCGATATCCACACGCTGGAGCGCGTGGAAATCATCCGCGATTTGCGCCTGGGTGAATTCGATGTTCTGGTCGGCGTGAATCTGTTGCGGGAAGGATTGGATATTCCCGAGGTATCACTGGTCGCGATACTGGACGCGGACAAGGAAGGATTTTTACGTTCAGAGCGGTCTCTCATTCAAACCAGCGGACGTGCCGCGCGCCATGTATCGGGAAAAGTGATTATGTATGCCGATAAAATCACGAAGTCCATCCAGGCCTGCCTTGATGAAACCAAACGCCGCCGCATTATTCAGCGCAAATATAATGAAGATAACAATATCACACCGGAATCCATTAAAAAATCGATCGGCAATGTTTTGGGCTCTATCTATGAAGCCGATTATGTGACAGTGCCTACGGGCGTTAACGGGAAAATTGCTCCGCTGAAAGAAGAAGATCTGCCGGCATTAATTGCCAAGCTGACAAAAGAAATGAAGCAGGCCGCGAAAAACATGGAATTCGAACACGCCGCCGAACTCAGAGATGAGATAAAGGAACTTAACAAAATTCTGCTGGAAATGGGCTAATGAACAGCTTTGGATGTTCTGTTCATCATTATCAATGTTGAAAAAATGGCGGAATTATCATTCAAGATATGGTATTAATCTGCCCAATAATTCTTACGTTGTTAAATTTATAATATGATTTGAGTCGTATGGGTAGATTGATTCGATTAAACAGGATTAACGCTTTCCCGACATTATTGATACTCCTTTCCCTGTCGATTTCAGGCTGCGAAAGCCGCTATGAAAATCTGGACATCAGTGTCTATCAATATCGCGACACAAAAGACTTTGTGAAATTTGTTTACGACGCTTCACAGATGATCAAAAAAGACGGTTTGAAAAGTGTGGAGTTTTTTAAAAACAATAGCCAGATGCACTATGCTCCTGACCGTTATCTTTATATTTATTATATGAACGGTGTAAACATCTATCACGCCGGCATGCCGCATCTGGAAGGAAAAAATCTGTGGGAGTTAAAAGACAAGAACGGCAAGAAACCGTTATCAAAGAACGTTGATTAAAAAAAGTTTGTACCTGCGAAAAACATATATTGCCGGTCAGGAAATATTTGTCGGGGCTATCACAGACCTTCCCCAACCTCCGGGATAATTGAGGTCATCAATGGCAGATGATAAAAAATACGAATATGCCGTCAATGAAGTGCCGCCGATCGGTCATTTGCTTTTGTCGGCGTTTCAGCACGTTCTGATTATGGTTGTCGCTATCGGCATACCCATTATTTTTGCCGGTCAGCTCAACGAGACGCCGGCCTTTACCGCTTCTCTGGTGACTTTTTCCATGCTGGCTTCCGGCATCGGTTCAATCATTCAGGCACTGCGTTTGCCTTATCTGGGCTCGGGCTATCTGTGCCCGAATCTTTGCGGTCCTTCCTATCTGAGTCTCTCGCTTTCAGCGGCCTGGATCGGCGGTTTGCCCCTAATGCGCGGCATCACGATTGTCGCGGACCTTATCGAGATGTTTCTCGCACCGGTCATTCAAAAGATGAAAAGCATTTTCCCGATATACGTTGTCGGTCTGGTTGTCGCACTGGTCGGCATCAGCATTGTTCAGATCTCGGTAACATCTTTTTTCGGGCTGGATTCTGGCGATGATTCTTATACCGGAGTACTGGCAAAATCTTCTTTCTGTAAAAAACAATCCGCTTTTCGCGATGCCTCAGTTTCATTCGCTGCTCAATCCCCTGAGTTTTCGTTTCGATTTGCTGTTTCCGTTAATCGTCATCGCCATCGGCAGTACGTTGAAAACCTTCGGCAATCTTCTGGCCGCGCAGAAGATGTCGGAGCCGGAACTCCAGGAGATCAATTTTGTGCCTATCCGCAACGGCATCATTGCCGATGGACTGGCAACAACTATTTCCGGCTTACTGGGTTCGATGGCCGTGGATACATCATCCAGTAATATCGGTCTGGCGGGTGCAACCAAAGTGCTCAGCCGATGGATCAGCGTTGTGGCCGGAACGATTTTTATCCTGCTGGCTTTTTTCCCGCTGCTGACGAACGCCCTTTCTCAGATACCCAAACCGGTTCTTGGCGCATCGTTGATTTTCAGCGGATGTTTTATGATTTGCGCGGGATTGATACAAATGCTGGAAGAAAAATGGGATCAGCGTAAAACCTTTGTTGTCGGTATTGCGTTGTTTTTCGGTTTAAGCACCGCTTTCTGCCTTCTCTTTATGCCCGGGCGCCGAAACTCATTCAAACTTTCTTTACCGATCCGTTACCGACAGCAACAATTCTTGCCGTCATTCTGAATCAGGTTTTTAACCTTGATACGCTTTTTGAAAAAATCACAAGAAGGATTAAATGATTTTCATCATCGGACGGAACATGTTTTTAGCCAAGATTTCATTGACAGACCATCGATTTCTTCATATATTCATTCACACGTGAATATGTTTCTCATGGGTATCTTTCTTCTGGTTTTCATGATCACGGTTGTTTGGACTATCGAAAAAAAATAAAGGAGATCAGGTATGTTGAAAACAAGAAATATTGTATTGGCCATTATCGTGTTGCTTCTCTCAGTTTCGTTTTCTTTTGCAGAAACTAAAGAGCTAAAGGAATATAAAATAGTCAAGGGGGATACGCTCTGGGATATTTCAGCGAAGGAACTGAAGGATCCCTTCTTGTGGCCGAGGATTTGGAGAGAGAATTCATGGATAGAAAATCCGCACATGATTTATCCTGGTCAAATCATCAAGATTCCTCAGATTTTAACCGCGTATCAGGAGCCCCAATATCAGCAACCCAAAAAAGATGAGACAAAAAAAGAAACCCTTAAAGAATTGAAGTATCCGATTGTCGGTGAGAGCATGATCATGAAAAGCGGTTACCTGGCAAATGCGATTCCGGGAGTGGGAAGGGTGGGTGATTCTCCTTCGGGACATATGCTCTTCGGCAATGGCGATATCGTCTATGTTGAGCTGAACAAGGCCGTTAAAGTTGGTGATAAATTTTATGTGATTAAGGCCTCGGAACCGGTCATCCACCCGATCACGCAAAAACAAATCGGTTATGTTATCAGGATCAGCGGCATAGCTGAAATCGTGCAAATAAAAGACGGTGATACAACGGCCAGGATCAATAAGTGTTTTGAAGAAATTGCCCAAGGCGATATTCTTGATACCTATTATGACATCAAACCTCCAATGACCACAGGACAGTTTCGCAGTCCGAATGTCAATGGAATGATTCTGGCCATTGGGTCTGTGATTTTTAATTCCATGCTGGACTTAATCTATATCGACAAGGGATGCGAAGACGGTATTGCGATAGGAGATATGTTCAGAACCATTGCTGTTGGTGATCATGCGGTAACAAACGGGACGATGCAGGTGATAAGTTGTAAAGATCATACCGCGACTGCAATCATTCAAAACAGCATTGACCCGATTGAACCGGGAAATATTTTTGCAAAGATGGATGAAAGTGAAATTAAAGTTTCTGAAAAAGCTGTTGAAGAAAAATAATATGTAACATTTCAAAACAAAAAGAATGTATTTCTTGTAAATGAATCGCTAAAGCCGGATAAAAAAGTTTTTACTTTTCTATCCGGCTTGTTTGTAAAGTTCGATAAAAAAATTTCTAAGAATAACAAGTTCTGTTGATGATAACCTTCTTTAAATCATCGGACAGACGGTTAAAATATGCGCAGTAACCGGCCACACGCACCAGCAGATAGGGATATTTTCCCGGATGATTGTAGGCGTCCAGCAACATTTCTCTATTGATGACGTTCGGCTGAAACTGCATGCCACCCTTTTGGAAATACGTGCTGAAGATGCCGGATAGATTTTTAACTCCATCCGGGCCTTGAAAGAGTGAGGAATCGATGGTGAAGGTTAACGTTGTCCCGTTGGGGGCATATTTTTCAAAGTCAATTCCAGCCACCGAGTTCAGCGATGACAATAAATCCGACATTTGCATGCCGTAATGAGGAGCAACGCTGTTGGCCAGAGGAACGCCTTTGAGCCGGCCGGAAGGCAGCGAGGGAGTCTTCTTTCCGTAAACGTCACTCACGTTCAGGGCATAGTATCCTGCGGTATAGATGCCGCCCCGCGGACAGTTCCGAACCTGCTTAAGAGCATTGCTATAAATCTCTAATGTCTTATTGACCCATTCGGCGGCTTCACGGGATTCATCATGGCCTAACTTTGGAACTGCCAGTAACGCTTCGCGGATTTGCTGATAATAATTTCCTTCAAAATCGTTGTCTATTGCCTTGATCACATCATTGATTGAATACATCTTTTTTTCGAAGACGACTTCATTGAGCGCATGTAATGAATCGGCGGCATCTGTGATGCCGACTGCCTGAATGCCGCTGCTGTTAAATTCGCAGCCTCCTTCATTGACATCTTTCCCGCTTTCAATGCAGCCTCTCGAAAGAGAAGATGCCAGAGGCGTGGTAAAGTTTTTACAAATTTCTTTTTCAATTTTTTGATGGTCGGCTAAAATGGATGAAGCCAGATGATTCAAACGTGCTTGATATCGTTCCAGCAGTTCATCCATGCTAGCCGGAGGGTTTGTTTTGGATGTTCTTTTCTTTTTATAAGAAACGCGAACTTTGTTGTATTTCTCATCAACAAATTTGAAAAATTTATTGCCGCCGTGGAAGTTGTATTCGATAAATTTGGTGAGGATCCTTTCCATCTGATCAGCAAATCCAAAATTCCATAAATCATCTTCTTCGCCCTTAAGAGCCTGAAGCAGCGGCAGGACAACGTTCATGTTGGCACAGTCGGTATTGCCGAAGTGATCCTCGGAAGCTTTGGGCTCAACGCATCCTACTATCGCGTAGTCCCTTGCATTCTGCACCGTCGTCGGATAATGCTTTTGTAGAGATTTAATGTAAATATGATCATTGAAAAGTTCCGGCATGGGCGCACCGTTGATGTATACCTCCGCGAGCCTGTCCAGGTATTGCACGGGACTATCCTGATGGATTCTGGCCGTCATATTTACGGCCAGAGGCTGGAGTTCGCAGATATCCACCAGCATATACGTTAAATCATTGGTAGCGTCCTGACCGTCCCTGTCGACGCCGCCGAAGGTCAATGCCTGATCCGTTGACTGTGTTTCAAAAAGCCTGCCGATTGCCAGATAGGTATCGCCGTCGTTTACTAAAATACATTCGTCCATTTTGAGAACGAACAAGGCCAACAGTTCTTTCGCTTTTTCGTAAGTGATGATTCCCGCTTCTTTATCCTTTTTATAATACGGATATAAAATCTGATCGAGACGACCGAAGGATATGGCGTTTTCATAAGATTCGATGCAAAGCGCAATTTGCAAAAATATCATGGATTGGAGAGCCTCGTGATATGTGCGGGCAGGATATTTGGGGACATGCCGGCAAATTTGAGCCATCTCCTCCAGCTCTTGGCGACGTGTCGGATTTGTTGCTGTTTTGCTTAATTCCGACAGGGCATCTGCATATTTTTCAGCAAAAGTTTCCAGGGCCTCAAGGGCAATGATCATCCCTTTATAAAAGTCCTGATTGTTTTCCGGTTGCTCTTTTTGCGCTGCTTCAATTTCTTTGATCATTCCCGTTGTGCCGAGTCTAAGCAGGCGTTCGAAATTGGCAATAAAATGCGCTATCGCCGCCATGTTATTGTTAAATCCGACATTCATTTCACATAATCGTGAAATGCTTAAAATCAAATCAGAGAACTTTCTGTTTACCTTCGTTAAGAGGCAGTGTTTTTTCCAGAAAGGAAGTATTCTGAAATAAAAGTTCATCCTGTCTTTCCATGAACATTGAAAAGAAACCGGCGTCTGCCGGTGAATCTGATGGAGAATGGACGTGAAGAGAACACCGTAATGTTCTTCCCAGACCTGACCGCCTACTCTCTTGGAGGTAAAATTACCGACAAGAAGTTCATGGGGATAGATAATGACTTCCTTGTTTTTCAGCACGTATGCCAGCCGCTCCGCCCTGTGAAGGTGAGTTGGCTTCTTAAAACCATTCTTCTTGTAGAAATTTGTTTTCAGTTTAGATACTTCAAAGCAGAGATGATAATCACTTTCCCTTATGTCTTTTTGAATATCATAAACGCGGTCGCTAAAGACAGCTTGATGCCGGGAAGCATCCAGTTCATAGCATCCGGCATTGATATTAAACGATTTAAATAATTCAACGGCGTTCTTAACAGAAGCCATACTCTGCTCCGGCGTAATATTCAACGATGCCCGCACCAGCCCAAGACGTTTGGCTTTATCTTCGTACATGTTGTGGTATTTCAATAATTCAATCGATTTATAATTTATAGACTTTAGAAAATCTGCTGTCGCTTTTATTTGTTTCTCTGCGTCGTTATAACCCGGAACCATCACCATGCGGAATCTTATTTTAGCATTCGAGGCGATCAGCTTCTTGATATTGCTGTGGATCAAATGGCTGTCCTGTTTTGTCAGTTTTTTATGCAGCTCTTCATCGCCGACAACTTTCAAATCGACTAAAAACAAATCTACATAAGGGGCTATTCTTTCTACGTTATCCCACGGCACATGCATGGAAGTTTCCACAGCAATGTGAATGTTTTCATCCTTCAATAATTTCAATAGATACATCAAGGTGTTTGGATTCTGTAACAAAGGATCGCCGCCACTGAGTGTTATTCCACCACCCGTTTTATAATAATAATCTTTATCCCTCAGAACGACTTCCATTATTTTAGGAATGGAATAATTTTCATCAGAAGTCGGCGCCGGCTTTAAGGACAATGCTTCAGGATTTTGGCACCACAAACATCTCAGTCTGCAACCTTGAAAGAAAATTGTTGTACGAATGCCGGGACCATCATGAACGCAGGTGCGCTGTATTTTCAGGACATTGAGTGTTTCCATACATTCGATAGGATCATCGTCGAGTATTCGGGCCATCTGCATTTTTTTCTCCTTTATTTATTCCACAGATTTTAAAAATTTAAGTAACTCCATACCGGCCTTCAGAAACGTTCGTGCTTTTTCAGCCGCTCTTTCCTCATCACGATCGATCACAGCCTTTAATATTTCCTGCTGCAGAGTAGTGTCTAAATTGGTTGACAAAGGCAAAAACAGATCCAAGTGTTTGTAGTGAATTGTTTTGATGGTATTCATCAGGAGTATATAGACCATGTTTTTACTGGCCAGCGCCAATTGACGAAAAAATTCAAAGTCTAACTGCTGTAATTTTCCCGGATCACTTGTTTTGACCAGTTTATCCATCAGGATTTTCATTTGTTCGATATCTTTTTTATCGGCGCGCTTCGCAGCGCATCTCGCCACATCGGTTCCAAAAAGTTCCCTTGCCTCCAGAATATTTTCCAGAATCTGCAGATCAATCTGATTGTTGATGACCAGTAACGAGAATATTAAATCAATCGATGCCTTGTGAAAGTCTTGAACGATGATACCTTTACCCTGATGGATGACGATGAGTTTCAATTGTTCGAGTTTTTTCAGCGCTTCCCGAAGCGTTGCCCTGGTCACATTCAGCTGCGTGGCGAGGGCTCGCTCCGGAGGCAATTTTTCGCCGGGATTTACTCCGCCGCCCAAAATGTATTTTAATAACATCTCCACAATCTGTTCCGGTGCTTTCATTTTTTCAACGGGTGTCAATTCTGCTTTCATTTTTTGTTTCACTTCAATCCTTTAGAGTTCAATATTGCCTTGCTCAACGGGTGGGAAATCATCGCATTTCGATCATTTTTATATTGATAAAATCTTATCAGATAACCAATACCTCCAAAATTGGTACTACCATTCGACCAATCATGCTTCATTGTTGATTTAAATGCAAGGATTTGTTGCAATACGGCATAAATATTTGAATTTAAAGTAAATTATTAATATCACGACACAAAGATGAACCGTATTTTTTTGTGGATTTGATAAATTATTTTCTCTTTTTATTTTTGATCAAATAAAGTAGCATCGTGCCAATCTCACGCGATTATGTTGATTGCGAATCATCATCAGGTTTTTGTTTTAGTGGACAAAGTAAAGATTTGCAGGCTGTAACACAGAATAATTGCTAGTACCATGTAACGTTTATAAATTCGGATAAAGGCGTTTTAATTTTATGCGGGCATCCGATGTTTTA
>JBATES010000216.1:0-5292 GCA_049664145.1 Smithella sp.
TTCATTTCAAATACTTATAACACTTTTTCCAATAAAAATCAACTACAATTCCGCAATTTTCTTCAATTTTCAAAGAGCATCTTCAATGTTTACGCGGCTTCCAGGCCGCATTTTTCAGGACGGACTATTTAAACAAATCAAAATTGACGAAAAAATGGGAACTCCTGGATCCCCTTATATACTTTATCTGATACTTGCCGGATTTAGCGACATTATAATAAACAAATTACTCAATAGTCTCCAGGATACCAGCGATAGCAAAGAGCGTATAAGCATCATCCATGTTATTGAAGAAATAGGGCAAAGGGCAATACCGACCATCAAGGAAAGGATTACTGCCAATGCTCCATGGTATTTCTTACGTAATTTAGCTACATACTAGGCCGTATTGGCAATGAAACTAGCGCCTATATACTTCAACCTCTTTTGCTCCATAAAGACAAGCGAGTCCGGATGGAGGCGTTCAAAAGTATTGGCCAAAGCGGAGGAAATGAGAAAGGATCGCTGGTCCTGTCTGTTTTACTTCAAGCAGATCAAGAATTGAGAATTAATATAATTGAAATGCTCGGCAAAATTAAATGCACCGAAGCTGTTCCTGTTTTATTAGCCATACTCAAAGATAAGTCCTCCATGGCTAAGAGTGAGCAATTATCCTTGCAGGAAAAAATTTGCAACGCTCTTGGATCTATCGGCTTGCCTGAGGCGATACCAATCCTTACAGAAATTGCCGAATCAAAATCTTTTTTAGGCATACGGTCATATCCTGAAGAAGTCAAATATGCCGCTCAAAAGGCGTTGGCAATCATAAAAAGAAAACCGAAATAAGATCAAAGCTGACGGATCGGGAATAGAATCTTTTTGCGCATTACAGATGTTAATGTTGTATGAATTGGGAAAACAAGAAAACAACAGTAGGAGGAAGGAAAAAATAAAATTCCAATTTCCCAACGGGTAGAATTGTTGACTTCGACCCCGGATGTTCGACATCAGCGACGGGATCTAAATTACTACTGACAATTCTGATAGTTATATATCCCTTGACATACAAGGGCTCTTTTCCTATAAATCCAAGTTTATAAGCAGGTTTTTAATCAATTAATTTAAGCCCTGACTTCACTACCGGATAACACAGCACGTGGCGCTCTCCGGGGAGGGAAAATGTGCTTTAAAAAGACACTATGACCAACATTCTCGGTATTTCGGCATATTACCACGACAGCGCCGCCGCCCTGCTTCGCGACGGGGATATCGTAGCTGCAGCCCAGGAAGAGCGCTTTACCCGAAAAAAGCACGATCCACGTTTCCCTGAGTACGCAGTTCGCTATTGCCTCGCAGAGGCTGGCATCAGCCTGCGGGAAATAGACCAGATAGTCTTTTACGACAAGCCGCTGGTTAAGTTCGAGCGCCTGCTTGAGACTTACCTGAGCTACGCGCCGCTAGGCTTTCGTTCCTTCGTGATAGCGATGCCGATCTGGTTGAAGGAAAAGCTCTACCTCAAGAAAACACTCAAGAGCGAATTAGCCGAGATCGGTAAATGTAAGGAAAAAGAGCTGCCGACACTGCTCTTCACTGGACACCACCAATCTCACGCAGCCTCGGCGTTCTACTTTAGCCCTTTCGAACGCGCCGCAGTTTTGTGTCTCGACGGCGTGGGAGAATGGGCCACGACTTCCGCCTGGCGTGGCGCCGCAAACCAGCTCGATCCGCTCTGGGAGATAGACTTTCCCCATTCACTGGGGCTCCTGTACTCCGCCTTCACCTATTTTACCGGTTTCAAGGTAAACTCCGGTGAGTACAAACTGATGGGACTCGCGCCATACGGGCGACCAATCTATGTGGATATTATTCGCGAAAAGATTCTCGACCTGAAGGACGACGGCAGTTTCCGGCTTGATATGCAGTATTTCAATTATTGCACCGGCCTGACGATGACCAACGAGCGCTTTGATGCGCTCTTCGGTGGTCCTCCCCGTAAAGCGGAAAGCCAAGTTAGCCAACGGGAAATGGATATCGCCGCTTCGATACAGGCTGTGACCGAAGAGGTCATCTTGCGCCTCGCTCGTACACTGCATAAAGAGACGTGCGAAGAGAACCTTTGTCTTGCCGGCGGTGTGGCCTTAAATTGCGTCGCCAACGGCAGAATTTTGCGCGAGGGGCCATTCAAACGCATCTGGATCCAGCCGGCGGCCGGCGATGCCGGCGGTGCCCTTGGCGCGGCGGCGATTGCCTGGTACGAATACAAGGGCGCATCACGCACCGTCAACAGGCATGACGCCATGAAGGGCTCCTACCTCGGACCTCGTTTCAATCGCGATGAGGTTCGCTGTCAGCTCGATGCGGCCGGGGCGAATTACATCGAACTGGAAGACCAGGAGCTTATGCCCCGCCTGGCCGGAATTCTTGCAACGGAGAATGTAGTCGGCTGGATGCAGGGCCGCATGGAGTTTGGGCCCCGCGCACTTGGCGGGCGCTCCATCATCGGCGACCCGCGAAGTGCGAAGATGCAGACGGTCATGAACCTTAAGATAAAGTACCGGGAGTCTTTTCGTCCGTTCGCGCCTTCGGTACTGGCCGAGCGGGTGGGGGATTACTTCGACCTCTCCAGTGAGAGCCCCTATATGCTGATTGTGGCGCCGGTGCGCGAAGGCCTGCGTATCCCGCTGACGGTCGAACAGCAGAAGCTCTTCGGCATTGAGAAGCTGAAGCTGAAACGCTCAGAACTGCCTGCAATCACCCACGTGGATTACTCGGCTCGGGTGCAGACTGTGGACCCCGAGACCAATCCCCGCTTCTACGCGCTGCTGAAGGCCTTTGAGACACAAACGGGTTGTGGGGTGCTGGTTAATACCTCGTTTAATGTGCGCGGCGAGCCAATTGTCTGTTCACCGACCGATGCGTACCGATGCTTCATGCGTACCGAAATGGATTACCTTGTAATCGAGAACTTTCTCATGGACAAGAAGGACCAGCCTGCGCGAGCACAGGACGAGTCCTGGAAAAAAGAATTCGAGCTGGATTAAATGCTATGGTTGAGGACAAAATCAAGAAACTGGACAAACGTGGGCTGCGGGAATTCGGCCTGACCACGGGGGGCGCGGTGGCTGTCCTGTTCGGCCTGTTCTTTCCATGGGTTCTGGAGCGTCCTATTCCATACTGGCCGTGGGTGATTGCCGTGGTTCTAATCCTGTGGGGCCTGATGGCGCCATTAACCCTGCAACCTGTTTATCGTGGTTGGATGAAATTCAGCCTTTTGATCAGTAAAGTTACGACCCCGGTAATCATGGGAATCGTGTTTTTTCTCGTGGTGACGCCAATGGGGCTCTTACGTCGCCTGGCCGGCAAGGATTCCATGGCGCGGCGTTTCGAACCGTCTGCCACCTATCGAATCCCGAGCCATAAGGCACCAATTAAAAATATGGAGAAACCCTTTTAAATGATCGATTTTCTCAAAGACCTGTGGGACTTCATGCGGGAGCGGAAGAAATTCTGGCTGGTTCCGATCATCCTGGTAATGATGTTGCTGGGTGCGCTGATCGTGCTGTCCCAAGGTTCGGCGCTAGCGCCGTTCATCTACACAATGTTTTAGGGCGCGGGAAAGGCTTCAGCCGCGATGGCATTCGGCAAAAGCCGCCCCTGGCAGCCGGCTTTATATTTGTTGGACAGGGTTGAAATTCCTCGCTTGCAGTGAAGGAGATCAGGAAAAAGTCCGACAGGGTCGGGGTTTCCCTTGGCCTTGCGTTGCTACATGGCCGTTAGGCCTTTCCAAGATGCATCACGTTTCTCGAGAGGGAATCAAAGCAATTTGATTTGAGGAGAACACAGAATGACTGAACACCGCAAGAGCAAGGGTATGAATAAAACTAGCCAAAGGGTCGCCGTCCTGCTGCTTGTTTTCATCAGTACAATCGATTCGCTCTATGTTGCAGAGCTTGTCCTTCGGCATTACCTGCCTCTTAACGAGGGAACAACATTTGAGCACCGGATTCCTCATCCCGTGCTGGGATGGACATCCGAGCCGGGTCTTACCTTCAACAACCGTATGGATGAAGCGACGGTCAGTGTTTTTTATAATAAGGCGGGTTTTCACGACCGGGAGCATGCGTATGAAAATCCCGCCGGAGCTTACCGTATCGTTGTTCTCGGAGACTCTTTTATGGAGGCCTATTCGGTTGAACTTGGCGGGGCATTTCACTCCCTTATTGAAAAAATCGCGAAAAGCAAAGGGATCGATGTCGAGGTGATCAATCTGGGTGTCGGCGGTTATGGAACGCTTCAGGAATATCTGGCCTATCGGGAGATCGGCAGAAAGTATAAGCCTGATCTTGTCCTTCTGGCCTTCAATTCTTCAAACGATGTACGAGACAACAGCAGGGAGATCGAATCGCTGGTTATCGGGTCGCGCGTAAACAGGGTACCTTACGTGGATCTGTCCGGGCCTGGTGGCTGGAATATCACCCCTGTCGATTATGCCGGTGCCATGGAAAGCTTTAAGAAGGGCAGAGCGGAGACGGGCAGTATACGCGCGACGCTTGAACGCCGTTCAGTCATCTTCCGGATGGTCAGTAAAGAGGTGTCCCGTAACATCAGAAAGCTCAGCAAGAAGTTCGATGCAGGTCAGGAGAGGGATAGTGTTTCGCCGACTGCCCGGCAGGATGATTTCTACAGAAGCGGGATCTACTACTGCAATGAACCGGAGGCTTATACAAGGGCATGGGAAATTACCGAACGCATTGTACAGCATCTGAAACAGGAGATAGAGAGGGATCGGGCAAAGCTGGTGGTGCTGTCCGTTCCGGCTATCGCAGAAACCTACCCTGCTGCGACAAGAAAAGCCAATCCGTCTGCCGGTAAATTTGATCCCCTGTGCTATGAGGATCCCCCTGGTTATGGCAGGTCGAGAGACCTTTTTAGAAAATTCAACCTGGAATATATTGACCTTCTCCCCGTATTCCGAAAAAAGGCCGGAGCCGACGGAATTTACCTTTTCCGCAAGAGCGACCGCCACTGGAATGAAGATGGGCATGCCCTTGCTGCGCAAGTGGTATTTTCTACTCTTGAACAGAAAGGGTATTTCAAAACAGCGAAGCGGTAAAGATTGGGATGAACCATACATTAAAAATGGTATCACTTTTTAAGTTAGCGTTCTACCTTTTGAAATATTGCATAAACAGGCAGGATAAGAAAAACAACATTACATCTTGTTATCCCCAATCCAAATTAATATGTTCAATTCTTTTTTGCTTAATAAGTTTTTTTATGGCATTAGTTTCTGTTTTTAGTTCCGGTATTTTA
>JBATES010000217.1:0-12523 GCA_049664145.1 Smithella sp.
TGACTCCGTTTATTAAGGTTCGAATCCTTATTCCCCAGCCATTAATAAAATCAAGGGCTTAGGCGATTATGGCTTAAGCCCTTTATTGATTCATGCTTTCAAACCATAAACTTGCTGTAATCACAAATGCTGTCGATGAATCCCGATGGCTTTCGATTTTGTCGGTGTCTTTGAAAATCAAGTTTTGCGCTCCGTTGGACAACATTGTATTATACGTTGCCAAAGAATCAGAAAATGGTATTAAAGGATCATTTACGTTGTGAAATAACATCAGTTTGCCTTCAGGCGCCCAGTCGTCCACGCTGTTTTCGCTCAGCGCGTTTATCAAAGCAGGTTCATTGTTATTTTTGAGATTGTCCAGAAAAACGGGATTCAGCAGGCTAGTCAGGCTAAATGTCAGTTGCGCATCAATCTCATCGCCTGTGAATTGACCACTCAGCAAATCCGGTATTCTGCCGGCATAGGGCTCTTGAAAAAAATCAGCCAGAGGTCGCCCCCACTCATAAAACGAGTTATATGAATAGATGAGCGATGCAAGGAAACAGGGGGAAGCATAGGTGCCATCACCCTCCATAATGGTTTTATTTAAAAGCCTCACCAGATTATAACCACCCGCACCCACGGCAGTTGCTTCAATTTTAATTCCCTCAATGTGTCTTTCCTCGATCATTTTCAGTGTCGCCATCGCTATGTAACCACCCTCGGAATAGCCTGCAATAAATTTTTTACCGTTTACCTTTATTTTTTTCGTCTTGATAAACTCGTCGGCGGCACGGATTAAATCAATCATCGTATTGGCCGCATGTTCATAATTTCTCATCGGATATATGATATCTTTCGATACACCGGAACCGATCATGTCGGGCACTAAAGTATAATAACCTGCGGATCCCGCTACAGCAGCAACAGCCGCAAAAGATGTGGAGACACTCGACAAATTAAATTCGGAAGGTGCGTCCCTGTCAGCGAAAGTTTGTATATTTCCGACAATCATGGAAGGCATGGCATCGGGAACCCCTGTTGGATAGGAGATCAAGCCTGATGCTAAAATGGATTGCCCTTTATAGGTGGTTCGATAGGTTATTTTGTATAATTTAATGGAGTGTTTCATAAACGCGCTTGCCTGCGCGGGAAGCCCTGCTTCCAGAGCCGCCTTTCTGATGCTATCGGCAGAAGCTTCTCCGAGACTGGTTGTTTCTACCAGGTAAACGTTCGAATTGTCGGGTGACGAGTTATGATCTGACGCTGAGGAAGAGTCTCCTCCCTGACTGCAGGCGGATAAAAAAATGACACTCAGCCCCAGTAAAAAAAACTTTTTTATCAATGCCATTCGTTTCATAAATTCCATCCTTATCGTCGCTTTAATGGTTTACAATGAAGGTTTTTATTACGACGTTTTCTCACCAGGAGAAAACAACATCCATTTCCACCTGATCATTATGGGCGTACCGGCCGAACAGAGACTGTGACGGGCCGTCGAATGAAACAGCCGTTAAGCCCACTTTCCACGAATCCGTGAATACGTACCAGAGATCGGCCTTGACCATGGTGTCACCGTGTTCCGGATTCCAAGCCACGTTCATGTTGGTCTCAATTTTCTGATTCATAAAGTTATTTCTCAGATGAGCCCAGAGCAGGGTTTCGAATTTCCGATCGTAGAGTGTGTCCGGTCTGTCGGTAATCATGGTTTGCTGGGCCTGCATGATGAGCAGACAATCTTCGAACAACCGGTAATCAACTCCGATACCGTAGGCGACGGTGTCACTTTTGTATGTGTTGGGATTCAGCTCAAAAATCCCCAGGGCGGGATCGTCCGGATATCCCCACAATTCATATTTGGTATTGAAGTAGCGACCAATCGCATAGGCCGCTTCAGCGCGGATGCTCCAGTCTCCCCTGACAAACGCTGCATCCATGCCGATGGATGACATCTTGTGAAAATCAGGTTCTGCCCCCGGATAAATAATAACCTTTCCGGATTCATAGTAAACTCCTCCGTACGTGGTTTTAAGAACGGGATGGAGATCATAACCGTGAAACAACGTTAAGCCCCAGTCCACAGTGCCCGAATTTTGGATGCGTAAGCCCACTGAGCTGTTCTCCAGGGAACGAGCATCAAGATCAGGCTCTTGATTGATTATTTCCGCGTCATAGTCTTTGGTCATTGAGATAATTTCTGGAAAGACCGACCAGCGTTCTGTTAAAAGAGGCAGTCGATAGGGAACGAGAACGGGCACCCAGGCCAACTCCAGGTTCCAGTCATTTTTGTTCAGACGCGCGGACAGGGAAGGGACACCTATTTTTCTGTTCTCCAGAGATTTTCTGAGGAATTGTGTGTAATCCCACGGGTTGAGAAGATCGTTAATCGGATATTCGTCAAGTCTGCCCCAGGCAAAGCGCTGAATGCCGGCGCGAAGTTCAAGAAAGTCATTCGAATAGGATCCGTAAACTTCCTTAAATTCCAGAAAAGGGGTGATACTCTGGTAAACCTTGTCCCACGCCTTGATGACACCATGATCTTCTACCGGTAAATCAACGCTTCCGTCCCATCCGCCTTCCAACCACATATGAAAACGCCAGTTCGGAGGCGTTGTATCAACCTTCAATCTTCCCAGCAGACTCGGGTATTCCGGCTCCAAGTCTGTGTCTTGCAGGGGCAGAACACCACGCAAATCCAGTCTGCCGGAAACGGAAAGAAAATCCTCCGCAAAACTGACAGAAGAAAATGTCAAGAGAAGAAATGCAATAATCAATGCTCTTTTCATGATCGCCCCTTCCGATAAAGGAATCCCTTGAAATTACCAGGCTCATTCATTAAATATTCAGGATGCCTCCTGCTACTTCGCGCCACGCTCCAGAGACCGCTGCGTAAAAAGGTCATTGGGGTATTTGGTGCTGTAAGTTATGTTTTGGAGCTTCAACACGGTCCGGTGCCTGGTCTTTAAATTAGCCATTTCCAGTTCGAAGGGCGTTGGAATTCCGTCAATCACCCGAATATCTTTGAATGTTCCGGAACGATATAGTTCATCTTCACGGTAGTATTCAACTTTGGTCGGCACCCAGAGGTTTTTGGCAACCCACGTTATATACTTTGTGTATTTGCGCGGTTTTTTAGGTGTCACTTCAATGACATAACACGATTTACCATCCAGAATTTCCTCCCGGAGGATTTTAAAGGAATAGTCGTTAAGTTCCGGCGGACCGCTTAAGTCGTCGTAGGAGAAGTCCGACCCAAAGAAGGAATCATCCTGCGATGATGTGGGAATGCGCCGGATGCGCTTGTATTCCGGAAAGTACGCCCAGAGATCGCGATTGGCAAACGTATGCGCGTGCAGCAAAAACCCTACACCCTTGAGATCTGCCGGCGAATTAAAAACGATGAGAATCTTGTACGCTTCAGGCGAAGCATCTTTGCTGTACATGGTGAGAGTTCGCGTTCGCTTCCCTCCCCCCTTGTCGAAGAGAATCATCGTCGCGTCTGCCTTCTGATCCAGCTTTTTATGGCGCAATTCCTGTACCTTTTCAAAAACATCACGCCCATTCATGGCGTAGGCACAGGGTAAAAAGAGAAACACCAATACCAATATGAAAAAGAAAATACATTTTTTATTCATATGACAAAGCCTCCACGATATTAGTTTTTGCTGCCTTTCGCGCCGGAATCATTCCGGATAAAGCGGCAAGGCCGGCTGAAAGGAGCAGCACCATCACGATTGCACTCCAGGGCAGATAATATTGGGCGGCTGATCCATAATTGGCGATAAAAAATCCTTCCAGGTTGACCCACCCGGCAAATATCCCCGCCACTGATCCGAGGATGCCGCCGGCTATTCCCATCAGGATCGATTCCAGTATGATGACCCCGTATATTTGCCTTCTTAGTGTACCAATGGCACGCAGCGTGCCGATTTCGCGCGTTCGTTCCATGACGGATGCCAGCAGGGCAACAATAATTCCCAGAGAGGCAATCGTCAACGTAATGACATTCAGAGCGTAGTCGAAGAAAAACATATCATCCAGAATTTTTCGTATTTCTTCCTTGAATTCCAGTGCCGAGAGAACATACAGTTTGCGTTCGACACCGAAAAGGCGCTGAATTTCCGCACTCACCTTCTTGATATCCGTTCCGGGATGAACGGTCAGGAAAAAAGAATTGCATAGCATATCACCCCAGTGGCGCTGGTAAGCAGGAATATCCATTGCGATGACTCCGGCATCGCTCGAGTAATCCACCACTATTCCTGCTACATCGAATTTAACCGGTCCTGATGGTGTCGGCAGAGTAATTATATCGCCTTTTTTTACCTTAAAGATGGCGGCAAACGGTTCGCTGACGACAACCTTGTCTTTCGCCGGAACACCGTTTGTAACTTTTTGTGTATCATTGTATCGATGATCCGGGTATCGGGCTAAAGATGCAACGGAAAGCAGCACACGCCTGCCGTTGTAGTTCATGAAAACCCTGCGCCAGGGCACCACACGTTGAACACCGGGCACTTTCTCCAATTGTGCGGACATTTCCACCGGCATGGGAATGCTGTGGGCATTGGCACTGGAACCGGGATGACCGGAGGTGATAATGATATCTCCGATAATCATGGCATCCAGCCATTTGACCACTGATTGCTTGATGCTGTGCGTAAAGCCGACGCTGGCGACAAACACCGAAATGCCAAAAAAAACAGCGGCAACTGCAACCGAGTTCCTGATCAGATTCTTCCGGAGGTTGAGACCGGCCAACCGTCCTGCCGCTCCGAAGTGTGATGCAAAGAAACGGTTGAATATATTAACAAATCCTTTTAGAAACGCCGGCGTAAAAAATGATATTCCGACGGCTACCATAAGCTGGGCAATAATCAAAAGGGTTACGTTTTTCGTCAGCGGAGAATCTCCGGTAAATCTGTACACGGCAAAAATGACGCCGGAAAGCATCAGGCATAAAACACCTCCGGTATTGAGACGCCTCGTGGTGAAAAATTTTTCTTCAGCATACGGAACGGAACGTATCGCGGAAACAGGTGAAATAAGGCTGCTTGTCCGTGCGGGAAAAAGAGCCGCTGTGAGACTGGCAACGATGCCGCTCACTAAGCCCAGTACGGGATAAAACCAGGTAAAATGAATGCCGCTGAGGGATGTTCGCACATAGGTTTCGGAAACAACTTTGCCGAAAGCGCCCACCAGTGAATCAGCCAGCAGCACGCCCAGGCCAACCCCTAATAAAGATGCGATAACCGATATGATTAAAATCTCTCCCAGAAACAGCAAGATGATGTCTCGTCTGAGGCAGCCCAGCGCCCGTAGAATACCGATTTCTTTCCTGCGATTGACCACGGAAATAGAAACGGCGTTGTAGATGAGGTACATGCCGACAAATATGGAAAGATAGCTGATAAGGTCCAAACCTTTTTGAAACCTCGCGATCATTTCCTCGACCTGTTTGGTTCTACCGACGGGTGTATCCACCATGTACCCCTGCGGCAGTGCATCGACAATGGCCTTGCGGACCGTTTCCAAATCTGTTCCTTCCCGAAGGCTCACATCAATTCTGTCGACGCGTCCGTCTTTGCCAAAGGCCATCTGCGCGGCGAAGATATCCATGATCGCCATATTACCGCCCATGGCTTTGGCCGGACCTTCGGGATTCATAATGCCGCGGATGCGCAGCGATTTGATGCCATCGACCGTCTGCACCTGAATCTTCTGGTCTATGACAAAACCTTCCCTGTCCGCCATCGTTTTGGTTACGAGAATGGAATCGCGCTTGGCCAGAAAAAGGAGCGGGTCGGGAACATCCGCGCTGTCACCGCTGAGGCTGTATTCGCGCACCTGGGTATCCACAAGCACATCGATGCCCATAATCATGATGGCCCGTTCCTTGCCGTCAACGAGCAGGCCGTCCGTTTCGATTACCGGTACGGCATATTCAACACCCTCCACACCCTGAACCTTTTCGACAAGAGACTCGGGAAACCCCGACTGGGCGCCGGTGATCTGAAGTTTGGCTTTTCCGGTCACGCGGTTGAAGGACTCTTCAAAAGAGAAAAGAACACTCTTATTGATCATGCCGATGGATACGATAGCAGTCACACCAAGACAGATTCCAGCCACGGCCATGAATATCTGTGCTTTACGCAGCCGGAAATGCTTCAGTGTTATATGTCTCAGTAAATTCCAGAAATTCATGCCGCGCTCTCCGAAAAGGAGATATCTTCCGTAATGCTTCCGTCTTTGAGCCGGATAATGCGCTTGCCGAAAGAGGCGGCCTTGGAATCATGAGTGACCATGACAATGGTTTGACCTGCCTGGTTCAGATTTTTCAGCAATGCAAGAATTTCCTCACTGATGTGTGAATCAAGATTGCCGGTTGGTTCGTCAGCCAGAAGAACGGCGGGATCGGTAATCAGTGCGCGGGCAATGGCCACGCGTTGCATTTCCCCGCCTGAAAGCTGTTCGGGGCGATGTTCCGCACGGGCTCCCAACCCGACTTTTTCCAAAAGGTGGGTGGCTTTTTCTCTAATTCGTGAAATCGGTACGCCATCCAGCAGAAGCGGCAGACTTACATTTTCTAAGGCATTCAGAATCGGAAGCAGATTAAAAAACTGAAAAATGAAACCAACCCTTTTACGTCGAATCAGCGTCAGTTCGTTGTCGGAAATCCCGTGAATCGGTTGGCCATCAATAAATATTTTTCCGTTGCTTGGCTGGTCCAGCCCTCCGATAAGATTCAAGAGCGTACTTTTGCCGGAACCGCTTGGTCCCATGATGGAAAGAAAATCTCCCTTTTCTATTTTTAAAGAGATATTATGAAGCGCGCATATTTCCTGTTGCCCCTGGTGGTAATTCTTGCTGACGTTTTGTACTTCGATCATTTGCATCCTTTTCTGAAAAATTTATTATAAGCATAGCGCTGCTCAATCAGACTTTCTTATAGGAAATCATGCAAGGGGCTCCTTGCATGGATTAACTTAAAAAATATTTTTTACGCGTTCAATATCTGCTTTCGCCTCGGCGACGAGCCTTTCCATAAGCTCTTTGCAGGTGGGAATATCTTTAATCAGACCGACTGATTGCCCCATCATCATCGGAGCGCTGTCCACATCGCCGAATTCCCAGGCCTTCTTGACCCGATCTCCCGCAATCAATGGAATGAGTTTTTCCAATCCACCACCTGTTGATTCCACCGTTAAGACTTCTTCCACAAGTTTATTTTTGATTGCCCGCCCCTGCAAGCCGATGGATTTACAGATAAGCGTCGTTTCAAATTCCTGCCTTCTGATGATTTCCTGCTTGATGTTGTCGTGCACCTCGCACTCCTTGGTGGCAACAAAACGGGTCGCCATCATCACGCCCTGAGCGCCCAGAGCAAGCGCCGCCGCCAGTGTTCGTCCATCGGCTACACCACCGATAGTTACCACCGGTATTTTCACGGTCTCGGCGATGCGCGGCGTAAGCACCATCGTGGTTACATCGTCATTGAGCGGATGGCCGCCTTCTTCAATGCCCGCGGCGTATATTCCGTCATAACCGGTTTTCTCGGCGTGCACGGCGTGACGCACGGAACCCACTTTGTGAAAAAGTTTGACGCCTGCTTTTTTCAAAATATCTATAAATTCTTTTCCCACGGCTTTGTCCAGCGGTGTGCCGGATATTTCCAGACCGGCAACCTTTTCTTCGGCGCAGACTGTCAGATACATTTTGTGATGTTCGGCTGTGATATGTACCGAAGGCAGAATCGTGACGTTGACCATGAAGGGTTTGTCCGTCAACCGTCTAGTTTGCCGGATGGCTTCGCGAAATTCATCACCGGTGGAATAATTTCCGGCCGTCAGGTTGCCCAGCCCGCCGGCGTTGGATACCGCCGCGCAAAGCGTCGGTTTGCAAATCCACATCATCGCTCCGCAGATAATGGGATATTGAACTCCGAACATTTCAGTAATCGCTGTTTTCATTTTTATACCTCTTTGAACTGTTATAACTTCTGTTCATGCTAATCCATCATGACCAGAGAAGTAATCCTGGCCGTTGGCGGCATAAAGTCTTCATCCAGAACTTTGATGATGTCGGCGTACAATCTCCTTTTCATTTCGCCGAAAATGGTTCGTTTTTTCTGGAATGTCTTGGCAAAGGCTATCGCAGTGGCCATCAGCTCTTCCTGATTGGCGCAGGCCTTCACAATAATGTTGTTCTTTTCCAGCTCGGCTGCGGTGTAACGATTACCGGTAAACTGCATTTGTGATAAAAGATGAATAGGAATGGCTTTCTTGACAAAGGCATTCATTCCCCAGCGGAAAGGAATGCTGATGTTGACTTCCGGGAAGCAGAAGAAACCCTTGTCAGAACGCATAAAACGGAAATCGCAGGCGCAGGATAATATTGAACCGTTGCCGTAGGCGTGGCCGTTGATGGCCGCAATGACCGGTACCGGGTAAAGCAGCAGTTTTTTGAAAACCACATCCATTTCGTTAACGAAATCAGTGACCGGCTGATGTTCATCTTTTTGCATCTGTCCCATAATCCATTCAACGTCTATTCCCTGCGAGAAATTCTTCGGGTCATTGGAAGTAATAATCAAAGCGGTTATGGTTTTATCCGCAATGATTTCATCAAGCATGGCATTCAATGTCTTGGCAAATGTCAGATTCTGTCTGTTTTCACCATTGGTCATGGTTATAATGGCTACGGTTTCATCTTTGGTCCAGTTCATGATAGACATAGGTTTCTACCTCTCTTTTTTTAAATGTATTTTAATGGCTCGGCGGCCAAAATTTCCAACTATTTCAATATTATAAAAACGGCCGACCACTGCACGCCTGCCGGAACAGGTACCGGAGTATAAGAAGTCCCCTCTTTTATGTCAAGGATATAATCACCGTCGAATGACCTTGAAATTTGCCGGACAAAGTATTAGCTTAGTTAAACATAAGATGATTTTTCTATAATAAAAAATGATAAAGAAACGAGGAGGGTCCCCGCAATGGCATTAAAAACCGCCGAACAATATGAAGAAAGTCTGCGCAAAATGAACTTAAGAGTCTATCTGCTGGGGGAGCTGGTGAAAAGTCCGGTGGATGATCCCATCATCAGACCTTCCATGAATTCCGTCAAGATGACTTATGCGCTGGCTCAAAATCCAGAACACGAAGACCTGATGACGGCAAAATCCCACCTAACCGGAGAGAAAATAAACCGCTTTTGCCACCTGCATCAAAGCACGGAAGATTTGGTTAAAAAAGTGAAGATGCAAAGGCTGCTGGGGCAAAAAACGGCTTCGTGTTTTCAGCGCTGTGTCGGGATGGATGCGATTAATGCCGTGGACAGCGTCACGTTTGAAATGGATAAAAAACTGGGCACCCAATATCATGAACGATTTATCAAGTTTCTAAAAATGATTCAGGAGAAGGATTTAGTGGTGGATGGCGCCATGACCGATCCCAAGGGAGATCGCAGTCTTCCTCCGAGTAAACAGGAAGACCCTGATTTATACACCCGCGTTGTGGAAAAAAGAAAAGACGGTATTGTCGTTCGCGGCGCCAAAGCGCATCAGACAGGCGCCATCAATTCCCATTGGATTTTGGTGATGCCAACCATCGCCATGACCAAAGATGACGCCGATTACGCCGTATCTTTTGTCGCGCCTGCCGATGCAGAAGGAATTTCTTACATCTACGGCAGACAATCCTGCGACACGCGCAAACTCGAAGGCGGCCAGATCGATGTCGGCAATTATCAGTTCGGTGGCCACGAAGCCCTGATGGTTTTTGATAATTTATTCGTCCCCTGGGAAAACGTGTTTATGTGTGGGGAATACGATTTCAGCGGCCTGCTGGTGGAGCGCTTTGCCGGTTATCACCGCCAGAGCTACGGCGGCTGCAAGGTCGGCGTGGGCGATGTGCTCATTGGCGCGGCGGCACTGGCTGCCGATTACAACGGCGCGGCCAAAGCATCTCACGTCAAAGACAAACTGATTGAAATGATTCATCTCAATGAAACCCTTTTTTCCTGCGGCATCGCCTGTTCGGCGCAGGGACACAAAACCGCTTCCGGTACTTATCTGATTGATTTGCTGCTGGCCAACGTCTGCAAACAGAACGTCACCAGATTCCCGTATGAGATCGCCCGGTTGGCCGAAGATATCGCCGGCGGATTGATGGTAACCATGGCCTCGGAAAAGGATTTGCGTCATCCCGAAATCGGGAAAATTGTCGAAAAATATTTCAAGGGAATCGCCGCCGTCCCCACGGAAAACCGCTGCCGTGTTTTGAGACTTGTGGAAAATATCACCTTGGGAACAGCGGCCGTCGGTTATCGAACGGAATCCATGCACGGTGCCGGTTCACCGCAGGCCCAGCGCATTATGATTTCCCGTCAGGGCAACCTGGAACACAAAAAGAAACTGGCCAAAGAAATAGCCGGAATTAATGAGACTCGCTGACTATAGGAAGCGCTAGTCGTAGTGAGATTCTCTGAGCTATAGCGAAGAGCAAAACGAACTACCCAATCCCGATATATCGGGATTGGGTAGTATCCCAGGCGCATAGCGCCGCGGGATAAAGACTGAAAGGTCAATAGGGTTCAATCATCGCTATTGACAGTGGGAAAAAGTTCAGATAGAAGCGATCGAAAAGTTGTGAAAGAGAACCGGCACGACTGTTCATTGGATGTGTTTGATTAATGTAAGTAATAATTAATTTTATAAAATAAATCAGGGTATTATCTGAGAAAAAAATAAAGGAGAATAGATGATGAAACAAAAGCAATTAAAGGGTTTTATGGTAGTCT
Source organism: Smithella sp. (assembly GCA_049664145.1). Classification (GTDB taxonomy): domain Bacteria; phylum Desulfobacterota; class Syntrophia; order Syntrophales; family Smithellaceae; genus Smithella. The sequence goes on from JBATES010000217.1 coordinate 10,780, forward strand.
TGCTTTTATTGGCTACTTTTATGATTATCGGATGCGGTAAGGGAGATATATCAGGAACGTACAAGCTCGAAAATAATCCTGATAAAGAATTGATATTATACAACAATGGAAAAGGTTTGTTGTATACGACTCAATTTGACTATTCTGTTAATGAAGATACGATTACCGTTACTTCTTTAGAAGGAAAAACTGAAGGAAAACTATCCAGGAAAACGATTACCTTTGAACCCAACAAGGATATGTTTGCTTCTTTCTTTACGGGTACATGGAAGAAGAAGTAATTCTTGTTACATCGAGAGATGTGCGAAAACATAGTGAAAAAATCTGGCGGATGCGAAATATCCGCCTTTTTAATTATAAAAGGGGAATGTCCCATGCATAGGAAAAATCCGGCAAAGTTATTTTTTGTATTATCATTTATTCTGCTAATCTCCTTATTGTGGAACAATATGCTGTTGGCTTCAACGGGAACAAAGAAGGACGGCACAATTAACTTATCCTCTTCGGCCGGGAAAATACCCAAGGATCTGAATGTCTGTCTAAGACAAGGCCATGAATATTATCAAAAGCATGCTTATCGCCAAGCGATAAGCCAGTATGATCAATGCATTAAAATATACCCCCAGGGCTATGCATCCTATTATTCGCGGGGGCTGGCCTACTTTATGTTGGGCGAGTATAAGAAAGCCAAGAATGATTTGGATAATGCCATTAAATTCAATTCCAAATATGCTTCAGCATACGCCACACGGGGAGATACTTACAACAGTCTCGGCAATTATAATCAGGCCATAAAAGATTTCACAAAAGTCATTGAGATCAATCCGCAAAATGCCGATGCTTATTATAGCCGTGGGAACGCCCACCATGGAATCGGCAATGCCATGAATGCAGCCAAAGATTTCAGCCGAGCTATAGAATTGAATCCGAAATTTACAAATGCTTATTACAAAAGAGGCATTGCTAAAACGGCTTTAGGTTTAAATGAAGAAGCAATGAAAGACTATCGCTCAGCCGCAAAGCTAGGTCATAAGGAATCACAGAATCTTCTCCGGAAACAGAAGCTTGGCTGGTAGTCACCAGAAGACCGGCTTTTTTATTTCCACGAAAACGCCGGGCACAGAAAAAGAAACTGGCTAAAGAAATTGCCGGCATTAAAAACTGAATATTGCGTTCGCCGGATGCTGGAAAGGTTTTTTCTCCGCGTGTGGATTACGTCAGTTGTTCAAAATAAGCGTCCGTCACATTGTCCAGCAGCTGTAAGGAGGTCGCTTTAATCACGACAATCCGGGTGTCGGGATTATTGAAGAAATCCTTCAAGTCGGGATGTTTACGAATCAGGACATTCCAAATCGCGACAATCCTTTCTTCGTTTTCAACGGCCTGAAAAACGCCTGTGACCGTCAGTGCCCTGGTATGACCTTTCGGATCCGTGTCTCTTGTATCCATCAGCAGGCTGACGCTGGGATTGGCGATTAGATTACGGTATTTCTTCGTGTCTTTCAGGGTGGCCATGTAGATTTCACCGCAGTCCTCGTCTGTCGCATACGACATCAGGGAGCAGTGTGGAGCCCCATCCGCGATGGTGGCCATAACGCATACTCTATTCTCTGAAATCATTTTTTGAATATCCCCGCGCATATCTAACCCATCTTCCGCAGTTTAAAAATGACAAGGTTGTGATATCAGGCATTTGCGATTAAAATCAGGCGATTTTCTGCACTACATTTTCGATTATTTTCGG
>JBATES010000218.1:0-3608 GCA_049664145.1 Smithella sp.
TGAAACGAGCCGCATAAAGGAAAAGGGGAACACGGAATCCCTTTTCCTCCGCAAATGATCTTCAGTTTTCAAAGAACCATGCAATAAAGAGCTTTAAAATATCCTGTTTTTCAGGACGGACTAATTAGATGATTTATGTCGTAAGGCCCGCTTGTCGTTGGAAGTTAACAGCCGTGAGAGCGACCCCGCAAAAAAAGAGAATACCGAAAATAGTTCTTTTCCAAAATGACGGAGTAAAAAATAATTATAAAAGCAAAAACAAACAATCATTATAGCAGTGGTAAAGATAAAAATTGGGGAGAATTGTAATGTTTACTGAAATCGGTATCGAAAATTTTAAGGCTTTTGGTAAAATGCAACGGATTCCTCTCAAGCCCATAACTCTGCTTTACGGCCCCAACAGTTCAGGCAAGAGTTCGATCATGCAGGCATTGCTATTACTCAAGCAGACACTGGAAGAAGCGGGGGATGAAAAGATCATTCTGCTCCCCAAAGGAAATCTGGTCGATCTTGGCGGCTATGAGGAATTTATAAATGGTCATGATTCCAGAAAGGATTTTCATCTGTCCATTTCATTCAGATATGCTTGGCAAGAGATGGCGTGGTACGATTGGATTTGGGAAGCTGAAAAGTTAGCCGATCCATCTCTGGATTTTTCCTTTTGTCAGGATAAAACGGGAGAAATTCTGCTGAAATCGATTAAGATAGCGGAAAGTCTTCACCAAGATGCTATAATGGAATGGAAAAATGTTTGGAATATTCCTTACCTGAAACGTGCTATTCTGAAAAGAAAGGCTGAATTTGAAAAGGGGGGCGATGCACCGGAGGTACTCGACAGATGGATGTCTGATTTAAAGAAATCTGTGTTGGTTATGGATCATATGAACTTGGCACACTTTTTAGTACGGCATTATTGGGATGGATATGACGTAACACGACACATACGAGTAAAAACACTGGAAGAAACGAGAGAAAGGTATACTGAGTCAGATGCTCGTAACAAAATGCAAAATGAATTAGTGATATTAAGGAATAACATAAAGAAGAAAACTGAAAAGATAAAAATCGAAAGTGATAAGTTGGTTTCAACCGGCTCTGAATTGAAAGCCGAAGATCTGGAAGAACTAAAAAATAAATTAGTAATTTTACGTGCAGAATTAAAACAAATGAAACAGGTATTGAGAATTTCAAAAATCATTCATCAATCCCTAATAGATTCATCATTTGATGATTTTTTAAAAATCAAATATTTTCCGGCAAGTGGTAGGTTAATTTCCGTATCAAATTGCTTTCCACACGACGAAATTGATCTTAATGGTAGCGAAAGTTTGCTTTTTAAGACAATCCCAGAATTTGTAGCGTTGGGAACGGGCGAAAAGGAAAAAAGTGATATTTATGATACTCTAAGCCATGTATCGAAGTTGTTACCCTATGCTTCGGCAATATTCAAAGAGTACCTGCGTCGTATAGTATATATCGGGCCACTCAGAGAATATCCGGAAAGAGTTTATTCTTATTCAGGCAATATTCCGTCCAATGTCGGAAAATCCGGTAGATACACGCCGGATATCCTCATGAAAAACCCCGACCTCGTGAACAAAATCAATCAGTGGTTTGATAGTGATAGATTTGATATCGGTTATTCCCTGCAAGTCGATGTCCTGAAGAGAAATCTTTTTTCACTTTCACTGGTTGACAAAAAAACTGGGGTTGACGTCAGTCCAAAGGATGTAGGTTTCGGCATTGGCCAACTTCTCCCGATCCTGGTTCAGGGTGTTCTTTCCGAAAACAAGATACTTTTCATTGAGCAGCCAGAGATACATGTCCATCCACGATTGCAAGCAGAATTAGGCAGCTTTTTCTCAGAAATGGCAGGGCGACATGAAAACCCAGATGTTTTTGAAGAATGGGGCAATCAATTCATCATCGAAACGCACAGTGAGCACCTTATATTGCGTTTGCTTCGCTTGATTCGGGATACAACCAACGGCGAGTTGAAGGAAGGCGAAAAACCTCTTAGGCCTGAAGATGTGGCCGTCATTTACGCCAAGCCGACGGAACATGGGACTGAGCTTATAGAACTTCGAATATCCGAAGACGGCGATTTCATCGATAAATGGCCGGAAGGATTCTTTACAGAACGTGCAAAGGAGTTATTTTAATATGATTCATGAATTTGCCGTTGATCCTGTTGCTATAAATAACTGGCAGAATTTTCGCTATGTAATCGATGATTTTGGCGTGGAGAATGGAAAATTAATTTCGCAGTACCCTCATAGATGGAAAAAGATAGTATATGACGCGTGTAAGGCAGCATGTAGTGTCATCGAGCTTCATAGTATTGTAGAAAGATTGACGGATGTTGATAATTTATTGGTTAGTCTCAATCGAGAATATATGACCACAAAGAGTTGGTTTGAAAACGCTGAAGAGCAGCATTCAAAAAATCCATTTCATGCGATTATTTCAATATCAAATCCAAGAAATAATCCTGCGGTCCTTATAGTAGATGAATTTGATAAGAAAAATCCCCTTTGGAAAGTTCCAAGAGGACGGAAAGTTATCAGAAGCGCAGAGCAACTTGCGAATTGTGCATCGTTATTACTTATGATCAGCAAGGAGATCATTTTTGTCGATCCACACTTTGATTTTGTCGATCGTCGTACAAATTGGGAAATATGGCGATTTTACAATACCATTGTCCATCTTATAGAACTATCAATGAAAAATAGAAAACCGACACGTATCGAGCTACATGTAGGGCAAAAAAATGAATATGGTGTTGATCCTACGGAAGTGCTGAAAAAATGGCGAAATCTTTGCAAAGAAAAGCTAGCTCCGCTTATTCCGCAGGGCGCTTCAATGAAAGTTTATACATGGGATCAAAAAGAATTCGGGGATAAACTTCATCCACGCTATATCCTTACAGAGCGCGGAGGTATCCGATTTGATGTCGGATTAGACGAAGGACGAAAAAAAGGTGAAACAACAGATGTCAGCTTGCTTGATCATTCTTTGTACGAGGAGCGTTGGAGGGATTATCAGAAGGAAACTGCCGCCTTTGTATATGTTGATGAGAATATTATTCATGGTGTTAAGAAAGATAAAGCATAATTCAGATTTAATGGGACATAGGAGAAATGCGCTATTATGACGAACATCATCAAAGACGAAACCATACGATTTGCCAATCAGGCTGAATATCGTTCAGTCAAAATGAAACTCGAATCTGATCCGATGTATGCCGCTATAAAATGGGCACCTGCTGACGGCGCTTATGAAATTACATACAAAACCGAAGAAATCACCCCGGCTTATGAAGGCAATGACCGGACAAAGATTCTTTTGTTGTTCAAAAATCCCCATCCCGATTCCGTGGCGGCGGGGCTTTTTCTCTCGGAGCCTCATTCGCAAGTTTTTTGGAATCGTTTGTTCGAGGTCGATTACAACCGCAGCCTTCTGCCGTTACTAAACGTAAGCGATTGGATCGGCAAAGTGGCAAACACATTGCTTTCCGGAGAATATGATTCTCCGTTTCTCTATTATTTCCGGTGCCTCTATCCCTTTCCGACAAGGCAGTTTGCCGACTTGCAGAAACTATTTGCCGG
>JBATES010000219.1:0-7307 GCA_049664145.1 Smithella sp.
TACGATAAGCGTGCGGATGCGGAAAACCTGATTGGTGAAGCCAAGCAGGAAGGGTTGGCTGCGATTCCGTCCGGCAAGTTCAAAAACAACTATGCCTTCTTTCAGATTGTCATGCTGGCGTATAACCCCTGGCGGATAGTTTCAAAATATTTTACTCATGGATTAGAAAAAATGCTAAATGCGTGCAAGATTCAGGTATTAACTTTATTATCGGCTATTACACATCAACCTATACCATATATCCACCCGGATAGTTCGCGATGCTTTTCGAGTAAGTTTTAAAATCATATCCTTGTACGAATGTATCTTTGTGAAAAACCAGATCGGCATTCATCCTGTTGATGGTATAAAATGTGACATTCCATCTTTTATCTTCATCCTTCCACACAACAGGACACCATTCCCTCGGTGCAGGTTCTTTCCATGTCCAGACTATAGGCTCAGTTTCTTGCACAGGAAAGTCTTCATACAAAAGATCACTGGAAGACGTAACAAGCTTATGATGCCCCCAATAGACGTTATGCCATATGGCTCCTAATTCATAGAGTTCACGAAAATAAATCGAAGCCTGAAAATAGGAAAGCGGCGATCCGTCGCCTTCAATATAATATTCAATATCTTGATCTGTCCATTTTGGAAATGACCTGTATGAGGGGAAAAATATTCCCAGAACAGATTCTATGACTTTCTTTTGACTCTTGGTGTTTCTGTCAGAAGACAATGAAGCATTCAGAGTTTTTTTGGGCGGCCACTTGGATAGCCTTTTGTTTTTAGGAAGAGCTAAGACACGTGCATACCCATTACCGTGTCTGTCCATACCTTGGTAGGAGCCAAGATGATATCCTTCTTTGATATGTAAACAGGTAAGCACGTTAATGAGTTGGTTAGGATCATAAGGTGCGAGAAACCAGCCTCTCAGACTGTGATTGCGTACAACATTAATATATTTGGCGAGTTCTGCCTCTGAATTTTCATCATCATCGTCGTTATCATCACTTGTCTTGTAATTTGCCTTAATTCCTTTCTTCTTCATCATTTTATCAAGATGTGCCTTTGCCATATCTTTAACGGCCTTTGAACATTGACGACTAAATGCTTGCGCATCTTCAACCAATTGAATAGCGATCGCTTTATGAATTATCAATTCCACATTAGTATTTGAAAAGTTTTCATCCATTTTTATTGATCCTTTATGTGATCTATAATTTTCCAAATAACTTTACTTCGATTCCCTTTCCAGCCACTGACGGTGCGATTTGAGCAGCTCCGTCAAATAGGGGGCGTCTTTCTCAAACTTTGATTCCAGACGATCCAATAAATATTTTGTATAGATTAGCGATTGTCTCTTTTTGCTGAGAGGTTGATTTAGTTCCTTCAAATCAATGTCAAGCTTCCTTGCAGTTTGGTTATCTATAAAGAAACCACCACCCGGTTTCTGTAAGGAAAGAATCTGGATTAATTCATTGCCTTCGCCCGTTCCATTCCACGGAAAAAAGTTAAGTGCCATATCCAAGGTTAAACCGTTTGCTTTTAGATCTTCTTCAATATCGCGTAGTGATGTTCGGCCAAAGTTTCTCAGATGAAGAAGTTCCGATGCAGATTTCTGCACCAGTTGGCCAATCAATTTTATACCTGAGTTATTCAAACAATGTTGTGACCGGAAGGAGAGTTCAAACTCTTCCTCAATAAGACTCAAGAGAAAACATTTCAGTTTGTTTTTACGATCCATTCTGCTCTGCTCCGATGATTCCCTAATAAAAACCATACCGGAAGCCGTACGTTCATAATTGTCCACACGCTGCATACTCATAATTATCCTCCTAAGTTTATGGCAAAAAAATCCCCTTCGATGAATAGACCAATCCATCTATGCTTGTTACGAGCATCATAAAGATGCGTTATTCTGAAATTGAGATAAAATTCCGGCGTTGTTATTATATGATAGCCGGTGAAAAGCGGCGATAAATTCAGAGGTAAGGTAAACTTAACCTTAAGTTGATAGTGGATATACAGGAAATGTTTCTTAATGTCAATAGAGGCTCAAGTATTTGATTTCATGTTATAATGGCGGTAATTCCATTACTCTTAACATTTCATCTGGTTCACATTATTCGAGTGAGTCTTTTTGACACGACCATTTTGCAACCGGTTAAAAAAGGATCAAGTCAAAAAGACTTGACCCATCGGTTTAAATTTTCCTGGATTCACCATGAAGGGCACAAGCTGGATCGCGCTTCGCTTGTCCGGAATGACACTCCACGGTACAAAAGACGCCCTTATTGCTTCGTGCTGTCGTATTCCGCTGAAGCCAGTTTTATGCACACGGCCAGCACTTCGATGGCTTTTTCCAATTCGGCAACGGGTGGCCGGGTCGGTGAAATCCGGATATTGGCATCTTTGGGATCTTTGCCGAAAGGAAAAGTCGCGCCCGCCGGTGTGATGGCTATGCCTGCTTCCTTGCAGAGCGCCACGGCTCGTTTGGCGACCGGCTTTGCCGTGTCCAGGCTAATGAAATAACCGCCTGCCGGTTTGCTCCACATTGCTAGCCCTGTTCCATCAAGTTCTTTAGTAAGAACTTGATCTGCAATGTCAAATTTTGGTTTCAGCAGTTTGGCGTGTTCTTTCATGATGCCGGCAACTCCGCCCGGATAAGCGCCGAGGAATTTTACATGGCGCAACTGTTCCACCTTGTTGGGTCCGATGAACGTGGTCCCGAAGAGTTTGGAAATATAAGCGAGGTTGGCAATGCTGGTCGCCATGAAACCGATTCCCGCGCCGGAAAAAGTAATTTTGGATGTTGAGCTGAACATATAGACCCTGTTGGGGTTCCCGGCTTCCTCGCAAGCGCGCAGCAGGTTTTTCGGCTTTGGGGGATTGTCAACCAGATGGTGGACGCAATAGGCATCATCGGCAAAAATGGTGAAATCCGGCACGGCTGTTTTCATGGTGGCCAGTCTTTTGACGGTTTCGTCGGAAACCGTGTCTCCGGTGGGATTGGAATACGTTGGGACAAAAAGGATTCCCTTGACGTTTGCGTCGGTCGCAGCAATTTTTTTGACCTCGTCCATGTCCGGCCCTTCTTTCGTCATTTTGACCGGAATCATCTCGAAACCGATTTCAGACAAAAGCAGAAAATGCCGGTCATAGCCGGGCACGGTGACGATCATCTTCGGCTTATCGGTTTTGTACCAGGGAGCGGGACTTCCGATAAGCCCCCGCAAGAACGCCCACATCAGAACCTTGGAGAGCATGAGCAGGCTGGCATTATTGCCGACCATCGTTTCTTCCGCTTTCGCGCCTAAGATTCCGGAAAATAATTCACGGGCTTCCGGCAGGCCCAAGACACCGCCGGGATAATTGCGGATGTCGAAACCGCTTTGGGTCTTGATGTCCTTTTCCGTGACAATGCCGAGCAGGGCATTCGACAGATCAAAATTATCGTCTCCCGGCTGGCCGCGTTCAATGTTTAATTTCAGGTCAAGTCCTTTGAGAGATTCATAACGCAACTGCAAGTCTTTCAAGCTTTCCATAGTTTTCTCCATCATTTTTTATCAGTTTAATGGTGGAACAATCTCAGGCCGCAAAAGGCCATGGCAATACCGTATTTGTTGCAAGTGTCAATCACCTGCTGATCGCGGATGGAACCGCCGGCCTCGACAATGGCGGTCACGCCGCTGCGGTGCGCGCGCTCAATGTTGTCACCGAAAGGGAAAAACGCGTCACTGCCCAGGCAAACGCCGGTGACCTTGCTCAGCCATTTTTGCTTTTGAGCTTTGGTTAAGGGCTTGGGCTGCTTTGTAAAAGTTTGAGCCCAGACATCGTTGCCGATAACATCGTCCGGCGTTTCGCCCAGGTAAACGTCAATGGCGTTGTCACGGTTTGGTTTGGCAACATCGTCGCGGAAAGGCAGATTCAAAACCCTGGGCATATGGCGCAGCTGCCAGTTGTCGGCCTTTTGTCCGGCCAGACGTGTACAGTGGATGCGGCTCTGCTGTCCCGCGCCCACGCCGATGACCTGTCCGTCCTGCACGTAGCAAACGCTGTTGGACTGCGTGTATTTCAGCGTAATCAAGCTCAGCACCAGGTCGCGCTTCTGCGCGTCAGTCAGCATTTTGTTCTCTGTCACAATGTTTTCCAGCATGCGATTGTCAATCTTCAATTCGTTGCGTCCCTGCTCGAAGGTAATGCCGTACACTTGCTTGTGTTCCAGTGAGACGGGCACATAACAGGCATCGATTTTCACCACGTTGTAACTGCCGCCCTTCTTGGATTTCAAAATTTCCAGCGCTTCCGGTTCATAGCCGGGCGCAATAATGCCGTCGGTAACTTCATTCTTGATAATCTTTGCCGTGGGCACGTCGCACACGTCGCTAAGCGCTATCCAATCGCCAAAACTGCTCATACGGTCGGCGCCGCGGGCGCGTGCGTAAGCGCTGGCCAATGGAGACAGCTTCACTTTAAGGTCGATGTGATACATTTTGCGCAAAACTCTGTCCAGTGGATAACCCAATGCCGCGCCGGCTGGAGAGACATGTTTGAAAGACGCCGCAGCCACCATGCCGGTATTTTCCTTGAGTTCCTTGACGAGCTGCCAGCTGTTGAACGCATCAAGAAAATTAATATAACCGGGCTTGCCGTTGAGCACTTCCACCGGCAGACTGCCGCCGTCCGCCATAAAAATCCGCGCCGGTTCCTGATTGGGATTGCAGCCGTATTTCAGTTGTATTTCGTTCATAGTTTATCCCTCCAGAGCTTTGTATTTATTGATGATGACGTCTTTGTACGTCTGCGTTTTCAGGTCGATGGCGCGCACAAACAGGCTCACCTTGTTTTCCTCATTCAGCGCTTTCCACAGTTTGGCGGCGTATTTGTCAGGGTCTTCCTCATCGATGGCCACACGTATCGGATCGCCGACGAAACTGGGAATCGGATTGCCGTTGCATTTATAGGTACTGATAAAATGTCCCTCTCCGGCCACGGGTTCCGGATAATCAAAAGTAAAGCGCTGTACGCTCTGCTCATTACCTTCATTGCTTTTTAAAATGCTGAGTTTATATCCACCCAAACGCATGTCCACCACACCGGAAATGCGGGGCGTCCAGTTGGGACCGTCGTCTTCAAAGGTGCGGGTAGCCAGCGCCGCTTCAAAACCGTATCCAGGAAAGTCGTTACTGGAAATAAAGCCATAAATCGTATTGGTCTGATCGCCGTTGGTGACGATCGTCGTATTACCCAAAGTCAGTACGGGATTGTAAATAATCAGGTGCGGATCGGTCATCTTGGAAGGATCGGCTGCCTTGGTGCGGATGCCGCCATCAACGGGATCAAACACACGGTTACGGCTGTTAGTGCTACGCCCCATGATGAAATAAGCAATCATCGCGGTATGACCACCGGGTGTTTTTCCAATGCAGATGCCGCGTCCCGGATATTCATTTCCGGCCAGATATTTGTATAAGTTTTTTTTCATTTTTTTACTTCTCTCCTTAATTATGAATAGGGGCTTTGTTTTTGCGGGGGGAGTATATGTAGAGATAATGCCTATGTCAACTGGAATTGGTGTAAATGTTCATTTTATAATAAATATTGCAAATCAAGACCTGATACGTTAGATAGTTACAAATTAAATAACAATACTAACGACATACAAAGGAGCACGCATGAAAGCAAAAAGCGCCCCCCAAAATGTAAATGTAATAGTCAGCGTGGTCATGGGCAGCGATTCCGACTTGCCCATCATGACCGAAGCAACTAAAATCCTGGAAGAGTTTGGCATTGGCCATGAACTGATTCTGACTTCGGCACACCGCACGCCGTTGCGCACGACGAAATTCGCCACTTCCGCTGCCGGGAAAGGTGTTAAAATAATTATTGTCGGGGCGGGAGCAGCCGCGCATCTGGCTGGAGTGATTGCCGCTCAAACTACCCTGCCGGTTATCGGAGTTCCCATTGATGCTACTTCTTTGCACGGTCTGGACGCCCTGCTTTCCACAGTGCAAATGCCCGGAGGAATTCCGGTCGCCACAATGGCCATCGGCAAGGCCGGCGCTAAAAACGCGGCTTTGTTTGCCGTGCGGATGCTGGCTCTTGAAGACAAGGATCTTCATGCCAGGCTTTCCGCGTATATCAGGACAATGGCGAAGGATGTGGAGAAAAAACAGGCAAAGCTGACATGCCCGAAATTCTGAAACCGGACACAGAACATTCTGAAGAAAAGATCATCTCCAGAGCAGTAGAAATCCTGGTCAATGGTGGCGTCATCGCGTATCCCACTGAAACCTTTTATGGCTTGGGAGTGGATGCCACCCACGAAAAGGCAGTCGAAAAAATTTTTGCCGTCAAAGGCAGAGGCTTTAAAAATCCGATTTCTCTGATTATCGGCAATCCTGATGAAATTTATCGTCTGGTGGAAGACATTCCCCCGGCAGCTCAAAAACTGATGGCGGAGTTCTGGCCGGGAGCCTTGACGATAGTTTTTGCAGCCTCGGATAAAGTATCACCGCTGCTGACAGCCGGTACCGGAAAAATAGGATTGCGCGTCTCCAGCCATCCGATTGCTCTGAAAATAGCTCAAACAATAAACAGACCGCTCACGGCAACAAGCGCCAACCTGTCCGGCGCGCCCGAATGTTCACTGGCGTCCGCTGTGGTTGAGCAAATGGGTGATAAAATCAATGCGATTGTTGATGGAGGGAAAACTCCGGGAGGTCAAACGTCAACCATCATCGATGTTACGTGTGATCCTCCGGTGATTCTGCGCGAGGGAGCGATCTGTAAAGAAACCATCGAGAAACACATTATTTCCGGACGTTGTGATCCTCAAAAAGTTTATTAATCACATCAGCCGGTGTATCGACAAATTCCACGCCCGCCTGGTAATACGTATTTTCAATGATGGTTTTGGTCCATTTCACTTTTCCGAAAACGGTAATCACTTTGTGCAAGTTTTTTAATTTGAAATTTATCTTGAGCAATGTATCGACCGGCAAAGGAATATTCCCCTGAATTTTAGCGCCGGTCTCAGAGATGTCCTTGCTGAAAACATAATAATTTTTTTCTTGAACAGGAGTGCCGTCTTCATTGAGTATCGTTGTGGTAATCTCGTTATATTCCTGAAGGCGTTCTGTATGTCGATGTTCTTGCATACGTTCCATTCCTTTTTTAACTTTTTGATTAATTTCCCGCACTATTGAATGATCATCTTTTGATTTAAAATATAAAAAATGCCTTTTGTATGTCAAGCTAATCTTTGTATATTCTTCAACACATTTTTTGCTCGATTATTTTTAAAATCTCGAATATAAGAA
>JBATES010000220.1:0-1914 GCA_049664145.1 Smithella sp.
CCAATGGTTCCTACACGTTCGATCCGGCCGCGAACTACCACGGTGCGGTTCCGGTGATCACGTACACCTTGAGCGACGGCGTTGGCGCGACCGACACCTCGACGCTGACCATCAGCGTGACGCCTGCTCCTGCCGATTTGGTTGTCGCTTCTGCCATGGATGACAATGCGACAAGCGATGCTCCATATGTCTATGGTGAGGGTGGACCTGGAATAATTAATGGTAGCAGCGGAAACAATATCATGATCGCAGACCCATGGCCTAATGCGAACGTAACTCCGGGAGACATACTGAGTCTTGTATTGGTTCTTGATTCTTCGGGAAGTATGGGTGCTGACATTACATTTAACGGAGAAACCATGACCCGAATGGAAGCGTTGCAGATTTCCGTAAAACAAACGCTCGATGGTCTGGCCGGTTCACAAGCGAGCAAGGTAACCGTAACGCTGGTGGATTTTGACAGAACAGCAACTAATCTGGGGACGTTCGTCATACAAGGGGGGACGGACGCCAATGATGCGGCGCAGTTAACAGCAGCTAAGAATCAGGTTGATACCTTGTCAGCTTATGGTGGCACGAATTACGAAGCGGGACTTCAGGCAGCTCATACCTGGATAAACACGACCACCGCAGACGATGATGCCACGGTCAAAAAAGTACTTTTTGTTTCCGACGGCAATCCAACATACTATGTGAATTCATCAGGAGTTGTCGATGGTACGGGCTACGAAGACACAATCAATATCGATACGTCAATGAGCCAAGTACTGGGCAGCGATGGCACGAATGAGGTTACTCTGATAGAAGGTACAGGTTATACAATCGAATCTGTTGGCATTGCGATCACTGACGCGGCTTCGATTGAACGACTGAATAACATCGAAGACGGTAATGCGTCCGGTGGAGACGGTCACGCAGATATCATCACCACGGGTGAAGCACTTTCTCAAGTCATAGGAGAACTCTCCAGCACTACCTCGACAAAGGTGTTAGGCAGCGATGAAATTCATAGCGGGGATGGCAACGATATTATCTTTGGCGACGTTCCCTTTACGGATACCCTTGCAGATGAACAAGGATTAGGATCGACGATAGCCGACGGCTCAGGCTGGAAAGTATTTCAGGAGCTTGGCTGGACTGAGCAACAAATGGTTGATTACATTAAAGCAAATCACTCAGCTCTCTCTGCTGAAAGCGGACTCACGGGCGGCCATGATACCATTGATGCTGGAGCAGGAAATGATATCGTTTACGGCCAGGACGGCAACGACACCATTAACGGCGGAGCAGGCGATGACATTCTCAGCGGCGGGTCGGGCAATGATATACTTGTCGGCGGTCCCGGCAATGACACACTGACCGGTGGCGCGGGCGCGGATACCTTTAAGGTCGGCGAAGGCAATGACATGATCAAGGACTTCACCAATGAAGATACAATCGATATTACTGCTGTACTTAATAAGACTGATGCAGACGGAGCTCATGGATTTTTGGAATACGACAGCACGACGAAGATGTTGAAAATTTTCGATGACGCCAGCAATCACTCCGATGCTCATTTAAAGGGCAGTGTGACTTTAGAGGGCTATACCGGTGACCTGGATGCCTTAATCGGCCATATCGATCACGACGGGACACCATAAGTCGTTTTATGGTAAAACGCCGGGAAAGAGTTTATGGGCAGGTATGAATAAGAAGCAATGAAAATATTAGCAGGTTCAATAAGATTGGAAATTCAATGAATTGTACCAAGGTACAAAGGATTAGTGAATAAAAAGGTGTAAATTATAATTAGTCCGTCCTGAAAAATAGCTTTTAAAAAAGCATTATTTTGATCTGTTCTTTGAAAACCGAAGATAATTTGCGGATGAAAGGGATTTCTCTTTTCCTTTTTCCTTTATGCGGCTCGTTTCA
>JBATES010000221.1:0-7970 GCA_049664145.1 Smithella sp.
GCCGGGAACCAGTTCAAAATTCCTGGATGCCGGATCAAGTCCGGCATGACAAATGTACATTCAATTATGAGACCGTTAATAATTGGATAAATTTTCACCATAAAAACGTCATCATGAAAATTAAAGAAGCCGAAAACATCTCCAGGAAAGAAACAGAACCTCGTAATCCTGACCAGAACGTCGTCAAAAAAGGGAAATTTTATGTCCAAAGGTTTTTGCTGATTCTGCTCGTTGTTCTATTGCTGCCTCTTTCCTCCTCCGTGGCCAAAAATATTACCTGCAGCCGTTTGCCCCTGCTGATGAAAAGTTTTCTGGCCAATCATTATGCGATGAAGGATCTGACCGGAGGGATCAAGGATAATGCCGTCGATCAGATGATCAAAATCATGGATCCCACGAAGATGTTATTGTACGAGTCTGATGTGACAAGCCTCAAACCTTTTCTGCGTCAAGTCTTTGCCAGTATCCAGGCTGGAGACTGCGCTTCACTAACCCCGGTTTACGAAATATTGGTTACACGGGCAAAGGAGAATGAGGCCATTGTGAAGAAGATTTTGGGCTCAGGCTACCAGCTCGATGAGAAAATGGAACTGCAAATCGATGTCAAAAAACGTCCTTATATTAAAACAAGGCGGGAAAAAGAAGATCTTCTGAAAAAGGTTGTGCAGTTTCAGATCGAAAATAACCTGCTGGCCGGCATCAGCCTGGCGGAAGCCAAAAAACAGCAGATTCACCGTTATGAACTGCAGACGATTCGGATCATCAAGCGTAATCCCGAAAAACTGGTTACCTCTGCTGCGGAAGCTTTTGCCCAGGCCCTGGACCCGCATACGAGCTACATGTCACCTGAAAGCTTCGACGATTTCCGTATCCAGATGCAGCTTTCGCTGGAAGGAATCGGGGCTGTGCTCAGCAGCGATAATGGTTTTACCGTGATTGAGGAATTGATTCCCGGAGGAGGCGCCGAACGTTCCGGTTTACTGAAACCTAAAGACAAGATCGTTGCCGTTGCTCAGAAGAATGAACGACCTGTTAATGTGATCGATATGGACCTGCGCGATGTTGTTAAAATGATTCGCGGTAAGAAGGGGACTCAGGTAACCTTGACCGTCTTGAGGCAGGCGGAGCGCACCTTCCGTTTCGACGTAACGATCAAACGTGATAAGGTTTACCTGAAAGAGCAGGAGGCGAAGATATCCTATGAAACAAGGTCATTCCAGGGGAAACAATACAAATTCGGGGTTATTGACCTTCCGTCTTTCTACGGCGACGAAAAAACAAGCAAATCCTGTTATGAAGATGTCAAGGAGCTGATCGCTGACGCTCGTCGGCAACGGGTAGATGGGATCGTTCTGGATTTGTCGCGTAACGGAGGAGGACTGCTGGGCGAGGCGGTGCGTATCGCCGGACTTTTCCTGGGCAAGGGCGCTGTTGTGGCGACGAAAGATAGTCAGGGCCTTTTGACGATATTCATTAACGGTTCGTCATCAACCCGCATCAAAGGTGATGATATTGAGGTGATTGCATTTCCAGCGGAAGAACCGCAAGATATCTTCAACGGCCCACTGGTAGTTTTGACCAGCCGTTTAAGCGCTTCGGCAAGCGAGATTGTGGCAGGTGCCCTCCAGGACTATAACCGAGCGGTCATCGTGGGATCTGATCATACTTTCGGCAAGGGATCCGTCCAGACGCTGTCACGACTGCCCCGCGATTTGGGCGGTATGAGAGTAACTACAGCACTTTATTTTCTGCCCAGAGGTAAGTCCACGCAGAAAATCGGCGTGGGAGCGGATGTGCGAGTGCCCGGCTTATTTCTTTTTGAAGATATCGGGGAAACGACACTGGAATATCCTCTACCGGCACAGGCCATATCATCTTTTATAGATATGACGGGCAAATCCACACCGGTTTGGAAACCGTTAGACAAGGCCATCTATAGTGAGTTGGCGGTGAAATCCGTTACCCGTGTCTCAAAAGACGAAAAATTTACAGAGATTATTAAAAACAATAAAGAGGCGGCCGCGAAAAAGGGTGTTATCAAAATTACCGACTTCCGCAAGGAAATGGAGAAGGAAAATGGCGGCGCTCAGAAGGAATCACCTTCTGAAATGAAGAAGAAGGCCAGAGAACAGTATGCGCCTTACATCAACGAGAGCATTAACGTTCTCATCGATATGATCATGATGGGAAGAAACCAGTCTGTTCCGCAGGCCATACAAGCCAAAGCCCCAGGCCGTTAGAGGTTTGTAGAGACATCGCGCGACCAAAAACTTTTCATCATTTACAGAACCCTTTAACTTTGGCCATATCCAGCAATAGACAGTTTTTCAATCTGCAGGCTTTTTGCGCATCATAGCATCCTAGCTTTTTGTTGCCCTGGTTTAAATAAATAACGCCCCGATTGACATACGCCTGGGCCAAATCCGGTTTGAGACGGATGGTTTGATTATAATCTGCAAGGGCACGTTTGTGTTGCCCCATTTGTCCGTACGCAACCGCTCTATTATAATAAGCCGCTGCCGCATCCGGTTTCTGCTTGATGAAATTGCTCAGATATTCAATTGCCTTTTTCGGGTTGGTGTATTTCTTGCCATCCCATAAGGCGTTTGCTTTCTTTACCCAGTTTGTTCCATTTGCGCTGATCGCCGGGGAACAAAGAAAAGTCAAAATAATAAAAATGGCTAAAATAATTCTTTGCATAAACGTTTCTTCTAACTTATTACATTCAACATGATCAATCATGACAGATTGCACTGCTCATGATTGATTGATGAAAACCGGTATTCTTTTTCCCGAAATAATTTCAGACAGGCATCGGCTACAACATCATCATAAAGAATACCCTTATTTTTTTCTATCTCTTCCAAAGCGAATTCAATGCCCAGAGATGGCCGGTAAGGGCGGTGGGATGCCATGGCCTCAACGACATCGGCAACAGCCATAACGCGGGCCTCTAGAAGGATTTCTTCACCTTTCATGTTGCGGGGATATCCTGTTCCGTCCATTCTTTCATGATGTTGATGAACGATTTGTGCCAGCGGCCAGGAAGATTCCACGCCTTTCAGCATCTCATATCCGATCTTTGAATGTTCTTTAATCAGCTTGTATTCGATATTGGTCAGTTTGGACGGTTTGGTCAGTATTTCAGTCGGGATAGCCATTTTCCCGATATCATGGATGGTGCCCGCCATGCGGATACCTTCAATCATGTTCTCCGTCAGCCCCATTTCTTTACCGATGGCACAGGCCAGATTGGCTGAGCGGAACTGGTGGCCAGCCGTGTATGGATCTCTGGTTTCCAACGCGAATACGAGTACCTGAACCGTGGCCGAAACAGCTTTTTTGAGACTGTTCAAAGTTTGCCGAAGCTTTTCCTCCGTCTGCTTGCGTTCGGTGATGTCCCGGAGATTGATGATGGCTGCTTTAACGAAATTATTGCGGATTAAATTACTGGCTACCGATTCAAACGTGCGCCAGTTTCCATCCGCTTTACGAAGGCGAACTTCCGTTTTTAGGGTATGGGAATTTTTATCAGAAAATAGAACTCTGAATGCATCAGTAACATGTTTCAAATCATCGGGATGTATATTATCCAGAGAGCTGGCGCCGATTCTTTCCTCATGTTTGTATCCTAATATTTCATCCACCGCTTTGTTTTCATAAGTGATAACACCTTTTCTGTTGACAAGCAGAATGATGTCCGAAGATTGATCGGCGAGAGAACGAAAAATCTGTTCTTCGTTTTTTAATTTTTTCTCGATTTTCTTGTGCTCGGAAATGTCACGCACAAAACCGCTGAATCCTGAGGGTTTATCGGATATATCTTTTATCAGTGACACGGATATTTCAATGTCTTTTGTGGTTCCATCTTTAGTTTTAACCAGACCATTGAAATCTTCGATGGGTTTTCCCGTTTGCTGTACTTTGCTGCCTTCCTGGAAAATCTTTTCCAGATAATTTCTATCCAAATATTCCCGGTAATGCGTGCCCAACAGTTCTTCTCTGGAACGTTCAAGGATTCTGCATAATGAATCATTAAAGAAAGTAAAGTTGCCCTCAAGATCGGTTTCGTAATAGCCATCTTTGATGCTTTCAAGAATTGCCCAGTATTTTACTTCGCTTTGATGCAGCTTTTCTTCTACCTGTTTGCGTTCCGTGATATCGCTGACCGTGATGGCCAGACCCGCTATATCCGGATTGTCCAGAAGATTTCTCCACGCTCCCTCCAAATAAATGATTGAACCGTTTTTGTGGATGATACGTAATTCGTCAGGGATGAGGGCTTTCTTGTCCGCCAGAAGGGCTTTGCCGTAATCATCGGCAGCGCGGTCGACATCATCCGGATGAACAAACGCCAGAGCGCTTCTTCCGATTATTTCTTCCGGTGTATATCCGGTATAACGTTCGACGGAACGGCTGCAATATTTTACCTGACCAGCCTGATCCGTAATGATGAAGATGTCCGAAAAGTTTTCTGTAATATTTTGGAAGTATTTTTCGCTCTTCCACAGCGAGTCATGCTCTAATTTATTCAAATGGAAGTATGTTAAGAAATCCTTTTTTATTTTTCCCGCACAAAACCGTCCCGACGGCTAAAGATAGAAATAATATATTTTCTAATAGTTACTCCGGTTGTAATATATATGGAAGAGTAAGTTATGTCAACAGGAAAAAAGCTCGCGTTGATTGATGCTGCTGCTTTTCCGGAAATTCAGGGAGTTCAATTTGCCCTCTTTTTTTTCGTGAAGGAATTAATGCCCAGGCTGCGTTTGCCCCCATTTCCAGGTGCAACAATACCATGCCTGCTTAAGTAGTTTTTTGCCTGTTGATTTCCAAGTCGGGCGGCTCTTTTCATGTTTGCGATAGCCATATCATAATTACTGATTCGGTCATAAGCTATCCCTCTGTCCACATACAAATTAACATCTTCAGAATCGAGAGCAATGGACTGGTCAAAATCCTTAATGGCCTGTTCGAAATGGTACAGATTGTAATGGGCAGCCCCCCGGTTGTGATAAAATTTTGCGTCTTTAGTGTTCAGCGCGATCGCCTTGTCATAATCAGCTAGGGCCTTTTCGTAATGGCCCAGATTATTATAGGCGGCTCCACGGTTGTTATAGGCCTTTGCATGTTTTGGATTAAGTTTGATTGTATTGGTAAATGCATCGATGGCATCATGATAATTTTTTGCGGCAAAGAATTGTTTCCCTTTTCGAAACCAGTCCTCACCGCTATGATGTGATTCAGCCATGCAAAACTGCGCGCTGAGCAGCATAACAATAAAACAGGTAACTATCTTTTTCATGCTTTCCTCAAGCTAAGCATTCCGACCTGAAAGTTATGAAAATGATAGCACTGCCGGATATTATAGAAAAGTAAAATTTTGCAGTTCAAAGACATTGTCAATCAACCGGCATTCATATCTCAAAAGATTGCTATGCCGACTGTTAAAATTATTTTCACAGCCCTTGCCCTATAGTCATGCAATCATTATATTTCTACCAGGTGGTGAGATCATGAAAAACAGATACCTTCGCGTCTTGATAATTATTTTGATTTTCGGCTTTATAGGGGCATTCTTACTCGCGAAAGTTTCCAACGAGAGGGAAAAAGGAGGACAGGTTGTGGATAAGAAAACAATAAGGGAAGAAGCGAAGAAAAAGATGACTCCGCTTCAGTGTGATGTGGCCTTCGGTAACGCGACCGAGGCACCTTTCCGGAATGATTACTGGAATAATCACAGGGAAGGTATCTATGTGGACATCGTTTCGGGAGAACCGCTTTTCAGTTCTACTGAAAAATTTAATTCGGGCAGCGGCTGGCCAAGTTTTACCAAACCTATTGAAAAGAAAGTTGTTTCTGAAAAACCTGATAATAGTCTTTTCATGAAGCGCACGGAAGTAAGAAGCACAACAGCGGATATTCACCTGGGTCATGTTTTTGACGATGGACCGGCTCCCACAGGTAAAAGATACTGCATCAATTCCGCATCGTTAAAATTCATTCCCAGGGGAAAAATGGAAGAATCCGGCTATGGTGATTATTTGTATTTATTTGCAGGAAAAAATTCCGGGAATACTCAAACGGCCATTTTTGCGGCCGGTTGTTTCTGGGGTGTAGAGGAGTACTTCAGCCGCGTGAAAGGTGTAATCAACAGTGAATCGGGTTACACAGGGGGAACAACAAAAAATCCAACTTATGAGGAAGTCTGTGCTGATAAAACAGGCCATGCCGAAGCTGTACGCATAACTTTTGATTCGAAGGTGGTCAGTTATGAGCGGCTGCTTCAACATTTTTGGGAATTACACGATCCGACAAGTCTCAATAAGCAGGGGAATGATATCGGCAGTCAATACCGGTCAGCGTTATTTTATACGAACCCGGAACAGGAAAAAGCAGCAAAGAAATCTTTGGAAAATCTTCAAAAATCAGGCAAATATTCTAAAAAGATCGTCACAGAGATTGTGCCGGCGAAGGAATTTTATCCGGCAGAAGAATACCATCAGGACTATTTGAAGAAAAACCCTCACGGATACTGTCATATCGATCTGAAAAAGGCCGCAAAGGAATGAACTGCTATTTTTACATTGATTATTTAAAATATTCTTTATAGAATCCTAAAAATTTTAAAAAATAAAAAAACCCAGTATTCACATAAACATTCATTAATTGTTTTTTATAAGCATCAATGTTTCAAAATTTATGACGAATGGAGAGTATTATGAAAAAAATTGGATTCTTAGTGGTCATCATCATGCTGATGGCTTTATTGACATCAGCACAGGCAGAAGTGAAAGCCGGTTCCGTTTCAGTCACCCCCTTTGTTGGATTATATAATTTCGAAACTAACGAGTATGATTTTGACAATTCTTTCACCATGGGTTTACGAGCCGGTTATAATTTTACGAGAAATTTAGGGATAGAAGGATTTTTCAGTTTCATCCCGACAGAGACACAAGTTGATCCTATTACTAAAGATGATGATGTGTCCTTATCCTGGTTGGGTGTTGAAGGCCTCTATCATTTTTTTCCGACGAGCAATGTCGTTCCGTTTTTTGCCATAGGCGTGGGAGGTATTCATTATGATTCTCCTAATGATAACATGAATAAACTTGCCCTTGATTATGGTGCCGGTCTGAAAATATTTCTACCGCAAAAAGTCTCCAATTTATTTTTTGCCGACGACGTTGCCGTGCGTGCCGATATCCGTCATGTCATTCCTATGAATGAAACTTATAATGATTTTATGGCCACCATCGGCGTCACTTTTTCCTTCGGCGGGGAAAAGAAATGCGCGGATAACGATGGTGATGGTGTGTGCGACGACCTCGACAAATGTTCCAGTACGCCTGCCGGTCGTATAGTCGATCATCAAGGGTGTCCCGCTGATTCCGAAAAGGGTGGAATTGTTGAAGATAAGGATAAACGTCACGCAGCACCTGTTGTTGCGGTGGATGATCAAAAAGCTCCTGCAAAGGAGAAGGTTACGATAGCCTTGACGGTTGAATTTGATACCGGCAAGACAATCGTTAGGGAAAAATATTATGACGACATCAAGAGAGTTGCTGATTATATGAACGGAAATCCGGATTCCATAGCGGTTATAGAAGGTCATACCGACAATGTGGGCAATGAAGCCTACAATAAGCTTTTGTCGGAAAAACGGGCAAGCAATGTTGGTCAATATCTTATTGATAAATTTGGTATAGATGGTAAACGTATTACCGCGACCGGCTTGGGAGAGAAAATACCGATTGCCGGCAACGATACGGAAGAAGGACGAAAGAAGAACCGCAGAGTTGAAGCTATTATCGAAATGAAAAAATAAGATCGATCAATTTTAATATATTTAAAAATATAAAATATTATAAGGCCCTGTGAGTGATATAAAATCATGGGGCCTTTTTCTTTATGTCGGAGAAATGGAATTATTAACCGTCTCATAATAGTATTAACATTAAGCGGCGTAT
>JBATES010000222.1:0-2318 GCA_049664145.1 Smithella sp.
GGCGGCCAAAGCAACCTTGGCCTTAAATTCTGCGCTGTGACGTGTTCGGTTTTGCGACATGAACCTCCTCCTTTTTTAAGTTCGGTTCATTGCTTACACACCTGTCTCAAAAACCGCCACCACTTCATTACGAGCGGAAAAAACTGAGTGGAGGGCTAGAAATGAGGGGCGTTGGGAAAAAGGTCTTCGGGGATATTGCCTCTGCCATGCTGTCTTGCATAGGCATATCTGGCGCAGTCACGGAAGTCTCCGAGACAGTATTTATCTTGAATCTTTGCTGAAAATTGCGGAACGCTCGCCATGATTATCACAAAAAAATCACAGTTGTCAAAAAAATTCAGTAATGTCCGGTTAGGGACTTGCATATAAGTTTTCAGTTTGTCGGTGGTCTTGATTGTCGGGGTCGGGCTGTTCAGGCTCTGCGGCTCTGGTTTCGTTGAGAATTTTGTTTCGTAACTCTCGGACTCTTTTTATGCTTACCATTTCCCCATGCTCCTCGTGGCAGTAGATTGCGAGGAGAAGGTAGGTAATGAGTCCCGAGAGAATTTGAATCATAAGGCCATGCTCGCTTCTGGATATCAGGTGGTAAACTTTCAGGTGTCGTTTCCACCAAGCGAAAAATTTCTCGATGTCCCAGCGCAGCTTATAAATCTGGGCGATCTGTTCGGCAGTCAGGTCAAAGCGGTCTGTGGCCACCCAATACTTTATACCGCCAACCTGGTAGCCGACCAAACGTAGAGGCTTTTCTGTCTGGTTGATGCCGGCCTGTCCCAACAGGACCTTGGCATCGAAAAATACGATGCTGCCTGGAGGCAGCGGGTAACTTTCCAGACAAGTTCTTTTGGTATTGGCCTTGATGCGGCAGACGAAGTGCTTTCCTTCAGTCTGCCAGAAGTCAAAATTTTGATGGCATTGGTAGCCTCGGTCCATGATGCCGGTCTGACCTGGTTCCAAGATCTGGCTGACAAAAGGACGTTCACCGCTGTTGCCGTCCGTAAGGAAAATTTTCCGAGGAATTGACCGGTTGACATCAAAGCCGATATGGGTTTTGGCTTTTTTGGCGCCATCGCGGTAATCGGCCCAGTGCATTGAAAGCACAGCATCGATGAGGGAACCATCAATAGCAACCAATTCTCCGAGCTCAGGAAATTTAAGAGGCAAGATTGTGGACGCCTGTTTTTGCAGCTCCTGAAAGACAAACATGAACTGCTCAAGGCCGCGCTCATGCATAGCCTCAAAGAAAGAACTTTTTTGTATCCCTCCCGGAGGCGCAATGTTATTGCGAGCATACTCGTCCTCTTGGAGGGTCTGGATCAGATGCCGTCCGGAAGTGTGCTCTTCCAAGTGGAAGAAAATTAGAGCGTTGAGTTGATGTTCAAAGTCCATTTGCAGAGGCCTGTTGCATCGCGATTCAAGTAGCGGCGCGCTTGGCAGTATTGAGGCTAAGGGGCGGCAAAGTTGCTTGAACGTGCGGGCAGCATAGATTTTCTTTGGTGACAGATGTCGCGGCATTTTCATAACTCCTTGAAATAATGGGGTAATTATGAAAAAATCGCGACCGATCTTCAGGGATTTGTCAAGTAAAAAATTTCACCTTTTGTAATATTTTCAAATAGTTGAACTGCAATTCCTTAACCGGACAACACTGAGTCCAGCTACGTCTATATTGATATCGAATATATGAAAAGGAACGCAATTGCGCGGATTGTCGATGGAGAAATACAGACTTCTCGCGATCATTTTCTCCGGAACTACCAATGAAAAATATCGCGGACGAGAACCGCAAGACTCGGCCTATAGCCTGATCCTCGCTCTAGTGCCGCCGTGAGAATGGAGAGAAAAATGATCCTAAAAACGCTTGAAATGATCAACTATTTGGAGGAGCACGAATTTACCCGACAACAAGCCGAAGCCTTGGTCGATTGGCAGACAAGAATTATTTCGGCCACCGGCGACCGACTGCTCAAGTCGGATTTGTCACTGTTGAAATCCGACTTAAAGAACGTTTTGAAGGACTTTAAACGCAGCTTTATAACCAATCTTATTGTGGCTCACGTGACAGGCGCGCTTCTAACCGCAGCCTTGGTGTGGATATTACTTCTTTGACCCATCTCTGTCTCTTGAGGTCCAAGCGGCCTGCACCGACATTTCATTTCAAAAACGTATTTCGGAAATGCCGGGTCACCGGTATCCCTACTATTTTTTCCTGTACAGAGATAATCGTTCTGCCTCTTTTTCTTTCCTTCTTTCCCAAGCGATTTTAAAAGCTTTTTCCTTCCCGTGTTTCAAGATGGAGACCGTGGTTTTCCCTTGTTTGC
>JBATES010000223.1:0-12195 GCA_049664145.1 Smithella sp.
ACTTGCAAAAGTTACCGATATGTCATTTCGACCGAAGGGAGAAATCTTATTCAATGATTATAAAGATTTCTCAGTCACTTCGTTCCTTCGAAATGACACGGTTAATATTGAAATCAAGCACTAGTTACTTTGCGTCTTTGCGCAAATCATATTTAATCATTTTCAACTGCAATCCCTTGCGGCTCAAACCCATTTTCTTGGCGGCCTGGGTCACATTGCCGCCGGTTTCGTCAAGGCATTGAATAATCATCTGCCTTTCCACATTCCCCACCTGGTCACGCAGATGCTCTTTATAAGGCTTTTCAACATCATCGAACGGAACGGTGGCAGCCTGATTGACCGCTTCTTTAAATTCGAGTGGAATTTCCTGTTCGGTAATCCGGTTATGTTTCGCCATTAATATCATGCGTTCGATAATATTTTCCAATTCGCGGATATTGCCCGGCCACTCATGGCGCAGAAGCATCTCCTGCACGCCGCTGTCCATTCCAACGGACCGTTCCAGTTTTTTGTTAAACTTGCCCAGAAAATAATCGACCAGAGGCGGGATGTCTTCCTTTCTTTCGCGCAACGGGGGAATATCGATGGGGAAAATATTAAGGCGATAATATAAATCTTCGCGAAAGTTCCCCGCCTTGACCTCACGGGCCAGGTTACGGTTGGTGGCCGCGATAATGCGGACGTCCACCTTGATGGTTCTCAAGCCTCCAACCCGTTCGAATTCACGCTCCTGGATTACACGCAGCAGTTTAACCTGCATCTCGCGCGGAATTTCGGCTACTTCATCAAGAAAAAGAGTCCCTTTGTGCGCCAGTTCAAATTTCCCCGGTTTGGTCACCATGGCTCCGGTGAAAGCGCCTTTTTCATAACCAAAGAGTTCACTCTCCATCAATGTTTCGGCAATCGCGGCGCAGTTGATTTTAATCAGCGGGCTGTCTTTGCGCGGGGAGCTGTAGTGAATAGCGTCGGCAACCAGCTCCTTGCCGGTGCCTGTTTCACCGGTGACCATGACGGTTGTGGTTGTCGGCGCCACCCGTTTAATGGCGTCGAATATTTCCATCGTTTTGGGACTGGTCCCGATCATGCCGATGCGCTCAATCTCTGACGGTGCGACGGACAATTCGTTTTCTTTTAAAACTCTCGTTTTGACGGCTTTGGCAATGATGTTTTTCAAATCGTCAAGATCAAATGGTTTGGTAATGTAATCAAACGCGCCTTTTTTCAACGCCTCCACCGCCGTGGCGATAGTCCCGTGAGCGGTAATCATAATCACAGGAATTTCCGGATACTGCTCGGAAATACGGATGAGCAGCGCCATCCCGTCGATATCGGGCATTTTTAAATCGGTGATGACGACAGCTATGCCGGTTGATTGCAGGATCTGTAAAGCTTCTCTTCCGTTGGCCGCCGAAGATACCGTAAAGCCTTCCTTCTTCAGCATGGCGGATAAAACCAGCCGCATATTCAGTTCGTCATCCACGATTAATATCTTTTTCATGCTTGTAATTATTACGCTTTCGATTTTAAATCAAGCAGCAATGCCTTGTTGCGGACTTCATCCGGCCGTTTTAATCTTGATGAGAAATTCTGTGCCTCTGGAGGGATCTGATTCCACGCTGATGCTGCCACCATGCTCCTTGATGATTTTCTGACAGATGGCCAGACCAAGGCCCACGCCCCTTTCCTTGGTTGTAAAAAACGGTTTAAATATATTTTTTATATCATTTTTACTGATTCCACGTCCGGTATCACGGATGGAGAGCGTTATCATGCCTTCGGCATCTGCTCCCGGACCGGCTGTGCGAAAAGTCAACGTTCCGCCTTGTGGCATGGATTCTATGGCGTTTAAAGTTATATTCAAAACAACCTGCATAAATTGCTGGTCATCCACTTCCACCGCGGGCATATTTTCATCCAGGTCCTCGATGATGTTAATTTTTTCCATCAGCTTATTAGCGGCAATCAGCGCAATGGTTTTTTTAATAATACCATTAATGTTATGGCGTTTCAGGTTCAGTTGATAGGGGCGTGTGTATTCGAGAAACCGGCTGACGACATCATTCAGCCTGTCCGTCCCCTCAACAATAACATTCAAGAGACTCCTCTGTTCATCATTGGCCGCTTCCTCTTTCAGATATTGAGCAGCCCCTTTGATGGAACCCAGCGGATTGCGGATTTCATGGGCCAGAACGGGCGCCATTTCTGCCAGCATCAGGTCTTTTTCTCTTTCGAGCTTTTCGTCAAATTCATAAAGAGACGTAAAGACATCTCTGCTTTCGGGATAAAAGTAACTGAATATTTTTCTCAAAATCATTCGCATCGGCGAAAGGGAAATGACGATCAGGAAAGAGGCCACCAGTAATCCGGAAAAAGGCGGGGTTCCGTGGAAAAACCCGACCGCAAAATAAAGAATGACGGCGCCGGTGACGGTGCTGACAAGAATAACCAGGGAACGGGCAAAAAAATCATGCAATTTCTGGAGCTGCGGGTAAGCGATAATCAGCAAAACAAAGTACAGCAGCAGCGATATGACCATCCCGCTAATCACGGGTAGGTTCAATCCCCGGTTATTCAAAAAATCAATATGGCTTAAAATCAAGGCGATGGGACAGGCAACCAGCAGATAACCGAGGCGTCGTTTTTCCGTTCCGGCAGGCAATTTTGTTACACGCCACAGCAGCGCAAGATAGCAGAAGACTAAGACAAAAAATGTGTAGCCCACTATCACCGGATAAAAATACGCGGTTTGCGCCAGGGGTGTAAAAACAAAAAAAGCGCCGCAGACACTGATTAAAACCAATACGAAGAAAATTCTTCTGGAAATTAATGTCCGTTCTCTGGTCAGATAACGGAAAAACAAAAGCGCCAAAGGCGCCACGGCCAGCAGTCCCAGGTATTGGATGATCATCAGGCAACCGAAAGGATAAATATTTTCCAGCGTAGTGGCCACCTGTGAGGTAAAGACGGCCGCGCACAATCCGGCGAAAGATGCCTGCAATTTGTCCTTTTTGCCGGTCATCATCAACGATATGGCAATGATAAAACTGGTTGCGGTTAAAATTAGAGTATCCATAATATTTTTCCATAGAATCGTTATCCCGCAAATGTCCTGACTGAAATTATATTCGCCAAAGCCAGTACCTGTTCAGCGGAGAAAAGTTTATTTACCGCCCATCTTTCCAAAACCGGCCAGGGATATTCTAAACGAGAAGCGGACATCGTCATCGGTCTCGGTCATATCGACACCCAGACTCCAGCACTGCTTGTGATAAACAAATCCCATTGAATTTTCTATCCGCCGGGAATTATCAAGGTCGTACTTGGAAGCAAACATGGCATCAATATTTCTGTTGATGACAGCCTTGAGACCGAAATTGATTTCCTGAAGAGAGTCCGCCGTATACCGGTAACTGACAGACATGGAATCGCCTCGCCAGTCGTTGAAACGTAAATCAAAATTATTTTGCTTCAAATTGTCATAGAAATTGTACTTGCTGCGCGCTTTTAAAGAAAAATATTTATGAGGAGAGATATCCAGTTCAATTCCCAGATCAGAAAACGGTTTTCTTTTGACCTCATTCTCCGCCACGTCTCTGCTGGCTTCGTGGATATCGTATGCCTGAAATAACTTCAGCCTCAGAAATTCCAGATAGCTGGGAGCGCCATCCTTATCTTTGATCCTGGTCGTCAAAGTATTGGTCAGTGCCCAGCCAAGGGCGCTTTGCTCATCCAGTGAGTTACTGGACAGAGGCGTTATCGGAAATACAAAAGGAGCAGACACAGGCAGATAGTAATCGGGGACCTCATCTGAAGAGACGTTGGGCACATAAGCATAAATGATCTCCGGTTTAATTTCGTGTCTGATTTTTTCCCAACGCCCTCCCTGGAAATCAAATACGCGCGAGAGTTGGCTGCTTAAAGACACCGAGGCATTATAAATTGCCCGGCCATCCTCTTGATCCTGTGCATCATTTTGATGTTCATCCCGGCTCCAAAACGTTTCCTTGAAAGCAAACTGCGGCGTTAATTTCAGATATCCGAATATATCAACGGGCAGAGAAAGGGTCGGCGTAAAATCCACAAAATGCCCATGGTCTCCTTCCCCCCTGTATAGATAATCATAAGCGCCGGTGAATTCATAAAATAAAGGCGTTCTGAACAACGGCTGCTTAACGCCTGTCAAAACTATTTCCGGATATTTCTGCAAAGTATGCTCATTGTCGGCAGCTGCAAAATCTTCGGTGTAGTTGATTAATCCTGTCAGGTTAATATTGGACCAGCCCTTGTAAGCACGCGCGGTTGATTCCAGATAATGCAGAGAC
This sequence comes from Smithella sp., assembly GCA_049664145.1. Taxonomy (GTDB): domain Bacteria; phylum Desulfobacterota; class Syntrophia; order Syntrophales; family Smithellaceae; genus Smithella. Next base: position 4,323 of record JBATES010000223.1, read on the forward strand.
TTGTCTCCCTTGAAAGATACATTTTTAAAGTTGTCTTCCGCAGAAGAGGCATAATTCTGGAGATAGAAATTATGAGCGGAAAAATCTTTAAAATACCATTTATCGGATACTTTCTTCAGGTCCGTTCTGACATAAAACCGGGAATCAAAATCCGTTTGGTGATTGAAATAATAAGACCAGCGCCGGTGCGCTCCCTGCCAGTCCCGGCTGATTCCATCTTTTCTTTCCGCAACATCCCAGGCATCTTCGATGTAATCACCGTAAAGCAGGCCGACAGATTTTTTTCCCAGATAATATCGGAATTCCACGCCTTCCTTAAATCCTCTTTTTTCAATGTAGCGCTGATAAAAAGTGGCATCCATCTGCGGTGAAATAGCCCAGAAGAAAGGAATCTCGATATCGAAGCCATCCTTGTCCCGGGAATAAGCGAAATGCGGAAGAATCAATCCCGTCTGTCGTTTTGTTTTTGCGGGAAACGGAAGATACGGGGTATAAAACACTGGAAATCCTCTGGTGAGAAAGCGGGCATTTTTCATCAATCCATACCCTTCCAGGGTAACCTGCATTTCACTGCCGGCAATCTGCCAGTCCGGATTGTCGCCGTCGCAGGTTGTGGCGCAAGGTTGTTGAATGAGATAGGTGTTCTCACCGGTTTTCTCAATTTTATCGCCGTGGACATAAAAATTATTTCTCGCGTAAAAAGCATCAGCCTGATAAGCGGCGCCGGTTTTATCTTCAAAGTTGAAAATAATTTTTTCTCCCTGCAGAGTGTCTTCTTCCATTTTCAGAAACGCGTTACCCTGAGCGGTGGCCACATTGTCTTTATTATCCAGTTCCACTTCATCCGCGGCAAGCGCCGCGCCGCTGTATATTATTTTTACCTTGCCTTTTGCGTGATAGACTTCACGGATGCTGTCATAATCCATGCTGTCGGCTTCAATCTGCAAAGAACTGTCCTGAACGGATGTTTGCGCAGAAAAAGCCTGGGGACAGGAAGTAATAATGGTCAGAGAAAGAAACAAGATTTTTAAATAAGCAGAGAATGCGGGAGATTTTCTTTTTTCTTCTTCTGCTTTGAGTCGATTACGCCCACTCACGCTATTTTTCTACCTTTGATGAGTAAATTTTACCGTGCTCTTTTATTATCACAGACAGCAAGTTTAGGAAACGCCTGTTTTATCTCTCCCGCCAGATAAAAAGAACCGGCAGCGCAAATCAAATCTTTCTTGTCGGCCAGAGCAAATGCCTTTTTCATGGCCTGAGTAACATTTTCAGCGATCATCGGAGTACGACCGATTTTGATCAGGGCTTCACTCATTTCGTTGACAGAAGCTGCCCGTTCTGTTTTTAATGGCGTCAAGATGATCGTTTGAGCACAAGGCGCTATCTTTTTCAGCATGAGCCGAAAATCCTTATCCGCCAAGGCGCCGAAAATAAAAATCAATCGGCGACAGGAGAAATCTTTTTTCAGAGAACGGCACAAAGAATCGATTCCGGCAGGATTATGCGCGCCATCGAGAATGAAAAGAGGGTTTTCCCGCAGGACCTCGAGGCGGGCAGCCCAACGTGTATTTTCCAGCCCCCTGCGAATCGCCGTATCATCAATATTTAAACCTTTTTCTTCACAAATTTCTATCGTCGCCAGAACCAGAGCGGCATTGCTTGCCTGATGAGCTCCCCGCAGCGGAATTTTCAGATTTTTTAAATGGCGATGCAATCCCTCGTAAGCAAAATATCCGTCTGTTTGTTTTTTAATTTTTAAATGACATCCCAAAACATAAAGCCTTGCCTGACGGCGCCGGCATACGCCCTGGAAGACGTCCAGAACTTTCTTTTGTTTTGCCGCGGTCAGACAAATCCCTTTTCGTTTGATGATGCCGGCTTTCTCCCGGGCAATCGCTTCCAGCGTTCCACCCAGATAGGCCATGTGATCGAAATCAATATTGGTGATGACTGAAACAAGCGGCGTGCACACATTGGTCGCGTCCAGTCGGCCGCCCAGACCGACCTCCAGAACGGCAATATCAATGTTCTTTTCTTGAAAATAAACAAACGCCGCTGCGGTTAGAAATTCAAAGTACGTTACCGGCTTGTGAATCTTATGTTTTACATGCTCAATTGTCCGGCTGAAATCCTTTCGGGATATTTTCCTCCCATTGATGACAATTCTCTCCCTCACATCGACGAGATGCGGCGACGTGTATAAACCGACCCGGTAACCGGCATTGCGCAGGATGGAGGCAACCATCGCCGCGGTGGAACCTTTGCCGTTGGTACCGCCAATAATGATAGTTTTATACGACTTTTGTGGATTGCCCAGCCTTGATAAAAGTTCAGTCACGGATTGGAGGCCAAAACGCATTTTGTTAATGTTCAAACTTTCCAGATATCGGACAGGACTGATTTTTTTTGATTTCATCTCGATGTCGTTGATATTTTACTGATGTCATATTTTCTTTGACAGGCAGCAAACTAGCACACCCGATAAAGACTGACAATTAAATTGTAAAATTGCGGCACGAAAAACCAGGCTTAAGTGTCTGATAACAGGCTCTGCCAGGTGTGGCGTTCCAGAAAAGATCCGGGAACATTTTGTTCCATTTCTTCAAAGAGTGCGAAAGGCGCGGCAAAGGTCATCAGATGGGGATCATTCAACTGCTTGCGTACGTAAACACGGGCGGAAAGATCGGTCAAGCCAACGACCGCGCGCGGCTTTGCGGATTTTGCTTCACGGTAGGGATAAATGCCAATCGTCTGGCAACCGGCGGCATAAGGAATGATGACATTTTCATTATCGCCTCGTCCGTAATTGGCCAGAACGGTTAAAGCGGAAAGTTGATCAGGATTGACGAAAAAAATTACCGTCTGCGGTTTTTCTTTGGACAAATCAATGTCGGACAACGGACGGAAAACAACATATTTTGCGGGGATGTCCGTCATCGGCAGGTTAGCGATAAATTTTTCCGCAAGCTCAGGAGTTTGAATATAGCGCTCGCCGTGCAGAAAATTATTGTAGCTTTCCTTGGTCATAAAAGGTTTTATCTTTTCGGCAATTTCCATACCGCCTTGGCGTTCGGCATTGCCGGTGGAAAGAAAATGACAGAAACCTTCTTCACCGCCGGGGAAATTTTTATACTGCTCGCCGAAGCCTAATCCCACACCACCGCCGATACAACCGAAAGTACTTTTATCGGCTGCCGCTGCTTTGCCTTTGGCCGCATGTACAGCCAGCCACATCACGCAGCCCCATTTGCGCTCAGAAAACTGCATGGCGTCTGCCGGTTTTTCATCAGACCACAAAAGCGCTACGGGCTGGTATTTTAATTGTATCGCTCTGGCAATTGCACTTTCCATTTCTTTATTAAATTTTCCTTGTTTTTCTATATTATAATAACGATTTGCCGATATTGTCCACTCAAATTTATCTTCATACGCCAAACAGTTCATCGGGTAATCAATTTTTTATTCCTGCATGGCTTTCCGGCATTCTGCAATAAGCGCTTTTTTAGCAACGCCCAGATGGATGATATCCCAGGGCAGCACTTCATCAAATGACTTTGGACGGTAAACATAAAAATCCGGATTGATCGTGACCTCTTTCAGCGCGCGTGCCCAATTGCCTTCCAGACGGTGTACGGCCAGCAGAATTTCTCCCACACGGCGGTCCCCCAGGGAAAGCAGCGCCTGAATATAATTCCATTTGGGAACATCGTGAATAACCTTAATCTGTTTGTCTTTGCGGAATGCGTTTTCAATCTTTTTTATTTTCTTCCCGGCCATGCTGACATCTTCCAGGGGGCACCACTGAAAAGGCGTTGACGGCTTGGGGATAAACTGGTTGATGCTCAAAATAATTCTGCGGAACTTTTTCTTCCCCGCATATTTGTTACGGATATGGTGCTGAATTTTTTTAGTCAGTTCAATGATGGCGTCTATATCGTTTTCTTCTTCTTTGGGAAGCCCGATCATAAAATAAAGCCTTAAATTGGAAACATCTTTTCCCGCCAGCAATTCCACAGCATTCAAGATATCGGTCTCCGATATGCCTTTGTGCAAAACATCGCGTAATCTCTGGCTACCCGCCTCCGGCGCCAGAGCAACCGTTTCAATGCCGCCTTCCTTGATCAAGTCGACAATATTTTCATTGATCTGATCGATACGCAGGGACCCGAGACCGGCCTGAGCTTTTTGTGTAATAATATACTCGCAAATATGAAGTAACTCGGGATGATCGGATACTGCCGTTCCAATCAAACCAATCTTCTTCTTTCGTTGCAGACCACGGTCAATGGATTTTGAAATCTCCGCGCGACTGCGAAAACGCACCGGATGATAAACAAAACTGGCCGCGCAGAAGCGGCACGCTCTGGCACAGCCTCTGTTCACTTCCACCAGAAACATGTCTTCCATTTCGGTCTGAGGCGCACTGACAACTTCCTCGGTGCAAAAAGCATTAAGATCCCGCACACGCTGTATTTTTATTTTTTCGGGCAGCCCGTCTTCCCGCGGTTTCATGGACTTGATTTTACTTTCCGAGGAATAATGAACGTCATAAAGACCGGGGACATAAATGTTGTTCAGATTTTTTTGCGCGAATCTCAAGAATTCCTGACGCGAATGACCCAGGCGGCGCGCATCTTCAAATGCGCCGCAAAACTGCGGCAAGATTTCTTCCGCTTCACCCAGAATAAATAGATCAAAAAAATCTGCCAACGGCTCCGGATTCAGGGTAAGAGCGATGCCGCCGCCGATCACCAGCGGATGTTTTTCAGAGCGATCCTTCGCCAGCAGAGGGAGGCCGGCCCTATCCATCATTTCTAAAATATGGGGATAATCGTTTTCAAAAGAAACAGAAAAGGCCAAAATATCAAAATCGTGAATTGGTTTTTGATTTTCCAGACTAAAGATTCCCGCCGCTCCGGAAACGAATCTGGCCTCGTTTCCGGAAACGGACAGGAATACCCTCTCACAAAGAAAGGAAGGTTGAGCATTAAATATTTTATAAATTGTTTGGAAACCCAGATTGGCCATGCCTGTCCGGTAATGATTGGGATAAGCAAGGCAAACCGTATTATATTCTCCCCAAATTTTTTTTACATAGCCGTTCTCATTTTCCAGAACACCAGCATGCGTTTTCTTCAGTTTCCAATCCATGGCTTTATGATGACCTATATTCTGTAAGTGCCCCTGTCACTTTTGAACCATGGAGCCAAACATGAACCCTTAACGCTGATCAGTCAGCCTGACGCCTTAAAAATGTCGGAATCTGTATATCCATATGTTCGTTTTCGTCCCCGAGGCCGACAACGGCTACTTCCCCCGTGTTCAGTTTTCTTTCTCGGCGGATGTACGTCGGCGTGGACAGGTCTTCTCTGGAGCCAAGTCCGCGGAAACGCGTGACGTTGCCGATTGATTCGTTTTTCTTTCTGGAAAAATCATCAAAACCGGTGGCAATGACGGTAATGCGAACTTCATCTTCCATATTCGGATCAATGACCGTGCCGAAAATGATATTGGCATCTTCATCGGCTTCTTCCTGAATCAGCGACGAAGCTTCGTTGACTTCATAAAGGCTCAGATCCGAACCGCCGGTGATGTTGAGCAGAATGCCGTGCGCGCCCTGAATGGTATTGTCTTCCAGAAGGGGAGAGGAAATGGCTCTCTGGGCCGCTTCCGCCGCTCTGTTTTCACCGCTGGCCACGCCGGTTCCCATAATGGCCATGCCCATGTTGCTCATGACGCTGCGGACATCAGCAAAGTCCAGATTGATCAGGCCCGGAACCAGAATGAGATCGGATATGCCCTTGACCGCCTGATACAGAACGTCATCCGCTTTTTTGAAGGCTTCCAGCAGGGAAAGATTGCGTCCGCCCAGGCTTAAAAGCCTCTGGTTGGGAACAACAATCAGCGTATCCACGGCATCCCGTAACTGGGCAATGCCTTCTTCTGCCTGAATGTTGCGTTTCTTGCCTTCAAACTGAAAAGGCTTGGTGACCACGGCAATGGTCAGCACGCTGCACTCCCGGGCAATCTCCGCAATCACCGGAGCCGCGCCTGTTCCCGTGCCTCCGCCCATGCCCGCGGTAATGAAAATCATGTCCGCGCCTTCCAGATACGGCTTGATTTCATCGCGGGATTCCAGGGCCGATTGTTTGCCGATTTCCGGATCGGAACCGGCCCCCAGACCTTTGGTTATTTGCGTGCCGATTTGAATTTTGACCGGTGCACTGGATACGCCCAGAGCCTGCGCATCCGTATTCGCATTGACGAAATCAACCCCCTGCAGGCAGTATGAAATCATCGTGTTGACGGCGTTTCCGCCTCCACCGCCCACTCCAATCACCTTGATTTTTGCCAGATTTTCGTTACATACTTCAGTTAATTCAAACATGTTCTCTCCTTCCTTTCAAAAAAAATCTGAAAACATTTTCTTTACGCTTCTTTTTATATTTCCAAACATTCCTGTTGAAACACCGCTTAAAACATTCTGGTTGTGGCCGTAAAGGATCAACCCCACACCGATGGCATGCGCCGGCGAGTTAGCGATGTCCGTCAATCCACCCACGTTAATGGGAATGCCTTTGCGCGCCTGCATGTCAAAAATTTTCTCTGCCAGCTCGCTGACGCCTTCCAGAAGCGATGTGCCGCCGGTTAAGACAACACCCGCCGCCAGTAAATCTTCAAACCCGAATTTGACCACCTCGTTATAAGCCAGGTTCAAGATTTCCTCCATTCTGGGTTCGACGATGCGTCCGAGTATTTGACGCGATACTTCACGGTCTTCCCGGCCGCCCAGACTGGGTACCCGGATGGTTTCATCTTTCGGTATCAGGGCCGTCATGGCACAGGCGTATTTAATTTTAATTTTTTCGGCTTCGGCCAGCGGTGTGCGCAAACCGGTGGAGATATCCGACGTAAGATAGTTTCCGCCGACAGGCAGGATTGCCGTGTGCTTGATGCTTGATTCGGAAAATATGGTAACAGACGTGTTGGCTCCGCCGATGTCAACGAGCACAACTCCCAGTTCTTTTTCATCTTTGCTCAGCACTGCTTCGCCTGCCGCCAGCTGCTCCAGCACAATACCATCAATATCCAAGCCGACGCGGTTGACGGATTTTTCAATGTCCTGAATGGCGGAAATTGCGCCGGTCACAATGTGCACCTTCGCCTCCAGTCTGACGCCGGACATGCCGATGGGATCTTTGATGCCTTCCTGGCCGTCAATCACATAACTCTGAGGAAGAACGTGCAGTATTTTTCTGCCGACGGGAATGGCGATCGCTTCGGATGCTTCAATCACTCTCTGTACGTCTTTCTCGTCAACTTCTCTGCCCTTGATGGATACGATGCTTAAGGAATTCTGTCCCTTGATGTGATTGCCGGAGATACCGACAAACACCGAATTGATCCGGCAACCGGACATATGTTCGGCTTCCTCCACGGCCAATTTTATCGACTCCACCATACTGTCGATATTGACAACCGTTCCCTTGCGCATTTCCCTGTTTTGCGATGTGCCGATGCCGATGATGTCAATCCCGCTTTCGGTAACATCGCCGACTATCGCGGTGGTTTTGGTTGTCCCGATATCGAGCCCGACGATTACATTGCTTCTCTTACCCATCCGTGTTTCCCCTCTTTTTAGTTTTACTGATCCATAAACTCAAATTTGATATTGTTTGCTTTTATCTTCCTGCGCCATTCTCTCCGGAATGTTTTTGCGCTTAATCGTCACTTTCGACTCATCAGATAAATCGACACATACATAACCGGTTTTCATCCCTCTGTTTTCCAGATCGGCCAGTACGCCTTTCAGTTTCTTCAATTTGTTTTCAAAACCGTCCGTACCGAGTTTTAAGTACAACCCCTTGTC
>JBATES010000224.1:0-15169 GCA_049664145.1 Smithella sp.
GGAGCGCGCGGGTGTGGAAAAAATTGCAATCATCGACCGCCACCCTTATCCCGCGGGAGGATTGCTCAACGACGGGAAATTAAATTTTGATTATCGAATCGGCATTGATCTGGATGAACTACAAATCAATAGCGATGCCGCGCAACATTTGATGGAAGAAATCAGACAAGTCTTTACTGGGACTGTTGGCCCTGGCGGGCATCATCATGCGTAACTCGGTGATTCTCATTGATCAGATTGACCGGCAAATCGTTGCCGGGCAATCACTTTGGAACGCCATTATCAACGCCACGGTTCTCCGCTTCCGTCCCATTATGCTGACGGCTGCAGCAGCCATTCTGGCCATGGTGCCCTTGGCCACCAGCGTCTTCTGGGGGCCTATGTCGGTGGCGATAGGCGGCGGTCTGCTCGTCGCGACGGTGCTGACACTCCTGGTACTGCCGGCCATGTATGCGGCTTGGTACAAAGTCAAGCCGGAAGAAAAAGACCTATAAGAAAGGAACGCATCATATGGGATTGGAATTTAGCAAAGAAGGACACGTAGCCAAAGTCGGACTGAATGTTCCGGAAACAAAAAATGCCCTTTCCACCGGCTTGTTATTAAATCTCCAAAGAGACGCGCAAAGATCGTATTGTAGAGAAACCAGATAACAAGATTGCCGTACCACCACGATTCATTCAGAGCTTTCTCCGGGCAGATATTCTGGCAGTGGTAGCAGCGGATACAGTGGCCATCCAGCACCGGAAATGGTGAGAACGTAATGCTGTCGGCGGGGCACTCTTTTGCGCAGAGCTGACACTGATTGCACCGGCTCCGGGTCAGCTTTGGCTTGGGCAGGACAATGCGCAGTAAAAACGGCTTCGCGATAAGGCTTACCAGTTGGAAGTACCCCCACGTGGGTTTAAGCGCGTCCTGCCGGCTCTCCGGCATCGCGCCCGCATTGCCGGATTGCATGTGCCTGTCCACGGCATCCGCAAAGGCGCGGGCCTGTTCCAGGTCACCGGCGGTGGGACGATTTGGGAGACGTCCGGTCAGGCAGGGGGCCGGGTGATGCACCATTCCGCGGCCCATGAAACCGCCTATAACTCTGGCGCCTCTGCCGCGCAGTATTCTGGTGAGGTCATACAAGACGCGGCCGGGAACTCCGCCCGCTGTCGCAAAGACAAAAGCTGATTTGCCCTTCAGATCCGGCCACGCGCGCAGCCAGGTCAGGACCGGGCCCGGGGCCTGGCTCTCAAAGCAGGGGGAGCCCACGCCCAGCAGATCACAGCTCTTTATATCCGCAGGTTTTACCTTCTGCATCGCCAGAACTTTTACCATATGCTTTTTTTCGCGCAGTCCCGCGGCCATCGCCTCGGCGACTTTGCGCGTCTGGCCTGTTTGTGAAAAATACACGATCGCAATATTCATGGCAGACTCCATTTGGCCTAACTGATCTGCAAATCCTGAATAATTTGTTTTACGGTTATGCAGGCTCTTGCATCATCAGGAAAATCGATGAATGACCTGCCGTGAAAATCGAATTCTCTTATTAAATCATCTTCCGGCAGCCAACCCAGAATATTAAGAGACGCATTGTTTTTTATACTCTCGATCTCCCGTTCATCCCTGACCCTGTTCAATATCATTCCGATGCTTTTATAATCCACGGCCTTATTGTCCTGGGCCAGATGCATGATGGTGTTGGCGACATTCACACCCTTGGCGGAAGTGTCGGATATCATGATCAGGTGATCGACGGTTTTCATTACCCGTCTGTTGATCTGTTCAACCCCGGCTTCTCCGTCAACGAGCACGACGTCAAAATTTTTCGCCAGATCCTGGATAATATCCTTCAAAAGAGAGTTGACCTTGCAGAAACAGCCTTCGGATTCCGGCCGGCCTATCGCGAGCAGGGCGACATTATTATACTCCGTCAAAGCATCAAAGAGTTCGTAATCGAGCATGTTGAGTGTGGCGGCTTTATCCTGGCTCTCTCCTTTCTTGATGGAGTTGATCAAATCATTTCTGATATCATCCACGGTTTTTTTGATTTGTATTCCCAGCGCCGTGCAAAGGCCCACTGCGGGGTCGGCATCGATTGCCAGAACCTTAAGGCCTTTCCTTTGGGCGAGATTCTTTACCATCAGCGCGGACACCGATGTCTTGCCTACACCGCCTTTTCCGCATAAAGCGATTGTCCTGGTTTTTTTATCCATTTGCATTCATCCTTTTTTCATCCCGTGTTTTTCTCATGCCTTTGAGCTCGTCAACTTCGTCGCAGACATCGTTATATTCGCACTCGTCACAATCAGGATCTATCTCACTTAGCATCTTATTCAGAGCACTGATTGTCCGGCCGACATTTTTTGTCATCTCCTGCAACTCACCGACATCCCCGGCGCTGGACGTCACGAACAGAATTTCAACGGCATGAATATAATCCTTCTTTAAATATTCTTCCCGCAGGGCTGCGCCCAGAACTTCAAAAGAGAAACCTCTTTGCACAGCCTCACGGCTGATGCGGCTCCATTCCCTCTGATACTGTGATACAGCCCTGATCATGTATCCCTTGAGATCGAGAGAATATCTTACGGCTTCCATTTCCTTGTATCTATCATAGGTGTTCTCTTCATCAAATCCGCGGACATCCATAAGAACTATTTTTCCGAAAGGCAGGCTCTTCCCGTTGCTCTCTTTTATATCCGGACCGATAAGGCTGATCTTCCCGTCGCGAACAAAATCGGGTTTTTCCGTCCAGAGAAGGCAGGAGACGGAATTCATCTGCGGACTTCCCAGTTCCACCGCCATTTCATCTGATAAAACCACGTTTCTGCCCTTGCCCGAAGGCCAGGCATTTTTTCGTTCCGTCGCCGCCAGGGATTGGCAATTTTTTCCTTCGATATAATTTTTGACATCGATGAAGGTCTGTTCAAAAAGCTCCATACTTTATCACTGCCTCGATCCGCTGATTTTATCGGCGGCAAAAATTGCCGCGCCCAGAGCGCCGTTGATCTGGGGATTCTCCACTTTGTGCAGCTTCACACCGAGGGCCCTCTGAAGCGCCCCAAACATGCCGGAGTTTTTCGCCACACCGCCTGTCATCACGGCATCGGGCGCAACCAGGATACCCCTCGCGAGCGACGCGGCGCGGTTGGCGACGGCCTGATGCAGGGCGCTGATGATGTCGGCGATCTCTTTCCCCTCGTTTACCAGAGAAATAATTTCCGTCTCAGCAAAAACCACGCATTGGTTGGACAAGGTAAGCTTCTCCTGCGACTTTTCGGATAGAGCGCCCATATCATCCAGTTTAATATCAAGGGAATCGGCGATAATCTCGAGAAAACGTCCCGTGCCTGAAGCGCACTTGTCGTTATACACATAGCGTTCCACGTTTCCCTTTTCATCCACCCGGATGGCCTTGGCATCCTGTCCGCCGATATCAACCACCGTGCGCGCCGACGGCACCTGCCAGACCGCTCCCCTGCCGTGACAGGCAATCTCGGATTCCAAAGCGTTCACAAAGGAAATGTGTTTACGGCCGTAGCCGGTGCCCACACTGTATTCGATGTCTTCCATTTTTATGCCGGCCGCCTCGATCGCGCGGCTCATCACATCCCGCGCCGATTTTTCCGGCTGCGCCGACGCGAGGATAACCTCGGAAGCCAGCATTTTCCCGTCTTTTAAAATAACGGCCTTGGCCGTAAGAGAACCGATATCGCAACCCGCTGTAATCATAGAACACCTCCACTCGCTTTTTCGGTGGCAAAGAGCGCGGCCCCGATGGCTCCGGCAAGCTGCGGGTCTTCGCGGCGTATTCTTTTAATCCTTATTCCCAGATGCTTTTCCAGCGCGTTCACCACACCGTCATTTTTTGCCACGCCTCCCGTCATGCACACATCCTTCTCCAGTCCTATGTTATTGGCCAGGGTGGACATGCGGCTGGCCATCGCGTTATTGACTCCCGCGGCGATATCCTCAATGGGGACCTTATCGTTGAGATGCTGGATCACGTCGGCCTGGGCCCACACGGTGCAGGCCGAAGCAAAAGTAATGGGCTGCCTGGAGCGCGCCGACATCTCACCCAGCTCATCAAGATTCAGGTTCAGCACTTTTGCCATGACTTCGAGAAAACGGCCGGTTCCGGACGCGCACTTATCGTTGGTGATAAATTTCATCATGTTGCCTTTGTCATCCAGACGCAGCGCCTTGCAATCCTGGCCGCCGATGTCGATGACCGTTCGTACCGAGGGCACCAGCCAGCGGGCTCCCTTGCCGTGGCAGGCTATCTCGGAAACAGCCTCATGAATAAAGGATATCTTATCGCGGCCGTATCCTGTGCCCACGCAGCTTTTGATTTCTTTCATGGTCAGGCCGGCCCGAGACAGAACCATGTTCATCACCTCATCAGCCGATTCCCAGGGCCGCGCCTTCGATTTGATAATGATCGATTCAATGATCTTGCCGTCCTTCATGATGACGGCCTTGGACGTTAATGAACCTACATCGCATCCCGCTGTAAACATTAGACAAGCCTCCTTACCTTAAGAAATTCCATAAACCGCTCTTCCGTGGCTTCCCAGGACTGAACGCGCGCATCAAAGGCGTCGGCATACATGATGTACGTCGGGAAACCGGCCTTCTCCGTGTCCCTGGCCAGGAGTTTCACCATTCCCCAGGTATTGCGGCACCCCGGTGTTCCATTATAGACGATAAGATCCGCGCCGTACATTTTCGCCAGGCCCAGAGTGTCCTCGAGCCACATGTTCGGGGCATCGTATGGACCGCGAATGGATTTGATCATGGGCATGCGTGAGTTGACCATGCCCAAGCTGTCGATCATGGAGCCTATATCCGTCGTATCAATGTTATAGGCCGCCTCTTCTTTATGATACCGGCCCACGTGCGGCGCGTTGTGGGACCAGAAGTGGCTGAGGATGTTGCCCTGGTAGCAGATGCCGTTGCCGTCAAGCATCTGCCATAGCTGCATGTTCTGCGCGTAATGGTCGATGTAGCAGAAAAAGGCCCGCAGCTTTTCCACACCGCCGCTTAAGCCGGAAATATTATTCGCGGCATTTTCCCGCGCGACTTTCAACATGGCTTCCAGTACGCCGGTACATTCCGGCATTCCGGCGAACAGAAACCGCGAGGCGTATATCATCAGGTTATAGGGCACGGGTACAGGACTAGGCACAAGCCTCGCCAGGTCCTCCAGTTCGGCAATGATTTCATCCTGCCTGGCGAGTTCGCAGAGATTTTCTCTCAGGCGTTCCGGATCAAGCTTTTTCCCTGTCTGTGCTTCCAAAAAGCGGATGAGCGCTTTGAAGTCCTCCCGGTGATATTCATTGGAACGCCCTCCGGTTAGATCCGGCGGCATATCCAGTTGAAAGAATGGCTTGTCAAGATAGGCTGAGGCGAAAGAAAAGGCATTAGCGTTGGTGTCGCAAACGCCGGGTGTATCCGTCACGAACATATCGACCTCTGTGCCGATGCCGGCCAGATAAGCGCCGATAGTGCCGCGCTGCGAGGAGCAGGAGGTTTCCGTAAAACCGACTTCGTTACAGTAATCCAGAAACTCCGCTGTTCCTCTTTTATAGACGAAGGTCATCATAACGGAAAGGACCTCCAGACAGATCGGAACGATATCCATGGCGTAAAAAATGGCCGGAGAAAAACAGAAGGTGGTAATGGCCGTTTTTTTCCCTTTTTCTTTCGCGAAAGTCAGATTCTCCATGTATTTAGCGCATATTTCGATGAACTTCTGGCCAGGCTCCCCGGTGCCAAGTATCAAATCAACGATACGGTTAAAATAGGGAATGTATTTTAACATTGCGCGGTATTCCTTTGGAGTTCCGCTTTTCAGCCTCGATGCTGCCGCAAACGTATTCCATAACATCCAGTCAAATTTATATTCTTTTGTTTCCTGTCTCATGCGATCGTCCTCCTCTGCTGTATTCTTTCAATAAAGGCGTCAACGCGCATCTTCATTCTGCCCGTCTCCACCAGAGGACCGTACTCCCGCTCCAAACGCATGCAGGGGATGCCCTTCGCTTCAAGATCCCGTTCAAACAAGCCGTTTTCAGAACCGTGAAGATCGCAAAATCGAATGTTTTGCAGAATCACGCCGTCAATTTTTGCTTTTTCAACTTTCTTTTCGAGGATATTGAGTCGCCGCCGATAGTCACCGTACATGCGCGGACAATCGTTATGTCCCAGGTATCGTCTTGCGAGTTCAAATACGGGATCGCCTTCTTCCTCCACCCGGTCGGAATAAAACCGCGACCCGAAGCAGAGATTGTCGGCAACCACGATGGCCTTTTCCCCTTCCATCACCCGGACCAGGCCCACATCATCGTTGGCGCTGCCCACGAGCATCAGACGCACCCGATCACTGATACCGGGAGATTTTTCCGCATGGGAAAGGAACAGCTCCAGTAAGGCGTTGTAATCCTCACGGGGCATGGTCGTTCCGGCAAGTATTACCGCCAGAGCTTCCTCTCCTTTGAAAGGCGGGGCATCCAGCGTGCGCAGTGCTTCGAAACGATCAAGGAGCTCCCGGCTGTGATTGTAAAGTTTAATGGCCTTCTTCAGACCCGCTTCGGTAATCTTCACGTTAAAGTGTTCTTCCACCGCCGCGATGAGGCGCCGGGTTTCTTCCGTCATCCACTTGATGGTGTAGTCCGAGTACTTATGCGGAACGCCGTAATGGAAAAAGAAAGGAGGGATCGCGCCGTCGATATCGCTCCCGGCCTTGCGCCAGCATTCATCCAGCCTCCGCATTGAATCACAGCCCGGGGTGATGATCGCGCCGTCCAGAAAATTAAACTTCCCTTCCCCGGCCAGCTGCAGCATGCACTTGGGCAGGCTGCAAATGAAGGGGCCGAAATAGGTGTCGCCGATGGTGGTGTCCGTGGCGCCGAACCCGCGTATTCTAAAGGGAAGAATGCCTGCGGCGTGAAAGATTTCATCGGGCACATACGAGCAGGTATAGCCCACCACTTTTTTCCCGTTTTTCTTCCACTCGGTCACGTGCTTGTTGTTGAGCGCCGTGGAGGCCTCAAAAAATTCTTTCATCATATGACTGCCTCCTTGCCGTTAACGGCACTTTTAAAATAGGCCAGCGCTTCCTCCATTTCCTTGGAACTACCTGTCGGATCCGGCCTTAAAAGATCCGCTATTCCCCTGATCAGGGGCGGCAGCACCTCGGAAGCCACCGGCTTAAGGGATGCCACGATATCCCCGGTAAGCCATCGTACCGTTTCACCGGCTTCATCCGCATCAAGCGAGTTTACGGCCTGCGACAGGGTGTTTCGTATGACCCCCGGCGTAACGGCGCGCACACGATTCACAATCGAGCACAGCCTGCTTATCGTATTGGCCACCTCCTGGGCGTCAATCTCACCCATCCCTTTGGCAAATTCACGCGCGATGTCTTCTTCGGAAAACAGGCGTTCGAAGGCGTCAGCCTTGCGGCTCCAGTTTCTGATGAAAGCGACTATCGATAGAAAATGATTTTGAAAGAATTCACTGGAGAGCTCCGGACTGTGTTCCAGCTGATCAATGAAGGTCTTCAGCGCAATTTCCTTGATCTCCGTCATATACGTTTTGGACTTAAGCAGCAGGTTGATATCAACCGTGCTCATGGTCTCACGCGTGAGACGCGACAGAGTATTGGCAGACTGAGGCTTGCCCGGCTCACCCAGAAGTGTGCTGCCGATGTGGATCTTTCGCACCAGTTCGCACAACTCGTTAATCAGCCTTCCGATATTTTTGCCGTCGATGTCGTCAACCAGTGAAAACACCACATCGCCGAGCAGATCCGGCGCCAGATTATTAATCGGTTTCAGAGTTTCATTCGTCGCCGAGACAGTCATGTTTACGGCAGCGGGGAGCAGTGATAACAGGCAGATAACTTTGGCCGGGTAACGCCACATTTCCTCATTGGCCATCCTCACAACAGCCGCAATGTTATCTTTGTGGAAGTCCGCTGATTCTTTTATCTCGCCGAAATCGATATGCTCAATTAATTCCCGGATCAGAGGACGCAGAGCTTCTGCGTAATCCGCATCTGAGTCAATCTTGCCGGGGGCTTCCGTTTTCGACGACAGAACCTGATCGACTACTTGCTCCACGGTCGCAGACATCCGCGCTTTGAGCTTGCTGTTCCCCGACCAGTCTTTAAGCGCTTCCCGGACAACAGCGATCACTAATTTTCTTGCCGCGGGAGTTTTTGCGACTTTCCAGACAATTTTTCCCGTTACGTCGGCGGCGGTATCTGGTTGGACAGATTTTTCAACACAGTTCATGGAATAGGCCTCCATTTAAAATTAAAGCTATAATTTCACTAAATCGTTTTTAAGAAATATTCTTTTCGCTACTTCCTGCGTTTCATCCTTTTGCGGATGAGCTGCCAGGTCCAGGAGATCAAATGCAGCTTCTGGTCAAGAACCGCGTTGACGATCGTGTGGGTCGCGTCCTTGAACTCATCGCCATCAATATTGGCCACCACGTCGGAAACAAATTTGCTCACCACGCGCGGATCTTCTTTACTGACTTCATTAACGAAGCGGCAAGCTGAACTGATTCCCTTACCGATCAGCGGCGGCGCATCGCCGGTTATCGCTTTCGCGAGCGCTTCCCTGAATTCAGGGGAAACCTCCCAGAGATTTTTCAGCAGGGCGGTATACGCCTCGGCCAGGGCTTTAAATTCGTTCGTGTCAATATCATTCAGAATACTGGCGAAATAATCCCTGATGAGTTCCGGCGAGAGCTTTTCGTTGACTTGCTTTCCCACCTCCGCCAGAGCGCCGACGCAGGAGTTGACGACCGGAGGAATCGAGCCCAGAAGGGACAGAATGATTTCCGGGTCCTGCCAGATAAGAGCCATGACCAGCGGATGGGATTTGTCGGGTTTTATGTTTTGCAAATTATTGCGTATGAGATCTTTGATAAAGGGTGTGCTTAACACCTCTTTCATGACGCCACCTTCGGCGGGCATTGCGGCGCTATTTTCCATGTTCTTCTCCCTCCGTTTGAGTGTTCTGCTCCCTGTATGTTTCTTCCGCTACGACCCATAACTCCGTCGCCAGCACTTTCCCGTTGCGGACGATACTTTCCAAAGTTTTTTTATCGAGCGATAAAACGATCGACTTGATAAAATCATGAAGCAGTTGCGGTGAAAATTTTTCGTTGAGCTGAACGAGCAGTTCATCCACGCCTTGCGTTAAGGAATTGACGATGGAGGGAACGGCGCCCAGCAGTCCCAGAAAAAACTCCGGGTCCTGCCACATCAAAGTCCTCACCAGTTTTCGGCTGGACTCCGGATCGACATTTTGCAGCACCGTTCTGACGCCTTCTTTGAATCCCGGCTTTTTGAGCAGTTCCTTAAGCACACGGTCGGTTAAGTCAATGACTCCCTTGTTGGCTTCTTCCATAATTTGTTCTCCTATAATGTCTTGCAGTTGAAGAAATACCGGGCCGCTTCCATTTGACAAAGCTGCTTGCCGCCCATCCATAACTGAATGATCTTGATATCGCGCCAGTGTTTTTCGATATCGTATTCTCGGTCGGCGCCGTAAGTGCCCAGGACGTCCATGGCCTTGCCGAAAATATCCACCGCTCTGTCGGAGACGAAATCCTTCAGATTGCGCATCTTGCAGGCCACTTCATCGGAATAGATGGGATAGCCGTAGGGCTTGTTGCGCCGGTCGCCCATTCTTGCAGCTTCATAAGACAGAATCCGGCAGATATCAATATCACCGGCAATCCGGCCGATAATGCCGGCGATGCAGTCATCTTCTTTCAGCGGTCTGTTTTTGTAAGTTTTCGTTGAAACAAAATCATAGAGAATTTCATAGAGGTTCAACATCGCGCCGCACAGGAATCCCATGCTTCCCACCAATCCCCAGGGAATGATTTCGCGGAAGACCTGCGCGTCCATTCCCGGTCCGTGAGCGCGGTACCAGCTGGGAACCCTTACATCTTCAAACCAGATATCGCCGTTTTTGTCGGCGGCCATACCGGCCTTTTCGTAAGGCCCCCCCTGGGTAACACCTTTGGCATCTGCGGGAACAAATATTAAGGCAAAGTCGTTGGGGTCGTTCGAGCCCAGCTTTGTCGTGCAGGGAACGCCGAACAGTTTGGCTACACCGCCGGTATTGGTCGGCCAGAGTTTGTGGCCGTTGATTACCCATTCATCACCATCGAGGCGGGCGGTGGTGCGGATGGTTTTGCCCCCGAGAATTTCCATGTTTTCAATATCGGCGCCGCCCTGAGGTTCCGTCATGGCGTTGGCCGCGAAGACCGCTTTTTCGGTATCACAGAACATCGGGGCGAATTCTTTCGCCAGACGCCAGTTGACATGAGGATCAACAAGGATTGTCGTCAGCGGCCAATAGGTTACCATAAAAGCCACGGCCATGGCCGTGTCGGCCCGTCCGACTTCTTCCGCCAGCGCGCAGGCGACGGTGAAGGCGTAATCGGATTGTCCGATTCCCCAGCCGCCGAGTTCCGGCGGGAAAAGCGCTTTTTGAATTCCTACGCCTTTATTTCCCATAAGTTTGTCGAAGGCCGGTTCGATCAGATGATGCTCTTTCCAGTCTTCATCGTATTTTCGTCTAAAGGGCATGACCTCTTTGGCCGCCCAGTTTCTGAGAGCGCTGCGAAAGTGCTTATCCATCGGTGATATATATTCTTCCGGTCTTGAGAATTCATCGAAGTTTTTCATCATTGGTCTCCTTATTAAATCTCTTTGCAGTCAAAGAAAAACCGCGCCGTATCCATCTTTACCGGCGCCTCGGCACCGACTCCGCAGAGGTATGACTGAATGGTCTTGGTATCCCGCCAGTGTTTTTCCACATGCCACTCCTTGGAGTAGCCGGCAGAGCCCATGAGTTCCAATCCTCTGTTGATTGCACGAACGACCTTCTGCTGTACCGTTGAACCGATGATCTGTGAAAAAGTGTAGACCCTCTGAGAGCCGCTGTGTCCCCAGTCATCAGGCTTGGACATGATATGGGCAAGATTATAAAGGAGTATTCTCGCGGTGAAGACCTCATCGGCGACATCGGCCAGAACCGATGCGCAGAGAGGATTTTCCTTCATCATGGTTCCGCCCTTGATTGTTCTGGTCTCGGACCAGTCGCTGACCATTTCAAAAAAGTTCATAGCCGCGCCGACGCTGACACCGCCCAGCAAAAGATTCAGCCAGGTATAGATTTCTTCGACAACACCTTCGCGGTTGATGACGTATGATTTAGGAATTCTAACGTTGTTGAAACTTACATCGGCATTGGAGCTGGCATTGAGTCCGGTTTCCAGAAGTGTTTTGCCGCGCACGACATTGACATCATCGCCGGGAACCATTGCGATGCAGGGTCTGCCCAGTTTATCGGCGCAGACCACGCAAAAGAGGTCGGCCACGGCGCCGCTGTTTAAAGGTCTCAGATTCTTTCCATTGACGGCGTAACCTTCGCCGTCCGGCTCTACGGTTGCCAAGATGGACCTGCCCATAAACAGAGGAGTTTCCTGCCCGACTAGGCCAACACCGGGCAGGATGAGAGAGAGCGTTTTCAATTCTTCGGCGCAATAAATCGGCGCCAGCGCGTCACACAACGTTTTATCCAGATGGGGCGACATGGTTATGGCGGCAAAGATCGTGTACTTGACGGCGGAGACAACGCCGATGGCGGCGTCCGCGCGTCCGATTTCAGTGAGAATGGAAACAATGCCCGGGGCGTTGGCGGGACTGTTCCAGCCGAAGCCGCCGTGCTCTTCCGGCAGAGTAAGCCTCTGCAGACCAATGGTGAGATTCAGCGATTTCCTTTTTTCGATAAAGAACTTTTCGTAATTTTCCCGATACTCCTGCCGCTTGGAGATAATCTCCCTGTCGGCCCATTGCCTTACTAAATGAATTACGCGTTTCGACTCCTCATCCACCAACTCCTTCGGGTAAACAAATAACTCGTCCAGGGTTTTATTCATGTTGCCTCCTTATCCCGGTTATTGTTCTCGTTGTGTTCTGCGAGGTTCAAGCTTTTCTTTTAGTTTTAGCTGTCGTTATCCTTGTCTTTTTAGTTTTCTTTATCTTTGTATTTTTAATTGTCGCTGGAATGGTATTTTTAATTTTTTTGGCAATTGTCTTCTTTTCGGTAACTAACGAATTCATCAGAAAAACGCGGGCTACTTCCTTGAATTTCCGCGCGGCTTTGTCCATGTCATCGGGCGCGTCCACGATCACGGGTCTGAATATTTTATCGAGGAAATCTATTTGTCTGTTGTATTCGTAGTTGCCGTCAAAGGCCAGAGAATGGAAAGAAAGACCGATAAAATATATGAATATGGAACGGGCAAACTGCCGCGAGATGTTCAGCCGCTCGGACATACCGTCTGTATAGCGTTCAGCGAAAAACGAATAGAGTGCCTTCCACTGCTCGGAATCCGTATTCCGATACATGTCAATCGCCAGAAGCACGATGTTCTCATAAAGCTCGCTCTTTTCCTTCCAGAAATCCACGATCATGTCAAAACGATCGTGGATGCTTTCAACGGAACTGGTCCTTTGGATATATTCTTGCACGTTTTTATCGCCAATCCAGGCAATCATCTCCGCGAGCATATTTTCCTTGGAAGGAAAATAATGATAGAGCGTTCCCGTGGATACACCGATCTCAGCGGCAATCTCCTTCATGTTGATGTTGTGATAACCAATGCGGGTGAATAGATGTAAACTTTTTTCCAACAGCTTTTGCCGGTATTCATTACGATTAACAATTTTAGGCAAAGGCAACACCTCTCTCAAAATTAATATTTATGTTTTTCGGGAAAAAATCACAGAGGCGATCGCAGGGAGGATGCCTGTCAAAAGAACCGGAGACGCTCGCATTGTAATCAGGATTTAGAGAATTCATTCAACAAAACCCCTTCAACTTGCTTGAGATATAACTACCCGTAGCTTGATGCGACTCAACTAATGAAAACTTGCCAATTTTATTTTATATATTTTATATTGAATGGTTGTTATAAATACATTAAAAAAAATCCATGTCAAGAAAATTTTTAAAATTATTTTTTTGCGGGCTCAAGTCATTGGAAAAAATAAATATTCCGGTTATGAAAAAAATCCTGTAAAAAATATTTTATGAACTGAACATTAAAAGCAGGATCGAAGATTATCCGCGAATGACGACGGAGAACTTTAATGCGACTTATTCAGGGATACGCGGTTCATGAAAGTACTTTTATCCATCGCCAAAGGCATATTATCATTGAGAAATAAAAAATGACGGAATTCTTCGTTAAAATGTGTTATGAATGCGCAGGACAGGTCATGGCATCCTTTTTTTCAGGCCTCTAATTTTCCCCTCGGATGACGGATCAAACGTTTAAAATAAAAGGAAAGTATTATGCCCATAAGGAAACAGGAATCTTTTAATTTTTATTCACATCTGGCCGGTGCCATTGCGGCTGTGATTGGAACTGTGTTTTTAGTGCTGGTCGCAAAATATTCGGCGCCAGCTTTGATAACCGCCCTGATCTATGGCATCTCGATGGTTTTTCTCTTTTTAGCAAGCACATTCTACCACGCTTTCAAGAAAGAGGAAAATGAGAAGTCCTTATGGCGAAGACTGGACCGCCTCGCTATCTTTTGTATGATCGCCGGAACCTTTACTCCCATCTGTTATATGTATCTGGAGGGTCCCTGGCGATGGTCCATCATGGCAATACAATGGGGGCTTGTGGTATTCGGACTTATCTCTCAACTTTTTTTCCCGCGGGCTCCCAGAAGTCTTTATGCTGTCATTTATCTTGTCATGGGTTGGATAGCGGTTTTTCCCCTTAAACAAATATTGTCATACATGAACCTCGCGCAGGGAATTCTGCTGTTTACCGGTGGAGTATTTTTCACACTGGGCGGTTTAATCTATGCGACAAAGAAACCGAAGCTTTTTCCCGGAATCTTCAGTTTTCATGAACTTTTTCACATCATGGTCCTGATCGGCGGCGGGCTTCACTACGCGATGATTTATATCGTCTATTTCCATAAGGTTGCCTGATGGCGTTAAAGATTTTCAATAAACCTGTCATCCCTGTATTATCCGCAGGTCACTAGTGTAATGTCTGTTTCTTCCGAATGTACGCAGCTCGTGCAGCAGGAATCCCTGCTTTTTGAAAGGGATTATAAAAAATACTTTCTGGCCGGCGAAACAAAACCCCGCCCTATCGGAGAGCCCTACCTGCTTCATCATGCCAAAACAAATCGGGGAGTGCTCCTGATCCACGGTCTCATGGCCGCGCCTGAGGAAGTTCGCCCATGGGCGGATTTTTTATATTCCCGCGGGTACACGGTCTATGCGCCCAGACTGGCAGGTCATGGAACTTCCGCGACGGATCTGGCGCAGAAAAGCTATAGTGACTGGGTGGATTCCGTGAACCGCGGACACAATATCCTGAAAACCTGCTGCGAGCAGATCGTCGTGGCCGGTTTTTCCACCGGCGGAGGACTTGCCCTGCATCAGGCTCTCACTAAACCAAAAGAATTTGCGGCGGTGATCTCCATCAGCGCCCCCCTGAAGTTCAAGAGCTTCTCTTCCGGCTTTGCGGAATACCTCGACCGGTGGAATTCGTTTCTTTCCGCCATGGGCATCAAAAGCATGCGCAGGGATTTTGTCGCCAACCATCCCGACAACCCGCATATCAACTATCATCGCTGCCCCGTCAGGAGCATCGTGCAGGTCAAGGCGCTGATGAAGAAGATATCCGCGGCGCTTCCCACCCTGTCCCTGCCCGCTCTGATCATTCAGGCCGGCGATGACCCCAAGGTGGAAGGCGGCAGCGGCAGGAAAATATTTGACCGGATTTCATTTCCCGGCAAAACGTATCGCGAGGTTCATTTTCATCTTCACGGCATTGTCAGAGGCGAAATCACCCTTGATGTGTTTCCGGAAGTAGAAAATTTTCTGACCCGGTTGACATGGCGATAAGCCTTCTTTCAATCACGGGAAATTAAGACGGCATTTTCTATTTTAAAAAATTAAATATTATTTCTCGATATATCCCATCTTGAGCGGCAGCCACCAGGTAATGCCGAAAACAATTGTTTTGATCACGATTGTTTTTACGGGAATACCTTTGGATTTCCCAATGGGGATGGAAGAAGCAAGTTCAATGATGTGGCCGATGCCCCAGAGG
>JBATES010000225.1:0-7225 GCA_049664145.1 Smithella sp.
ATGGGAATGCCTGCGCCTGTTTTTAAAGAGAAGTCGATTGTCGAAACAGGTGCGGCAATATAAAAGGGAATCCAATGCGCTTTGGCCAGGACAGCCAGAGCATACGTGCCGATTTTATTCGCGGTATCTCCGTTGGCGGCGATTCTGTCAGCGCCGACGATGATCTTGTCAATTTTTTTCTGACTCATCAGAAAACCCGCCATATTATCCGTGATCAGCGTGTAAGGGATCTTTTCTTTTTTCAATTCCCACGCGGTAAGTCTTGCGCCCTGTAGGACAGGTCTGGTCTCATCCACGTAAACGTGCAGTTTTTTCCCCTGTTCTTTTGCCGCGCGGATAACGCCCAGCGCTGTTCCGTATCCCGCTGTCGCCAGTGCTCCGGCATTGCAATGCGTCAGGATATTATCGCCGTCAGCGAAAAATCTGCTACCGTTCTTTCCTATCTGACGGTTAATTTCTATATCTTCCGAACAGATGTTTCTGGCTTCAGTAATCAGCGCCTTCACCCGTTGGCTTTGACTTTCTTTGTTTTTCAACGCGGCAACTTCTTTCATTCGTTCCAGTGCCCAAAAGAGGTTGCGTGCAGTCGGCCGGGCCTGAGCAATTTCATCGCAGATCGCGAAAAAAATATGTCGGAATCTTTCCGGTGATAAAGAGGGAAGATGAAGCGCTCCCAGAGCAACACCCATCGCTGCGGCAACGCCGATAGCCGGAGCGCCGCGGAGGGTTAAATCCTTGATGCAGGAAATGACTTCTTTATAAGATTTACAAGTTACGTATTGCTCAGCGAGCGGCAATGCGTTCTGGTCAATTAAAACGACAGTGTTATTTTTCCAAAATATTGTTCTAATCATTATCCGGCAAGCATTTTCTTGAGAAGTTCGTTGACCAACTGCGGGTTGGCTTTGCCCTTGGTTGCCTTCATCACCTGACCGACAAAGAAACCAAAAATTTTCTCTTTACCCCCGCGGTAATCATTAACCTGTCCGGGATTGGCTTCGATGATGGAGGTGATGGTTTTAAAGAGTTCACCTTCATCGGTAATCTGTACCAGGCCTTTTTCTTCAATGATCGTTTGGGGCGCTTTACCGGTCCTGTACATATCTTCAACGATTTCTTTGGCCATTTTTCCGCTGATGGCGCCTTCTTCAATCAATTTAATCATCTCGGCCAGCGATTCAGCCTTGATGGGGCATTGACGAATATCGCGCTTTTCTTCATTGAGAAAACGCATGACGTCGCCCATGATCCAGTTACTAGCGACTTTGGGTTTACTGCAGAGTTTAACCACAGCCTCGTAGTAATGCGCCAGCGCCTTATCGGCCGTCAGAACACCCGCGTCGTATGCGGGAATCTGGTAATCATTGATAAATCTTTCCCGTTTGGCAAGCGGCAGTTCCGGAAGATCTTTTTTAATGTTTTCCACCCAGACGTCATCAACCAGAATCGGCACCAGATCTGGATCGGGAAAGTAACGATAGTCGTGGGCTTCTTCCTTGCTGCGCATCGAATTGGTAACGCCCTGTGCGTCATCCCAGAGGCGTGTCTCCTGAACGATGGTGCCTCCGTGTTCGACCAGGTATTGCTGACGCTTGATTTCATATTCCAACGCACGCTGCACATTGCGGAATGAATTCATGTTTTTCAATTCTGCTCTCGTGCCGAATTCCTTCTGACCTTTGGGGCGGATGGAAACATTCGCGTCGCAGCGGAAAGAGCCTTCCTCCATATTGCCGTCGCAGATGTCCAGATAAACCAGAATCTCATGCAGGCGCTTGAGATAGTCGGCCGCTTCTTCCGATGAACGCATATCCGGGTCGCTGACAATTTCAATCAGCGGTACACCCGTACGGTTCAGGTCAACGTAACTGACCGGATTGTGCTCATCGTGCAGCAGTTTTCCCGCGTCTTCTTCCATATGAATTCTGGTAATGCCGATTTTTTTCTGTTCTCCGTTGACATCCAGAATGACGTGACCGTGTTCCGCCAGCGGATAGGAGTATTGCGATATCTGATAGCCTTTGGGCAGATCGGGATAAAAATAATTTTTTCGGGCGAACTCGCAGGATTTGTTGATTGCGCAGTTTGTTGCCAGCGCCATCTTCATGGCATATTCGACGACTTTTTTATTCAGCACCGGCAGAACTCCGGGCATGCCAAGACAAACAGGGCACGTATGGCTGTTGGGCGCTCCGCCGAACTTGGTGGAACAACCGCAGAAAATTTTGGTGTCTGTTAACATTTGAGCGTGAACTTCCAGCCCGATGACTGTTTCAAAATCCATTATAGCGCAGGTCTCCTCTTTTCAATTTTGGCGTTTTTCTCATAAGCAGAGGCAACTTGAATTAATTTTCCTTCTTCAAAATGGCCGGCCATAAACTGCACGCCGATCGGCAGGCCGCCTGTTGTAAATCCGCAGGGGACGGAAATCCCCGGTATTCCCGCCAGATTGGTTGAGATGGTGAAAACATCGGAAAGATACATTTGCAGCGGATCATCTGTTTTTTCGCCGATTTTAAAAGCGGGTGTAGGGGTCGTTGGTGTGAGGATGACATCGCAAGTTTTAAAAGCCTCATCGAAATCACGCTTGATTAACGCCCGTACCTGAGAAGCTTTTTTGTAATAGGCGTCGTAATAACCGGTGGACAGAGCATAGGTGCCGATCATGATTCTTCTTTTTACTTCCGCCCCAAATCCCTGCATGCGAGTTGTTCTGTACATTTCCAAAAGCTCACGAACATCGGTTGCCCTAAAACCGTATCTGACGCCATCGTAACGCGCCAGATTGGAACTGGCTTATGCCGGAGCGATGATGTAATAAACCGCCACGCAATATTGTGTATGCGGTAGTGAAATCTCCACACACTGTCCACCACTTTGTTCAATAACTGTGATGGCTTTCTTCAAGGCGTCGTTTACTTCTTTATCAATTCCTTCAATAAAATATTCTTTGGGAATCCCTATTTTCCAGCCTTTGATATCGCGTCCGATAAATTGCCGGTAATCGGGAACTTCCGCCTGAACGGATGTTGACTCTTTGGGGTCGTATCCGGCCAGAACATTCATCATGATGGCGCAGTCTTGCACATCTTTGGTAAAAGGGCCGATCTGATCCAGCGAAGAAGCAAAAGCGATCAGACCGAAGCGGGAAACCCGTCCATAGGTCGGTTTCAGGCCGACAATACCGCAAAGTGCTGCCGGCTGGCGGATGGATCCTCCGGTGTCGGAACCGATGGAGGCGATACATTCGTCAGCGGCAACCGCTGTGGCCGAGCCGCCGCTGGACCCGCCGGGGATTCTTTCGAGATCCCACGGATTACGTGTCGGGCCGAAATAGGAAGTTTCCGTGGAAGAGCCCATGGCAAATTCATCCATGTTGGTTTTGCCGACAAAAATGGCTCCGGCATCTTTGAGCTTTTCCACGGCGGTGGCATTATAAGGCGGAACAAAATTATGCAGGATGTGCGAACCGCAGGTTGTCGGAATTTCTTTTGTGCAGACAATGTCTTTGAGAGCAATGGGAATGCCGGTTAATGGTTTGATATCGCCTTTTTTGATGTCTTTATCCGCTTTTTTGGCGGCGGCAAGAGCTTCTTCCTTTATCAAACGGATGTAGGAATGCACTCTTTCTTCCACGGCGTCGATTCTCGAAAAAACGGATTCGGTAATCCGGGTTGCCGATGTCTCGCCGTTTTTAATTTTTTCCTGCAATTCGTGAATGGTTAACTGATGTAACTCCATATTCTCCCTTAAATCATATCCCTTATCCGAGGGTGTTTATTAATTCACGGCGCGTTCCCCAAACACGCCACCCCGGACTGCCCGGTGAGCAGTCCCTGCAATTTTTCGCAATGATAAATTACGGCATTGTCAATCGATGACCTTGGGTACCCGGAAAAACTCACCTCGCGCGTCCGGGGCGTTGGCAAGCGATTGTTCGGTGCCGATGGAATCGATAATTTTATCTTCGCGAAAAGCGTTCGTAACTCCGATGGCATGACTCATCGGCTCCACACCTTGGGTATCCAGTTCATTTAACTTGTCTATGTATAATAGAATATCATTAAGCTGCGAAGTGAACTTATCCTTTTCTCCGTCCGTGATCTCCAGGCGCGCCAGATGCGCCACGTATTCAACTTCCTGGGAACTTATTTTCAAAATTTATCTCCTCTAATCCCAATAAACGGGATAAGTCCCGCTCGTGCGGGATAAGTGCGTTTAATGAATTTATTTCATGTCATAAAAAATTCTAACTCACTAAGAAATTTTCCAGTAAGGGTTGATTCGGGCAATCACTTTATCAATGATTGATTTACTGGTATTTTCATCAACTTCTTTTTCGATGAGCGCAAGTCTCTCCTCCGAGATATGAGTTTCATCAAGCATTTCCTGCAGAACCGCCTTGACCGATTTGGCCAGTCCGCTAAGATGATAGCCTCCTTCCAGGACGGCAACAAAACGGCCCTGACAGCAGG
Source organism: Smithella sp. (assembly GCA_049664145.1). Taxonomy (GTDB): domain Bacteria; phylum Desulfobacterota; class Syntrophia; order Syntrophales; family Smithellaceae; genus Smithella. The sequence goes on from JBATES010000225.1 coordinate 4,476, forward strand.
CATCGGCAATATTGAGCAGTAAGCGGGTCATTGCCGCAAATCCGTCCGGTGTCACGCGCATCCCGCCCAGCGGGTCCTGGTAATACGTATCGAAGCCAGCGGATAAGAGAACCAGTTCCGGGTTAAAGGCCATGGCGACCGGCTGCAGAATTCTGCGGAATATTTTGACAAAGACGGCATCGCCCGCTCCAATACTTAAAGGGACATTAATGGTGTAATTTTCTCCCTCTCCCCGGCCGCTTTCGGAAAGGCTACCCGTTCCGGGATAATACGGGTACTGATGAGTGGAAAAATATAAGACGCGCTGATCGCCGTAAAAACTGTGCTGGGTGCCGTTGCCGTGATGCAGATCCCAGTCCACAATTAATACTCTCTTGAATTTGTATTTGGATATGGCGTGCATGGCGCCGATGGCAATGTTGTTGAACACGCAGAAGCCCGCAGCAGTTTCCTTCTCCGCATGGTGTCCCGGCGGCCGCACCAGAGCAAAAGCGTTATCTACCTTGCCTTCAATCACACTGTCTATGGCGTTGAATACGCCACCGACAGCGAGTTTGGCCGTTTCGTAAGTATCGGGGGAAGTGGCCGTGTCGGGATCAAGATAAATACACTGCTTGCCGGCCGTACTGGCTATAAATTCTACATAATCAGGGTTATGAATGCTTTCGATTTCTTTGTGTGTAGCCAGGCGCGGTTCTATCTCTGTGAACTTTCCGGACATCGATGGATTGTCCAGCATCTCATATATAGCGCCCAGCCTTTCCGGGCTTTCGGGGTGAGCAAAACCTGTTGAATGACGTAAATATCTTGTGTCCTTAACAATTCCTGTTTTCTTCGGCATACTTCCCCCTGCTTTATTCCTTCCCGTTCAAATAGGTGATTTGTGTATCATAAATGACTTCAAAGAGCAAAACATTTCCCTTAAATGGACCGCACTGCCGGTCATAACCATAAAAGATATTGACAAAAGCGGTAATCGCTATATAGGGTAATATTCAATTTTTTTGAGGAGTTGACAATCAATGTTTGGTATCGGGATGCAGGAGCTTATCATTATTGCTGTCATTGCTCTGATTATTGTCGGGCCGAAGAAACTGCCGGACCTGGCCAAATCTCTGGGGAAAGGTTTCAGCGAATTCAAAAGAGCAACGGACGGTGTCACCGAAGATATCAAGGATGCCTTGAAAGTCGATGAAAAACCAAAGGAAGATGACGGCTGGAAGGATTCTCTTTTAATGAAAAAGACTCCGACGGAAGAGTCCAAAGGAAGTTCTTCCGATAACACATCCGACAAGCAGTAAAATCAAAAAATCCTCTTGGTCCTGAAAATGTAATCAAGCGAATTACCCAAATTATGGAAACTGATAAAGATAATCAAGATAGTCAGGATATTGAACATGAAGATCATAAAATGTCCTTAACCGATCATTTGATGGAGCTACGCACAAGACTTACCCGTTCTTTGATTGCATTGGGTATCGGTTTTGGCGTCAGTTATTATTTTAAGGATTTGATTTTCGATATCATTACCAGGCCGTTAACGCAGATTCTGCCCAAAAACAGTTATCTTATTTACACCGGTTTGACGGAAGCTTTCTTTACCTATATGAAAGTCGCTTTTTTTGCCGGATTGATCATGACCAGCCCTTTTATTCTTTACCAGATATGGAAATTCATCGCGCCGGGGCTGTTGCCTAAAGAAAAAAAATATGTCGTTCCTTTTGTGCTGACGTCCACGTTTCTTTTTATCAGCGGTATTTGCTTTGGATATTTTGTCGCCCTGCCACCGGCTTTCAAGTTTTTTGTCAGTTTTAACAATCAGTATTTACAGGCCATGCTTTCTTTTAAAGACTACCTGTCCCTTTTTGTTACTTTTTTACTGGGCTTCGGTTTATCCTTTGAATTGCCGGTTTTTATGTTTTTTCTGACCAAACTGGGGATTGTCAATCCGCGGATGCTGTCCCAGCAAAGACGATACGCTGTTTTGGTGATTTTTGTTGTTGCCGCTGTTCTAACACCTTCGCCGGACGCCTTAAGTCAAATATTAATGGCGATTCCCCTGATGTTTCTATATGAAGTCAGCATATTTGTTTCCAGATTTGCTGAGAAGAAAGCTGATCACAATGATTGAATTCCGGTAGAAAAAATATGAAAGTATTCCGAAAAAAAAATAAGAAAAATCAAGGTGCCCCCAGGAAATTCGCTTCACTGTTCAATATTATTCTTTTGGCAGTTGCCCTTGTGCTTATTTTAAGCGTTTCCGGTGCAATCGGCTATTACGCCTTCACCATGGATTTGCCGGGCATTGACGCGCTCAAGGATTACCGTCCCAGCCTTTCCTCCCGTGTCTATGACGATAAAAATCAACTGATCGACGAATTTTTTCTCGAAGACAGAAAACTGGTCAGAGTATCCGACGTTCCAAAGGTCGTCATCCAGGCTTTCGTGGCCGCGGAAGACTCCCGTTTTTATGTCCATAGAGGTTTTGATTTGCAAAGTATTTTCCGCGCGGTTTTAAAGAATATTGAAGCCGGGCAAATCATTCAGGGGGGCAGTACCATTACCCAGCAGGTCGCCAAAATGATGTACCTTTCTCCGGAAAAGAAATACGCACGGAAATTCAAGGAGGCGATTCTTGCCTATAAAATTGACAGATATCTCAGTAAGGATGAAATCCTCAATCTATATTTAAATCAGATTTATCTGGGACACGGAACTTACGGCATAGAATCGGCCTCACTGGCTTACTT
>JBATES010000226.1:0-26619 GCA_049664145.1 Smithella sp.
CGACCACGCCGTTTATCTACAGCCAGGCCATGCTTCGCAGCGGCAATGGTGTTTCCGGTGTGGTCATCCGCGCTCTCGATACGCAAAGCGCTTTTAAAGTTATTAATTTGGGGAAAATTAAAGAAGGTAATCTTGAGCATCTCAACACCATACCGCCGGAGATTTCATCCCGCTATGCCAGTGACGGCACGCAGCCGGAAGGCATTGTCATCGGCAAGGAAATGGCCAGAAACCTGGGAATTTTTCTTCATGATACGATCACGATTATTTCTCCGGTCAGTATTGCCACGCCGATGGGCATGGTGCCCCGCATGGAGAAGTTTATGGTTGTCGGAATCTTTGAATCCGGCTTTTATGAATACGATTCGACCCTGGCTTATTTATCGTTAAAAAGCTGCCAGAACTTTTTACAGATGGGCGATGCCGTTACGGGCATTGATATTAAAGTCAACGATATTTACAAAGCGGATGTGATTGCGAAAAGAATTCAAAGCAAACTGGGATTTCCTTTCTGGGCACAGAACTGGATGCAGATGAACAAAAATCTGTTTTCCGCCCTGAAGCTGGAGAAACGTGTGATGTTTATTATTCTGAGTTTGATTGTTCTGGTCGCCGCTTTTAACATCATCAGTGCTTTGATTATGATTGTCATGGAGAAGAACAAAGATATTGCCATTCTGAAATCCATGGGGGCAACATCGCAAAGCATCATGAAGATATTCATTTATCAGGGATTGATTATCGGTGTTATCGGGACGGCTCTGGGGTGCCTTGCCGGACTGGTCGTGGCTTTGAATCTGCAGGAAGTTTCACTGTTTGTGGAAAAGGTGTTCCACTTCAAGTTTTTGCCGAGTGATGTTTACTATTTAAGCGAGCTTCCTTCCAAGGTTAATTACGGCGATATTGTCATCATTGCTGTCGGGACCTTGCTGATTTGCTTTTTATCGACTATTTATCCGTCGCTGAGAGCTTCCAAAACAGATCCGGCGGAAGCGCTTCGATATGAATAAGGTTTGAATGTCAGATTAAAAAAATGATTGTACTGAAAAATTTATCCAAGACCTTTATAAAAGAAGATAATAAAATTGAAGTCTTGCGGGAGCTGAACCTGAACATTGCCAAGGGAGAATCCCTCGCGATTCTGGGTGTTTCTGGCGCCGGCAAGAGCACCCTGATTCATATTATGGGAACACTGGATCACCCGACGGGGGGAAGTCTATACATTAACGACATGAATATTTTTGACTGGGGAGAAAAGAAAAGAGCTGCTTTTCGCAATTCCAACATAGGATTTGTTTTCCAGTTCAACAATCTGCTTCCGGAATTCACCGCTCTGGAAAACACAATGATGCCTGCCCTCATTGGAGGAATGCAAAAAAAACAGGCCGGAGAAAAAGCTTGCAAATTACTCGAGGAAGTTGGATTAGAGAGCAGAATCAGGCATAAACCGGGAGAGTTATCAGGGGGTGAGCAGCAGAGAGTTGCAATAGCCCGAGCGTTGATTATGGAACCGGAAATCCTGCTGGTTGATGAACCGACAGGAAATCTGGACACGGAAACAGGAAGAAAGATAGAAGATATCCTCGTCAATTTAAATGTTGAAAAAAAAATCACCCTGATTGCCGTAACGCATAACCAGGTACTGGCGGAAAGAATGTCGGAAAGGATTGTTCTGCGCGATGGGAAAATTTATGACTATTCATAGAATCGTAAGACAAATAATTTTATTTTTTTCATTGTTTTTGATTCTTGCTGTTCCTCCGTCTTATGCTCAGGAACTTAAAAAAATCATGGTGCTGCCTTTTGAAGTTTACAGCAATCAGGACACAAAGATGATCCGTGAATCTCTTTATAGCAGTTTATCAGCCGAACTGCGCAAAGAGCAATCGGTTCAGATCCTTGGCGCTGATGATTTGCTGAAAAACTATGTCAAAATGGAAGATGACAAAGCGATTGAAAGCGGCAGAACAAATCGGGCCGATTTTGTCATTACCGGCAGCCTGGTCCATTTTGGAGATGCTGTCAATATTGACGCCAGAATCATTGACGTGGGTCAGGGATCGGTTTTATTAACAATGTCGGTACAGGGGAAGGGATTGGCCAATCTTGGTCCCGCCATCGAGCAGCTAAAAACGGAAATTCTGAGTTCTATCGGCCTGATTCAAAAAATAGCGCGTGTTGAAATCAAGGGCAATCACAAGATCAATGCTACAGCCATTACCGAGAAAATCAGAAGCAAAAAGGACGGCAATTATTCCGAAGCGGATATCGCGTCGGACATTAAAACAATTTTTAAAATGGGATTGTTCCTGGATGTCAGCGCGGAAGCCTCTTCCACGACCGAGGGGAAAGTCATTACATTTGTTGTCCAGGAAAAAGGACTGATTTCCGATATCAGCATTACCGGTAACAAAGCTTTAAGCAAAAATGATATTCAGGAAGTATTGACGATCAAAAAGAAACAAAATATTAACCAGGAGCAAATTAAGAAAGATATAGAAAAGATAAAGGCGCTCTATGACAATAAAGGTTATTACAACGCGGACATAAAGGACAAAATTGAACCGGATGGTGAAAAGGATTTTCGTGTCATTCTGAACATCAGGGAAAATGACCGGTTTTATATCCGATCAATTTCTTTCGAAGGGAACGAAGCCTTTACTTCCAAAGAATTGAAAAACATGATGAGCACCTCCGAAAAAGGCATTTTTTCTTTTATTACCGATTCCGGTTTGCTCAAGCGCGACCAGCTCAAACAGGATGTCGGCAAGCTCAACGCGTATTATTTTAATAACGGTTTCATTAATGCTCAAGTCGGCGAACCGGAAATAACAACCGATAAGAAGGGCATTCATGTAAAAATAAAACTAAAAGAAGGCAAACGATTTAAGGTCGATAAAGTGGAGATTTCCGGTGATGGACTGGAAAAATCAAGAGAAGACTTGTGGAAGTCCCTTAAAGTCAGGAAAGGCGATAATTATAACCGTGAAGCCATCATCAAAGACATAGATTTCCTGACCCAGGTCTCCAATGACGAAGGCTATGCCTACGCGGATATCAACCCCAAAGTCAACACCAGGGAAAATGAACAATTGGTGGATGTGGATTATCAGATCAAAAAGGGTGATCTGATTTATATTAATCGCATTAACATTTACGGAAATAACATCACCAGAGATAAGGTCATCCGGCGGCAGTTGGCTGTGAATGAAGGTGATTTGTATTCCAGCAGTCAATTAAGAAGCAGTTACGCCAAATTGAACCGCTTGCGATATTTTGAAGAGATAGATTTCCAGACGGACAAGGGACTCGACAAAAATAAAATGGATATCAATGTGCGGGTCAAGGAAAAAAGTACGGGTATGTTTATGATCGGCGCCGGATACAGCGCTGCTGATCAGGCCATTATCATGGCGCAAATAACTCAAATGAATTTTCTGGGCTACGGACAGATTCTGAGCCTGAAAGCTTCTCTGGGTTCCACGACCAATAATTATGATCTGTCCTTCACGGAGCCATGGCTTTTTGACATACCGCTCTGGTTCAAGGCCGATATGTGGAATTATAAAAAACAGTATGATTATTATGATCTGGATTCTAATGGAGCAGGTCTGACTTTAGGTTATCCGCTTTGGGAAAATATAGTCGGCTATCTTGGTTATAAGTTTTACGTTGACGATGTCAGTGAAATTTCATCTTCCGCTTCTGATTACATTAAAGCACAGGAGGGTGCAACAAGTACCAGTGCCGTAACCATGTCGTTGATTCGGGATACAACCGATGATTTCATGTTTCCCTCGCGCGGAACGAAAGCGAATCTTTCGGTTACCTATGCCGGTGGACCGTTACAGGGAGAAGCGAACTATACCCAGTACAGCACGAGCTTAAATGCATATTTCCCTCTGCCTTTCAGTGTCGTTTTTGCCGCGAAAGGGAGGATCGGTTATATTAAGGGGCACGAGGCAGATGAAGATATTCCGGTTTCCAGCAGATATGTTCTGGGCGGGATTAATTCTCTGCGGGGTTTTCGTTATGTTGGCCCGACCAACGGGGGAACCAGTGACGTCATTGGCGGGAACAGTATGTTAATTTTTAATTATGAACTCATATTTCCCTTTATTAAGGATTCCGGCATGAAGATAGCCGCCTTCTATGATGCCGGCAACTCCTGGAATGACAAATACGATGTTGGCGACTTGAGGCAGTCCGTAGGATTGGGTTTGCGATGGTATTCGCCGATTGGTCCTTTAAGACTGGAATACGGACGTATTCTTAACCGGGGAGATCTGGATGATCAGGCGGACGGACGCTGGGAGTTTACCATTGGAATGCCAATGTAAAAAAACAATTTTAAAATATTAATTTAAGAGAGGAGATTATCAATGAAAAAAAGTATTTATCTGATGGCCATCATTACCGCGTTAATTTTTGTCTGGAGCACCGTTTCTCTGGCTGCCGACAAAATTGGTTTCATCAATTTACAGGAAATTATGCAGCAGTCCAACGCGGGGAAAAAGGCTGCGGAAGATTTTAAAAAGTATTACGATAAAGAAACCCAGGAAATTAAAAATGCAGAAGCAGAGTTAAAAAAAATGAAAGAAGAGCTGGAAAAACAGGGTTCTTTGATGCCGCAGAACAAGAAAAGCGAAAAGGAAGCCGCTATCCAGAAGAAAATGAGAGACTATCAGTTGCTGGTCAATGATACCAATGAAGAACTTAAAAAACGTGATCAGGAAATGACTCAGAAGCTGATGCCGGGGATCATTAAAATAGTCCGCTCCATTGCTGAAAAAGAAAAATATACTTTGGTTCTCGATGTGGCCACCATGCCCATTCCCTATCATGCGAAAGAAAATGATTTCAGCAATACAGTCATTGAGGAATTCAACAAAGTTAAGTAACAGGATAAAATTTGTTCGATGAAAATGACCCTGAAGGAGATAGCCGCTTTTCTCGGCGGTACTGTTGTTGGAACGGATGATGTCATGATCAGCAATATCGGCTCCATTGAGGAGGCTGATGTTGGCGATATCACCTTTTTAGCCAATAAAAAATATTTAAAGCAACTGAAGTTGACCAGAGCTTCGGCTGTTATTGTTTCTCCGCAATTAACGGCAGAGGGGAAAAACCTGATTGTGGTTGACGATCCCTACTCCGCCTTCGGAAAATTATTGAGTCTTTTTTATCCGTCAGACCATGGGCGCAGCGGTGTGGCTACCGACGCCTATATTGAAGAGGGCGCTGAAGTATCGCCGGAAGCGACAATCTTTCCCCGTGCTTTTATTTCCAAAGGAGCAAAAATCGGGAGAGGATCGGTCATTTATCCCGGAGTTTTCATCGGCCGCAATGTCTCCGTGGGCGAGGATTCCATACTGTATGCCAACGTCACCGTTGATCAATCCTGCATCATTGGCAACAAGGTGATTTTGCATTCCGGCGTCGTTATTGGCGCTGATGGATTTGGGTTTTCATCGCCTGGCGCGGCAAACAACAAAATTCCCCAGGTTGGCTTTGTACAGATTGATGACGATGTGGAAATAGGAGCCAACACCACCGTGGATCGGGCAACCTTGGGCAAAACGTGGATTCAGCGCAATGTTAAAATTGATAATCTTGTCCAGATTGCCCATAATGTCGTTATCGGTGAAAATTCGGTCATTGTTGCGCAGGTCGGCATTTCCGGAAGCACAAAAGTAGGCAAGGGAGTGATGATTGGCGGACAGACGGGAATCGTCGGCCATATCAGTATCGGCGATCACGTGATGATTGCGGCTTCTTCGAAGATACATAAAAGTATTAAAACCGGAGAAATTGTGGGCGGAGCGCCGCAGATGCCTTACAAGGAGTGGCTGGAGGTTGAGGCCTGCCGGTCAAAACTTCCCCGAATGAGAGAAACGCTCCAGGAACTGGTCAAAAAAGTGGATGATCTCCAGAAAAAGTAAAATTTCTTAGAAAAGGTTAGATAATGAAAATTCATCCGACAGCTATTGTTTCTCCCGATGCGAAATTAGCGGAAGAAGTGGAAATCGGACCATACAGTATCATCGGCAGCGATGTCATCATCGGTAGGAACACCATTGTCGGTCCGCATGTCGTTATTGATGATTATACGCATATTGGTGAAAACTGTCGCATCTTTCAGTTTTGCTCTATTGGCGCGCCGCCCCAGGATTTGAAATTTAGTGGAGAAAAGACCCGGGTAGTCATTGGTAATTTTAATACGATTCGGGAATTTGTAACCATTCACCGTTCGACGTCAGCCGATATCGGCGTGACGATGATGGGGGATCATAATTTGATTATGGCCTACTGTCACATAGCCCATAATTGTAAATTGGAAAACCATGTGATCATGTCCAACGCGGCAACGCTGGCGGGGCACGTTCATGTGGAAGATTATGCCATCATCAGCGGCCTGACCGGGGTGCACCAGTTCTGTCGCGTGGGCACTCACTGCATGATCGGGGGATGCTCCGCAGCGGTAAAGGACGTCCCGCCTTATACGATTGCTCAGGGAAATCACGCCAAACTTTACGGTTTGAATTTAGTCGGTTTGAAAAGGAGAAATTTTTCCGAGAAAACCATCAAGGCCATCAGCGATGCCTATCGTATTATTTTTCGGTCCAAAATGCTTCTGGGAGACGCGATAAAAAAAGCGGAAGCGGAAGTCGAAGGCCTGCCGGAAGTGCAACACTTTATAAAATTTATAAAAGACTCGGAAAGAGGAATTTGCCGCTGATATATTCAGAATATGAAGAAAAAGAAAATTAAAGTTGGCGTGGTTGGTACCGGCCATTTGGGTAATTACCATCTCCAGAAATATCAGAAACTGGACAATTGTGAAATTGTTGCCGTAGCGGACATTTCTGTTGAGAAAGCCCGGCAAGCGGCGGAAATTTATCAATGCCAGGCACTGGAGGATTATCGCGGCATGATGGGCAAGGTTGAGGCCGTCAGCATTGCCGTGCCTACGGTTGATCATTACAGGGTTGCCGTTGATTTTTTGAAGGCCGGCGTCGATGTGCTGATTGAAAAACCGATTTGCACCACGTTGAAAGAGGTGGATGAATTAATCGGGCTGGCGCGGGCGAAAAAACTTATCCTGCAGGTCGGATTTGTGGAGAGATTCAATCCGGCCATTATGGCGTTAGGGAAAGTTGTTCAGAAACCTCTTTTTATTGAATCTCACCGGCTACATCCCTTTTTTGAACGCGGCATTGATGTGGATGTTATCCTGGATTTGATGATTCACGACCTCGACATCATTACGGAGTTTGTAAACTCGCCGGTTACTGCGGTCGAGGCGGTTGGCGTGCCGATTCTCTCCGAGAAAATTGACATTGCTAATGCCCGCATTTCTTTTGCTTCAGGTTGTACCGCCAACATCACGGCCAGCCGTATCAGCGCCAAAACCATGCAGAAAATCCGTTTTTTCGGTCCGGAAGGATACCATTCGGTTGACTGTCAGAAGCGGGAAATTTTATCTTTAAGTAAAGTAAAAAATGAAACCGGCGGGCAGCAGATCGTGCAAAACAATGTTGAAGTAGGCAGCCATGATCCTCTGGAAGAAGAAATTCGTTCTTTTATCAGTTCAGTGGTTACCCGTTCTCAACCGGCTGTTTCCGGAGAAGATGCTCGTAAATCGCTGGTCCTGGCTGTTGATATATTGGAAAAAATTGAGAAATCCGCTATGGCCAGCAGTACCTTCTGAAAAAGACCCAATCCTGAAAATGAAAGCTGATAACAAAGATAAAACAGTAATGATTATTGCCGGTGAAGCCTCCGGGGACATGCACGGGGCCAACCTTGTCAGAGAAATGTTAAAATGCAATCCCGCGTTAAAATTTTACGGCATCGGCGGTAACAAATTGCGGCAGGAAGGAGTGAAACTTCTTGCTGACGCAGCCGATATGGCGGTAGTCGGTTTGACCGAGGTTATTTCCAAACTGGGCAGTATTTTAAAAATCATGGCCTTGATGAAAAGATCAATGGATGAACGCCGGCCTGATCTGGTTATCCTGATTGACTATCCCGATTTTAATCTGCCTTTGGCGAAAGCCGCTCATAAAAGAGGCATTAAGGTCTTCTATTACATCAGTCCGCAGGTTTGGGCCTGGCGCAAGGGCCGGATAAAACAAATCAAAAAAACTGTGGATAAGATGGCCGTCATTCTGCCTTTTGAAGTAGAAACATATCGTAAAAAGGGTTTCGAGGCAAATTATGTGGGGCACCCTCTTCTGGATATGGTTAAAACAAACTATTCGAAACAGGAATCAAGAAAAAAGTTTGGCCTTGCCGAAGATAAACTCACTATTGGAATTATACCCGGCAGTAGAATGTCGGAAATAAGAAAGTTAATGCCGGAATTGGTGCGTGCGGCGCAGATGTTGAAAAAAGAAATACCGGATACCCAGTTTGTTCTGCCTTTGGCCGACGCCTTGGATAAAATAAGCATCAATGAGTACATATCCGGGGCCAATGTTCCTGTCAAAGTAATTTCCGGTCATACGTATGACGTTATCACCTGTTCCGATCTTGTTTGGGTTGCTTCAGGAACGGCGACGCTGGAAACGGCCCTTCTGGGCGTGCCGATGATTGTCGTTTATAAAATATCTGCACTGTCTTATTTTATAGGGAAATTGATTATCGATGTGAAAAACATCAGCCTGGTCAATATCGTTGCCGGAAAAACCATCGTGCCGGAACTGATTCAAAGCGATGCCTCCGGTGCTCATATTGCTGAGGAGGCTCTGTCCATCTTAAAAAACCAGGATAAGAGACAGGAAATGATAAACGGGCTGCAAAGCATCCACTCCCGGCTGGGTCAACCCGGTGCTGCAAGAAGAGCTGCCCAAATAGCAACTGATATGCTATAAAGAACTTTATGGAAAATTTTAAACGTTTATTAAAATTGGCAAAACCTTATACCAGCAAATTCATGATTGCGAGTTTCTGCATGCTGATTGTTGGCGCCGCAACGTCCAGTCTGGCGTTTCTGATCAAACCGGCCCTTGATGATATTTTTTTGAAAAAGGATGCGACAACCCTCAAATGGCTGCCACTTGCCATTATCGTTATATACCTGATCAAAGGGGCCTGTACTTACTCGCAATCGGTCATCATGAGCTTTATCGGTTTAAGAATTGTTAATCAATTGCGCAACAGACTTTACGAACAGATGCAGAAGCAGTCTCTCTCTTTTTTCTCACAGCATCCTACCGGTATCTTAATGTCCAGAATTACGAATGATGTTGGTTTAGTCAGGAATGCCGTTTCCGATGCGGTTACCAGCTTAATGAAAGATAGTTTTACTTTGGTATGTCTGATCTTTGTTGTTTTTTACAGAGACTGGAAGTTGGCCATTATAGCCATGTTTGTCTTTCCTTTAACCATTTATCCGATTGCGAAATTCGGAAAAAAAATGCGAAAAGTGGCGACCTCCACTCAGATCAGTATGGGCAGTCTGACTACCATTTTACAGGAGACAATTTCCGGCGCCAGGATTGTCAAAGCCTTTTGCATGGAAAAGTATGAAAATGAAAGATTTGCCGCAGAAAATGAGCGGCTTTTCAAATTTTACATGAAAGCGGTCTCCATAAACGCGATTTCCAATCCTTTGATGGAATTTCTGGGGGGGTTGGGTGTCGGAGCAATTATTTTTTATGGCGGATACAGTGTGGTTCAAGGCAAATCGACGCCGGGAACGTTCTTTTCCTTTATGGCGGCACTGCTGATGCTTTATGAGCCGATCAAAAGATTGACCAATTCCAATAATACGATTCAAAACGGCATTGCCGCAGCAGAACGGATTTTCAGCATTATTGATCTTACTCCCGACATCCAGGATAAACCGGACGCAGTGGATATTCCACCTGTCCGTCAAAGCATCGATATTGAAAACGTCACATTTCGTTATGAAAAGAAGCCGGTGTTAAAAAATATCAGTCTTTCCATCAAGGCCGGGGAAGTTATTGCCTTTGTCGGCATGAGCGGTGGGGGAAAGACCACACTGGTTAATCTGATTCCCAGATTTTATGATGTCAGTGAAGGACGCATCCTGTTTGACGGTCATAATATCCGGGACATATCGCTGCAATCATTGCGCCGGCAGATTGCCATGGTGACCCAGCAGACCATACTCTTTAACGACACCGTAAGAAATAATATTGCGTATGGAAGTTTTGACAAAAGCGAAGAGGATATTATCAAAGCGGCCAAAGCGGCCAATGCCCATAATTTCATTATGAAGATGCCTAAAGGCTATGACACCAACATCGGAGAACTGGGCGGCAAAATCTCCGGTGGAGAAAAACAGCGTCTGGCCATTGCCCGCGCTATCTTGAAAAATGCCCCAGTGCTCATCCTGGATGAAGCGACTTCTTCTCTGGATACGGAAGCGGAAAGGGAAGTGCAGGTGGCGCTGGATAATCTCATGAAAGGGCGTACCACGCTGGTCATTGCGCACAGGCTTTCCACCATTCGCAACGCGGATAGAATTGTCGCGCTGGTGAATGGAGAAATTGTCGAAGAGGGTGATCACGAAACGCTGCTGAGGCAAAAGGGAGAATATTTCCGTCTCTATAATTTGCAGTTCAAAGATGAAGGAAGTGATGAAAAAGATGATCCATTGGCAAAGGATGTGGGATGATGAAGAAAATACCGGTTGTTACAGTCCGCTCAGAATCATAGCATCTCTCCTGTCCTATGTTTACCTTTTAGCTGTAAATATACGCAACTGGCTTTATGATCAAAAAATATTAGAGGAAGTAAAACTTTCCTGCCCGGTGATCAGCGTCGGCAATATAACCGTCGGTGGAACGGGGAAAACGCCCTGCGTCATCATGCTGGCGCAACTGCTTCAGCGCAACGGGTATAAACCGGCTGTCATCAGCCGCGGTTATGGCGGCCGGAGTGTTCAACCCGTCAATATCGTAGCGGATAGCAATAAAATATTACTAGATAGCGAAGTAGCCGGTGACGAACCCTCTTTGATTGCCCGTGCACTTCAGAATGTGCCGGTCATTACCGGAGGCGAAAGAAGGGTTACCGGAAAGGTGGCCATTGATAAATTCGGGGCGGATGTTCTGATTTGTGATGACGCGATGCAGCACCGGCAGATCTTCCGGGATATCAATCTGGTCCTGTTTGACAGCAGGGATTTGAAAATCAGGAAAAACGTTCTACCCCGGGGAAAATTGCGTGAACCGATGACGCAACTGAAACGCGCCGACGCCATTCTGTTGACACGCGTCGATGAAGCGGAACCGGCGGAGCAGGCAATAGCCGAACTGGTGCAGGATAAAAATATTCCTGTTTTCCGGAGTATTCATCAACCCCAAGATATTATCCGGGGAGATTTCAGCGAAAAGATAGCGATGTCTTCCTTAGCAGAGAAAAAGATCTGTGCCTTTTGCGGCATTGCAAAACCTGATTCGTTTAAAAGAATTTTGTTGGCTGCCCGGGCAACGATTCTGGCGTTGGATATTTTTCCTGATCACCACCGCTTCTCCGCAAATGAATTGGAAAAAATCAAGGATGGATTTATTAAAAGCGGCGCCGATTACCTGGTGACCACTGAAAAAGATGCCATGCGTCTTCATAACCTGTCAGAATTTTTGAAAGAGCTTTTCATCCTGCGCATTGAAATGAAGATCCAACCCTCGGTTCATGCATTGGAAAATTTTATCTTGGAAAGATTGAAGCATCGCGCGAAGTGAAAAAAGGAATAATGATTTGAAACAGCATAAAGTCAAAATATTGCCGAAAAAGGGATTAAATAAAATTTTAATTCGCGGCGCCAACTGGATCGGTGATGCCATTATGACCTTGCCGGCCGTAGCCTCCATTCGCGCCACTTATCCGCAAGCGCATATTGCCATACTGGCAAAACCATTGGTGGCTGATATTTATAAAATTTTTTCCGATCTTGATGAGATCATCATTTATGAAAACAAATTTGATCATCCCATGGGCGTATTCGCCCTGGCCCTCATCCTTCGGGATAAAAAATTTGACGCGGCGATCCTTCTGCAAAATGCCATCGAAGCGGCGATTATCGCTCTGGCGGCAAGGATTCCGGTGCGTGCCGGTTATGATTCGGATGCCCGCGGTCTTCTGCTGAGCCACAGCGTGCGACGCACGAAGGAAATCAGAAAAGTTCATCAGGTTGATTATTATCTGGAGATGGTTAAAACTCTGGGATGTGTTCCCGTTAATCGGGAAATGCATCTGGAAGACAGAATAAACCCTCCTGATGTTCAGGAAATTCTTGGAAAGTTTTTGCCCGATACCCAAAAAACTGTTATCGGCATCGCTCCCGGAGCGACTTACGGACCGGCGAAAAAATGGTTTCCCGACAGATTTGCCGCGGTGGCGGACAGATTGAGCGAGAAATATTCAGCGCAGGTAATCCTGATGGGCGGAAAGGCCGATGCTGAAACAGCACGGGACGTTCAGCGATTAGCCGGGACGAAATTCATCAATCTTTGCGGTAAAACATCTGTGCGGGAGGCTGTTTCTTTAATTTCGCAATGCAAACTTTTTATCAGCAATGATTCGGGATTAATGCACGTAGCCGGAGCGTTGAATGTGCCCACGGTTGCCATCTTCGGATCGACCAATCCCGTGACGACGTCACCGGCGGGCCGCAGATCAATGATTGTTCGTCAGGACGTGCCCTGCAGCCCCTGTCTGAAAAAAGAATGTCCCTCGGACTTTCGTTGCATGAAACTTATTTCAATAGAAGATGTTTTGCAGGCAGTCTCAAAATTATTGTGAGACTCAAATTTCAAAAACGAATAACCTAAAGGTCACTATAGGTGTATTGAAATTTGTAAGTCGTAGTGAGTCTCAAATTTCAGAAGCACAGCGAGCTGAAATTTGTTGGACGAACTATCCAATAGTTGGAAAACTATTGGGAACAATCCCGCCATAAGCGGAGGGTAATGAGATCCAAGTTTCAGAAACAGAGTGCCCTGAAACTTGAAGATCGAATTATCCTGCATAGCATGGATATAATACCCCGCCCCTTGGGGCGGAATTAAGGTCCAGTGCTTGCCTTGGGTTTCATAATTGTGATTTGAGAATAAGAAGGATGAACATCCATGAAGAAGAGCGCGGCGGATATTCTGGATGCCGTCAGATGGATTTAAAGGGGCAGAGCGTGAACATATTAATCGTAAAGCTGAGTGCGATCGGCGATGTCATTCACACACTGCCGTCCCTGGCAGCGCTGCGTGAACTTTATCCCCGGGCGCATATCACCTGGGTCGTGGAAGAAGCTGCCGCGGATTTAGTCAAAAATCATCCCTGTCTGAACGAGGTTCTTGTTTCCGGGCGGAAACGATGGAGCCGGGATTTACGCGCCGGTCAATGCAGGCAGCCTCTGAGCGAGATCAGTGCCTTTATAAAAACTTTAAGGAAGCGTCATTATGATCTGGTGATTGATTTTCACGGTCTGTTCAAGAGTTCCATCATTGTCATGCTCAGCGGGGGAAAAAGAAAACTGGGTTACGATTCATGGCAGGAATTAAGCGGATTATTTCTCAATGAAAAAATTCCTGAAGATATGAACAAGCACGCGGTTGACCGTTATCTGGATTTTCCGCGTTATCTCGGCGCGAAAACAGGCAACATTCAATTTGTTCTGCCTGCCGATCCAGGAGCGGAAGAGAAGGCGCGGATTTTGCTGCGTAACAATAACCTGGAAGATAAAAATTTTATTGTCATTAATCCTGTCGCTTTATGGGAAACGAAACTGTGGAACAATCATAAATTTGCTGATCTGGCCGATTTAATCAGTCAGGACCTACAGATGAAAATTGCTTTTACAGGAAGTGATAAAGAGCAGATTGACAAAATTACTTCCTCCATGACGACGGATGGTATTAATCTGGGGGGAGAAACTTCTCTGCAGGATTTGGCCTGCATATACAAAAAAGCCCGGATGGTGATCTCAACCGATTCCGGCCCGATGCATCTGGCGGCGGCCGTTGGAACGCCGGTAATTGCGCTTTTTGGGCCGACCGATCCGGTCAGAACCGGCCCTTACGGAACCGGACATACGATTATCAGGGCGGGACTTGACTGCAGTCCCTGCTTGTTAAAAAAGTGTTCGACAAAAAAATGCATGGAAGATATATCGCCAGAGCAGGTTTTTGCCGTTGTAAAAAGAATGATCAAGGAGTGAAAAAATGCCGTTAAATAAGCAACTATTGAAAATTCTAATCTGTCCCCAGTGCCGGGGAAAGGTTCGTTTTGATGAAAAAGAAAACTGTATCATTTGTGATCAGTGCAAATTGATCTATGAAATCAAGGATGATATCCCCGTGATGCTGGTGGAAGAGGCCAAAAAGATATCCTGACCGGGGGCGAAAAGCTTCTATCGGAAAGCCATGTAAAAACAGTCTGGCACGGCAATAATATTGCTTGACAGCTAATTTTTATTCATATAAAGTTTCAAACACGTAATGAAGGCTATTTAAGCCCTACCTTTTGGAGCGTTTCAAGTATTCAAGTAAACAACCCGAGACTAAATCCATAGTTATTGAAAATCTTAGCTGTCTTTATTGTGTTTCTGTAAAACAATGCATTAAAAACAAAATTAAATATGTAATATCAAATCATTATTTCATTATTCAATTATATTTAAAATAAGGAAGTACTTATGAACATCGAAGATATCAAGCGATTGCCTATCAGTGAATTAAATGATCTGGGCAAAAAATTGAATGTGCCGGGTGCCAGCGGAATGCGCCGTCAGGAATTGATTTTTGCCATTCTGCAGACACAGGCGGAGCAAAACGGAGTCATTTCCGGTTCGGGAGTTCTGGAAATCTTACCCGACGGATTCGGTTTTTTACGTGCCGTTGATTACAACTACCTGCCCAGTCCGGACGATATTTATATTTCTCCGTCACAAATAAGAAGATTTAGCCTGAAAACAGGTGATACGGTTTCCGGTGAAGTCCGTCCCCCGAAAGAAGGCGAAAAATATTTTGCCCTTTTGAAGGTTGACACTGTAAATTTGGAAAGTCCGGAACAGGCGCGCGACAAAATTCTGTTTGACAACCTTACCCCTCTTTATCCTGAGGAAAAATTAAATCTGGAACACGATCCTAAAAACTTATCGACAAGAACGCTGGATTTATTTGCTCCGATCGGCAAGGGGCAGCGCGCGCTGATTGTTTCTCCGCCGCGCGCCGGTAAAACCGTTCTTTTGCAGGATATCGCCCACAGCATCACCGCCAATCATCCGGAAGTTGTTTTGATGGTTCTCTTGATTGACGAACGTCCGGAAGAAGTAACGGATATGCAGCGCAGCGTTGCCGGCGAGGTGATTGCCTCTACCTTTGATGAACCGGCAACCTGTCACGTCCAGGTGGCGGAAATGGTGATTGAAAAGGCCAAGCGTCTGGTCGAACATAAAAAAGACGTGGTTATTTTGCTGGACAGCATAACCCGTCTGGCCCGGGCATACAACACGGTTGTGCCGCCCAGCGGTAAAGTGCTTTCAGGCGGCGTGGATTCCAACGCTCTGCATAAACCGAAACGCTTTTTCGGCGCGGCCCGCAATATCGAAAACGGCGGCAGTTTGACTATTATTTCGACGGCGTTAATTGATACAGGCAGCCGGATGGATGAAGTCATTTTTGAAGAATTCAAAGGCACGGGCAATATGGAACTGCATCTGGACCGTCGGATTGCCGATCGCCGCATCTTTCCTGCTTTCGATCTGATCCGTTCCGGAACCCGCAAAGAAGAAATGCTGATTCCCAAAAATAATCTTAATCGGGTCTGGATACTGCGCCGGTTACTCCAGGAAATGAATCCGGTGGACGCCATGGAATTCATCATCGGCAAAATCAAAAAGACTGAAACCAATCAGGAATTTCTGGATTCAATGAACTCATAACGGATTGGCAAGACAATTTTTTATTTTTCTTGAATTTTTAACGCATATATTGTAAGGCAAACAACACTTTTGCAAGAAAGAAAAAACATTAATAATTATTTATAGATAAACTCCAGGGAGGAAAAAAAGAAGCAATGAAAGAAGGCATTCATCCGGAATACAAGGAGACAACCATTACCTGTGTTTGCGGCAACGTTATCAACACACGTTCAACAAAAAAAGATATCAAAACCGAAATTTGTTCCAACTGTCATCCCTTTATAACCGGGAAGCAGAAGATTATGGATACGGCCGGACGCGTGGAGAGATTCAAAAGGAAATATGAAGCTAAAGCTGAAAGCACAACGGCCCAAAAGACAGCAGCAAAGAAAACAGCAAAGTAATTATTACCGAAGTTTCCTTTGAGGAAAAGAATATACTGGAATATCTGATGAAGAAAATTCATCTTTGTTGTGCGATAAAGGATTCATCCGACGATATTTGTTATGCAAAGCCGCAAAAAAGCGGCTTTGTTCGTTGCGGATATCTTTACCCGTCAGCCTTTTCGTTCAATGCCGCCCGGCGTAGCCATTTATAGGTGTCCTTCAAAATTAGAGAAGGAAGCTTATAAAGGTGTCTGTTCATTAATTTACCTTAAACATTTTTTGTTGAAATCATATGGATAATATACGGGATAAACTTAACGATATTGAACTGCGCTACCGGGAACTGGAGGGACAGCTCAGCGATCCCAAAATTGTTTCCAAACAGGGGATGTATCAAAAATATGCCAAGGAACACGCTGATTTACGTGATCTGGTGGAAACGATTCGAGAGTACAATCAACTCAGAACTCAGATTGAAGAATATCAGGGCGTGCTGGGAGGCAGTGACGACGAATTGAAATCCATCGTCAAAGAAGAAATGCCGCAGCTGAAGCAAAAGCAAACCGATCTGGAAGATCAATTAAAAGTACTACTGCTGCCCAAGGATCCCAACGATAGCAAGAACGTCTTTCTGGAGGTGAGAGCGGGTACGGGAGGAGATGAAGCCGGTCTTTTTGCCGGTGATTTATTCCGGATGTACGCCAAGTACGCTGAAGCGCAGGGCTGGAAAGTGGAAATAATCAGCAGTTCGTCTTCCGGTGTTGGTGGTTTCAAGGAAATCATCGCTCAGATAGAAGGCAGCGGGGCCTACAGCCGTCTGAAGTTCGAAAGCGGTGTGCATCGGGTTCAGCGCGTTCCGGCAACGGAGGCGCAAGGGCGCATTCACACCTCGGCGGTGACTGTGGCCATCATGCCCGAAGCGGAGGACGTGGAAGTCAATATTGATCCGAATGATTTGCGCGTTGATGTGTATCGTTCCACCGGTCATGGCGGCCAGAGCGTCAACACAACGGATTCCGCCGTCCGCATAACTCATATACCAACCGGGCTGGTCGTGACCTGTCAAGATGAAAAATCACAGCTCAAAAACAAGAACAAGGCCATGAAAGTATTGCGGGCGCGTCTTCTGGACGCGGAGGTGCAGAGACAGAATGCCGAGCAGGCTCAGGCGCGTAAAAGCCAGGTGGGCAGCGGCGATCGCTCTGAGCGCATCCGAACCTATAATTTCCCTCAGGGGAGAATCACCGATCATCGCATCAACCTGACCCGTTACGATCTTGATAATTTTATCAATGGGAACATCGACGCCATGCTTGACGCCTTGGCGGCACATTACCAGGCGGAATCTTTAAAATAAGAAAGGATGTCGACAAAGTTCTATGTTTGCGACAACGCCCGTACGGATTAGGTTGAATTTTATCCGCCTGTTTTTTATGATAAATTCTGGCTTAATGAGTAAAATTACTTGACTTCAGGAAATGTCTGCGAGATCGCTTTTTGAAAGACCTCCGGATTGCTTTTATACTTACTGATAATGAGATCGGCGAATTTCCACACGTTTAATCTTATCTCCCGTTTATAGGCGTTAATTTTATAAATTTCCGGAACGCCGTTGAATTCGTCGGAAATATGAAAGAAGTATTTTACCTCATTTTTTTTATCGATGTATTTTTTAGGAATTCCCTGATGCTGCACCCCGTTCCGATACACAATCCAGAAAGCATTAAAATCTTCCAGGCTGATCCCTAAATCTTTTGCCGCTGCAATTTTGAAGGCTTCATCATCACGTTTTCCTTGCAGAGTGTCGCTCAAAGCCCGGTAATATCTTTCGCAAAGAAAAAGCGCGGCAGACAGAGCCAGAAAACCTCCGTCCCCTTCAGGCAGTTCCTTGAGTTTTTCTAACGGTTTGACAAACCAGCCGTCGAATCGTTCCTCCAGTGAGGCGCCGGGTTTCATGATGCTCTCTCCAGCAGGCCGAAATCTTCTAAAATATTCATTATTTAAATTTATAAACACTTGACATTTTTTTTGCAACATTTTATTTTTTCTCAGAAGATTAAAGAAGCCAGCCTGTCCGGCAGACGACGGCAGCGCTGTAGAAGAACGCCGTTTGGAAACAACACATGACCATTCATGATATTCTTAATGAATCCACAACATTTCTGGAAAGATCCGGTTTTCCTTCCGCGAGGCTGGATGCCGAAGTATTGCTCGCTTTTTATCTGGAGTGTGACCGTCTGGATTTTTTCAAAAATCCGGAAATGGCCTTGGGTGAAAAACAGCTTGCCGGATATAGAAACCTTATCACCAGACGATTGAAGTGGGAACCAGTGGCCTATATTACCGGACAGAAGAATTTCTGGACCTTTTCTCTGCAGGTCAGCGAGGATGTTTTGATCCCCCGTCCCGATACGGAAATTATCGTTGAAGAAGCGCTGGACATGAGCCGCAAAATGGCTTCGTTGGAAATAAGCATTCTGGACATCGGCACCGGTAGCGGCGCTATCGCTCTGGCGCTGGCCAGTGAGATTTCTTCGGCCAGGGTAACAGCCACCGATTTTTCTGCTGCCGCTCTGGCGCTCGCCCGGAAGAATGCACGGTCATTAAAGCTGGAAGATAAAATTGAGTTTCTTCAGGGTGATTTGCTTGAACCGGTGGAAGGAGCCTTCGATATGATTGTCTGCAATCCGCCGTATATTTCAGAGTCTGAATATGCGGAACTGCCCGCCGGTGTGAAAGATTATGAACCTCCAATTGCTCTTTTGGCCGGTAAAGACGGCATGGAATTTTACGAAAAGTTGATCCATCAGGCCCCCGATTATCTGAAAAAAAATGGTTGGCTTTTGTTGGAAATTGGCGCTAAACAGGAAATTCAGGTTCGCGGACTGATGGAAGAATCCGGTTCTTTCGACAGCATCGCCATGCGCAGAGATTATGCCGGATTGCCGCGTGTCATGAAAGCGAGGAGAAAATAAGTGGATAAAATAGTTATTAAAGGAGGGAAACCTCTTCACGGTAATGTACAAATCAGCGGCGCGAAAAATGCGGCTCTGCCGGTTCTGGCCTCGGCGCTGCTGACGGCAGGCACCAACACGTTTCACAACATTCCCGATTTGATGGATGTCACAACAATAAAAAAACTTCTGACAAGCATGGGAGCTCAGATTGAAGGTGAAGAAACCGTTAAAATCAATGTTGATAAAATAATCAATCCCACGGCATCCTATGATCTGGTCAAAACCATGAGGGCGTCCATTCTGGTTTTGGGGCCGCTGGTGGCCCGCGCGGGAGTGGCAAAAGTGTCTCTTCCCGGAGGCTGTGCCATCGGCGCGCGACCGGTCAATCTTCATCTCAAAGCGCTGGCAGATATGGGTGCACACGTCGAACTGAAAAATGGCTATATCGAGGCGAAGGCTAAAAAATTGAAAGGTGCCGATATCTATTTTGACCTGACCACGGTAACCGGGACAGAAAATATCATGATGGCGGCCACGCTGGCCCACGGCACGACAGTTTTAAACAATGCCGCGCGCGAGCCGGAGGTGATCAATCTGGCGGATGTGCTGAAAGGCATGGGAGCGAAAATCAGCGGAGCGGGGACCGATGTCATCACCATAGAAGGTGTTACATCACTGAAACCGACGAAAGCCGCGATTATTCCCGACCGCATTGAAGCCGGAACTTTCATGATTGCCGCGGGAATGACCCAGGGTGAGATCAATGTTACCGGTTGCAATCCCCATCATCTGGAAGCGCTGATCAACAAACTGCGGGATACAGGCATGAAGATCACCGCCATTAAGAATGGGCTGAAAGTTTCAGCCGGCAAAAAAATCAACAGTGTTGACGTTACAACGGTTCCTTATCCAGGATTCCCTACCGATTTGCAGGCGCAGATAATGGCCTATATGAGCATCGGCAACGGCTTGAGCGTGATTTCGGAAACCGTTTTTGAAAACCGCTTCATGCATGTCAGTGAGCTGTTACGCATGGGAGCCGATATTGTCATCCAGGGCGGCAATGCCATTGTGCGCGGGGTACCCAAGCTGCGCGGGGCGCAAACCATGGCGACCGATTTGCGGGCCTCGGCTTCGCTGGTTCTGGCAGGACTGGCTGCGCAGGGCACCACGGAGATTTCCCGCGTTTATCATATTGACCGCGGTTATGAGACCATCGAAAAGAAATTTTCCGCCCTTGGCGTGGACATCCAAAGGGTAAAAGCATGAAGATCATTAAATCGAGTGCCGCAGGCTTTGAAAAATTTTTCCATGAACTGCGCCGGCGAGGCGGCGCCTTCTCCCCCGAACTCTTATCGGTTGTATCCGGGATTGTGGAAGATGTCCGCGTCCGTGGTGATAAAGCTTTATTTGAATACACGAAGAAGTTTGACGGATATAAACTGACAGCGGCGACGGTGGAAGTATCCAATGCGGAAAAAAAGAAAGCCCTTGCGCAGATCAAAAAGGAAGACCTGCGAATTATCAAACTGGCGGCGTGTCGCATTGAAGAGTATCACCGGCATCAGGTCACCCGGGGCTATAAGGTGCAAACAGAAAACGGCGTGGAACTGGGACAACGAATATTGCCCCTGCGAAGAGTCGGCATTTATGCTCCCGGCGGGAAGGCTTCTTATCCTTCGACCATTTTGATGGCGGCAATTCCCGCGCGTATTGCCGGTGTGGAAGAAATGATTCTGGTCAGTCCTGCCAGAGCAGGAGAATTGAATCCGCTGATTGCCGCGGCAGCCGAAGTCAGCGGTGTTCAGCGCATCTTCAAAATAGGCGGCGCGCAGGCGGTGGCCGCCCTGGCTTACGGAACGAAAACTATTCTGCCGGTGGATAAAATAGTCGGACCGGGCAACGCTTATGTTGCCGCGGCGAAGAAACTGGTTTTCGGACAGGTTGATATTGATATGATTGCCGGTCCCAGTGAAGTGGTCGTTGTCGCCGATGACACAGCCAAAGCGTCTTTTGCGGCTGCGGATATGCTGGCACAGCTTGAACATGATGAAATGGCGGCAGCGCTTCTTTTGACGCCGTCTCAGAAATTGGCGACAGAGGTCTCTTTGGAAATCAACCGGCAGGTAGAAGCATCGACGCGAAAAAAAATCATAGAAAAATCCCTTGCCAGATACTGCGCTATTATCGTTACGAAAAGTATTGAAGAAGGTGTCGGCATTGCCAATTGCTTTGCGCCTGAACATCTGGAATTGATGGTCAGAAACCCGAAAGAGATTTTGAATAAAGTCAAGAATGCAGGTTCCGTTTTTCTTGGCCATTACACGCCGGAGGCGCTGGGAGATTACACAGCCGGTACAAATCACATTCTGCCCACAGGAGGAACTGCAAGGTTTTCATCTCCGCTGGGCGTTTATGATTTCTGCAAACGGATGAGCGTGCTTTCTTTTTCGCGGGAAGCCTTTCAAAAACTGAGCGCACCGACGGCCCGCTTTGCACACAGAGAAGGGCTAGACGCTCACGCCAATTCAGTTCTCATCCGTAGCAAAAAATGATACATGAAAAATTGTTATAATGAAGAGTTCCTTGCGCAGAGCCTGCCCCGGTCTGTGATCCGGAGTGGCAATCTCAATAAATCCGAAATGTAGGGCGCATTTCCTAAATGCGCCGTTTCTTCGGACTGCTCGGGGAACAGTCGATCAGGAGATTGCTTCGGTCGTTTCTGTTCTTCGCACAGACATTATGATGAAGATATAAAAAGAAAATTCCTATAGAAGAAAAATTATTTTCAAATGAAAAAAACAAACGACAAGTATCCTTCCGTAAAAAAAGTGACTGACGAAGAACGCATTGGCATGGTTAAAGAAATATTTTCGACCATTACCGGAAAATACGATTTTTTAAATCACTTTCTGAGTTTGCGACGCGATGTTGCCTGGCGGAAATTCGCGATCAGGAAAATGGTTTTCCCCCGGACGAAAAAATTTCTGGATATTGCCTGCGGCACGGGCGATTTATCCATCAACGCATGCAGGCATCATGGCGATGTATCGGTTACAGGAATTGATTTTATCTATCCGATGGTTCAGGTTGCCAAAGAAAAGGCACGGGGAAAAAATCTTTCTGACCGGATAGATTTTCTTCAGGGTAATGCTCTGCATCTTCCGTTTTCCGAAAATACTTTTGACGTTACGGCCATGGCCTTTGGAATCAGAAATATTCCTGAAAAAGAGCAGGCCTTAAAAGAAATGCTGCGCGTCACCATACCGGGCGGGCAGATCATGATTTTGGAGATGACATTTATTCAAAACCGCTTTTTCAAGCTGTTTTATTATCTTTATTTGAACTTTCTTCTTCCATTGCTGGCCAAAATATTTTCCAAGAACGCCGCGGCATATTATTATCTGGCTGATTCCATCATGAACTTTCCGGCGCCGGAAGAATTTGCCGCTTTTATGAAAGACAAAGGCATATCCAACGTGAAAATACACCCTCTGACGTTCGGTATAACCTGTCTGTATGCCGGCAAAAAACCTTAAGACGGTTCAATTGATTCGGCTGACATTATTATTTTTCGACCACGGCAACCTTGATGACAACTTTGTGGATCTGTCCTGACGAAATCAGAGGCATGTGCGCATCTTCCGGAAAGAAAATCACGAAAGATCCGCTTTTTGTTGAGATCCAGGCATCCGGTTCGTCCGTAAAAATCTGCTCATCATTTTTCAGATCGTATTTCCCGAATGGATGTTTACACGCTGACTTGGGCTTCCATCCCATCTCATCGGTTCCTGCGAGGACCAATTGTATATCAATGTATCTTGCATGAGTTTCAAGCAGGGCATCCTCTTTCCTGCGGCCATGCTCCTTAGCTACTATTGCAAAGAGGCTCTCGCCATCGATCTCACATTTTCCTGCCGGCAGATCCTTCAGATCCGGGTGCAAGAGAAAATCAAATGCTTTTGCAAAACCCCTGTGCAAAGCCCGATAACGGTGTGCATTTTCAAGTACATCTAAAATCATGTTAATTCCTCCTGCAACAGTTAAAGTCAACAGCGGCTATGAGCCTGTCCGCGGGAGTGATTTATCGGCCAGGTTTAGAAATCCATCAATTCTCCATCTGTCGGAATAATCACTTTGCCGGATCAAGAGGCATAAGAATGGGTCTGCCAAAATCAAGGACTGCCGTTCCTGCATTCAATATGGAAACATCAGGTCGAAGGTCATTCAGTACATTTCTGACCGTTTGTGTCATCACCGTATCGCCACTGATGTAAATAGATTTATCCCCGGGCAGTTCAATAAAATATCCTGTTCCGGGCCCCATGAGCATACCGGCTAACCCGTGTCCATGAGCGGTAGGGAAAGTGGTGATAAGCCCTGTGAGAAATTGGCTGACCTTATTCATGGCAAGGGGAATTGTCCTGATGCGGCGGCGTTTCAGAGGCGGTTCATCTATGGAGTTACAATATACAGGCACCTTTTTCTGCGCCAACAGGCGAGATCCGGATTTATCAAGATGATCAAAATGACCATAACGGAAATGTGTGATGAGTCCGCATGTTATCTGGCTTAATAGAGCATCCGCGTTTGGTGGCAGATTAACGATAGGATTAAAGCGAGGCCTCTTACGAAAAAGCGTATAGGTCGGCAGGCTTCCTTTTGGGTTTAGGCAGGGATCGACTAAAATTCTATGCTCCCGGCTATGAATAATCATGCAGGCATTTCGGATATGTTGTATCTTCAAAATCCAACTCCATCAGTTGGGCTAACGCCAAAGTTAACCGGTAATCATGCGAAGCATTATTGCCCGCGTTGAAAGACCCTTTAGACTGGTGACCATTGCGCCGATGTTTGCCATGCTTA
The DNA here is from genome assembly GCA_049664145.1 of Smithella sp. GTDB lineage: Bacteria > Desulfobacterota > Syntrophia > Syntrophales > Smithellaceae > Smithella. The sequence continues at coordinate 24,102 of JBATES010000226.1, forward strand.
TACCGAGGCCCCGCTATTTTTGCTTGTGACCTCCTGCGCGCGAAGTGCTATGCCAAAGACCAGGTAGTTGAACAAGAGCAGAGCCAACGTGGGAATGAGGACGGCGAACTTTATCGTTGCTGCAATGCTGGCTGACCAAGCGTGCAGTGATTCTTAAGCCCCAACAAGCATTTGGAATAGATGATAGTTTTCTGCGGCGTCAGCCGCTCCGGCAAGCCACGAAATGTAAGCAGCCAGAACTGTTGCTCGTTGCAACCGCGAGGGCACCAGCGTAGCTGTGAGTAGCAAACCAAAGCAAATTGCAGCAGGGTAGGTGAGCATGAACAGGTAGTCCAGCCCGAGGCTCAGGCCAGCCATTGGTTGTGCCACGCCCCGCCAAGACGCAACGATGGCACTGCAGCTTTGCGTGTATGCACAAAGTTCAAATGAAACTACGCCTAGCGGTGAAGCCTCGGTTTTGAGGTAGGTGTCGACTTGACCTAGTGCAGCGAGTGAGATTAAGGCAAGCACAAGGCTTGCCCAAAATAGCCATTTCAGAGTGCTTCTCTGCATGATGCCTCCTGTATAGCATGGATATAATACCCCGACCCTTGGGGCGGAATTAGGGTCAGGGGCTTGCCCTTGGGTTCAAACCCGTGATTGGGAACCCAACGCAAAGCTAAACCTTGGCCTGGACCCCTGCTCGGCAGCCGGGGTGACAAAGGCCGTGTCGGTCCGTTCGGTTTATGCGAGAGACCGCAGGCAAGTCAGGTCACAGTTTTGAAACATGGCCACATCCATCTCTTCCTCGATATACCGCAGATCTTCGGCCAGCATGCGGTCCGCGATTTCGCCACGGAAACGTTCTTTGTATTCGGCAAACAGGCGGGGCTTTTTGGCGCCCAGCTCTTCGGCGACTGCCACAGCACGGTCGATGACCGAGTGGCTTTCGGCCAGTTCATCCGCCATGCCCGCGGCCAGGGCCGCGGCCCCATCGAACTTGCGGCCGGACAAAAAGGCCAGGTCGGTCATGCGCTCACCGATGACGTATTTGACCATGGCCATGCATCCGGAGGGCGGGATAATCGAAACATCGATTTCCGGAAAGGTGCACACCGCCTGTTGGCTCTGCATCACCCGGTAGTCCAGGCACATGGAGAAGGCCAGAGCGCTCGCCACGACATGGCCATTAATGGCGCCCACCATGGGTTTGGGAAACACAAAGACCCGATGGAAAAAGGTGAAAAGTTTCTTAAAAAATTTCTTAATGGCGTCCGTCTCCAATCCCATGACGTATTGAAGGTCCATCCCGGAAGAAAAGAATTGACCACCGGCCCCGGTCACTACCACGCCGCGAACCGCATCGTCGGCTTCAATGCGGTCCAAAGCCGCGTTAAACTGTTGAATCATGTCCATGGTAAAGGCGTTCTCCGGGCTGTTGTCCATGGCCAGGATTATCACCCCGTTTCTGGTGTCCTTCTGTATCGGCATAGATGGCCTCCTTCATTGATCATTGAGTTTGATTGAATTGATAAGCATTTATGTGTACAGCGTATCAATTGCACTTGATATTCCTTTGATACATAACGGCTAGTGCGGATACGCAACTCGCGTTACGGGATTTATTTACTCTTTCAATAACTCTTAAGAGAACGATAATAATTTTCATGTGAGCCAATCATAACAAGTTCCAAATTTTTGTCGGCTTTCCGATACGCCAACAAATATAAATTTGTTTTGAGTTTAAATTTATGGACCAATACGCCCTTTAAATCGCCTTTTTTCTCTTCGCCAATATTCGGATTCTCGGCAATGTTTTTTACCTCACGATCTAAAGCTTCTTTTTCGCCCTTAGTCATCTTCTTAACTTTTTTCTCAAATAATCTTGATTGATAGATTTTCATTTTAATCTATCCCAACTTGTATTCTGTTTTTTCACCCTGATCCAATGCATCTAGTCCGAACAAGATTTCTTTAATAAGTGAATACGGCAAGTCTGGATTTTCTTCAGCGCACTTGCCCAAACGCGCCCAGTGCTCGATTTGACCTGCAAGTGACCGGTGCTCGATGCGACTGAATCTCTTCGCCTTTTCAACCAGCTCTTCTGAAATTCTAACCGCTGTTGGCATACTTTCCTCCAAACTACTTTTGTCTGCATAATATTGCAATATGTAGCATAATGCAACATATTGTTTCATTTTATTTCATGGGTAACAAAAAGCTCAGCTAGGGCGTAGCAATCGGGTGGATTGATTTTGTTACGCAATAATTTCATTCAACCCTTCAATGGTTTGATTCAGCTCATCCAGAGATACTTTGCCAAGGAGTTTCCCAATTCTTTCTACAGAAAGGGTACGGATTTGACTAATTTTAAGCCATGATTTCTTGGGTAAATTTGGAGATTTCAGTTCAAGGGTTAATGGGAATCCAGCTTTTTGTGGTTGGCTTGTAATAGCCACGGCTATAACTGTCCCTGAGCGTTCATTAAAAATGTCGTGGCTCAGAATGAGCACAGGGCGCAAGCCTGCCTGTTCATGAC
>JBATES010000227.1:0-1587 GCA_049664145.1 Smithella sp.
GCTCGGTGCGATCGCCAACCTCGACTGGATGGGCCGTACGCCGGGTTCTTAATAGTTTGGCGGTATTTATGTTGAGAACCTTGTTCCGAAAGGCGCTCCGGACAAGGGTGCTGCCCTTACGCATTTGATGAATCAGGCAGGGTGTCCGAAAGGATTTTTCGTTGGAGATGATGAAACGGATGAAGACGTGTTTCGACTGGACCATGAAAGCATTTTCACCGTCCGCGTGGGGGGGGGGGGAAAACCGGAAGCCTCGCTCGTTTCTGTTTCTACCTGCGAAACCAGCAGGAAATCGCCCGGCTGCTGCGAGAAATCAGCTGAATTATCAATTAATTAAGTAATCTCCCCATTGATAAGCAATTCTACAATTTATTTCCGTTCTTCTAACCATTCAGGAAAGGGCATTGATTATTTAAGGGGTAATGCTAAAATTATAGCTATGAATGAGGTGGCAAGAAGCCATCAAGGAAATGAGAGGAAAAGCGTAAAAAGATTGGGTGAGTTAACGAATTAACAAGTCAACGGTGGCGGTTATTCATGAAAGGAGGAATGATCATGTTTACACCAAAAAGAATTCTTGTACCAACAGACTTTTCCGGTAACTCAGACGAAGCGCTGAAACAGGCATTGGAGTTGGCAAAGCAATACCATGCCAAAGTCTATTTGCTGCATGTTGCGGCGCCGATTACGCAATGGGCGGTGGATTATGTTCCTGATGCATCGGCAGTCAAACAGGCCGAGGAGGCGGAAATCCTTCGGGCGAAAGAGATGATGCAGAAAGAACTGGCCAAATTTCCAGAAGGCCAGGAGATAGAAGTGATCAGCGATATCCGGGAAGGTGATACTGTGGCGGAAATTCTCAAAGAGCAGGATGAAAACAGTGTCGATTTAATTGTGATGCCGTCCCACGGCAAAACAGGAATGATCAAACGTATGATGGGGTTAGTTTCAGAGAAGGTCATGGAGGAAGCAAAAAGCCCCGTGCTCCTTGTCCAACATTAATGGGCGCAGATTTTTGCTTGAACATTGAAGAGACGGCGATCGTTACTCATTTTGACAATATTCTCAATATTGAGAACATCGAATCAAGGAAGGAGATATTATGAAGAAAGTTATTTTCCTTGTATCGCTAATGCTGGCTGTGGCATTTGTCCTTGGCGCTGCCACGGTGCAGAGTCAAACCGGCAGAGGCGGCTATGGTTACGGCATGGGTCACGGATATGGCTATGGCATGGGCCCGGGAATGATGGGAGATGGCTGGATTGATGTTCCGGCTAAACTGCCCGCACCCAAAAGTACGGAATGGACACAAAAACTCCGGGAGATTCTCACGCTGGAAAAAGAATCTCTGGCGCAGTATCAGGCCGATCAGGAAAAATTCAATGTCTACATGCCTTATATGATGGTCATTCCTCAGGAAGAAAATCACGTCGAATGGATAGGACAACTGTTTAAAGCTTATGGTTTACCCGCCGATGGGAAGACGCCCCCCGTGGTGGACAATAAGACCTTGAAGCAGGCTTACGAACTCAGCGTGAAAATGGAAAACGAGTTGTTGCCCCGTTATGAATGGCTCGTAAAAAAGGC
>JBATES010000228.1:0-2597 GCA_049664145.1 Smithella sp.
GTTTCCGCTCCAGGCCGATGAGTTGGCGAGAGGCTTTTTTGAGACTGTTTGTGGTTAAAGTATCCCGCGCTGCGGGTACGGCCAGCACCAGAATAACGGCAACGAGCGCAATGACCACGAGCAACTCAATCAGCGTAAAACCCTGCTTATTCAATTTCCCAGTTGTTAATGTCATGATCAACACCATTTCCACCAACGACACCATCGGCGCCAAAACTGGTTAAATCAAAGTCGCCGTGGCTGCCGGGGCTGACATAAACATATTCGTTGTCCCATGGGTCTTTGGGAACCTTTCCTTTTTCCAGGTAGCCACCGGCTCGCCAGTTTCTGGGTAGATTGCCAACCGTAGGCGCTTCCACTAAAGCTTTCAGGCCCTGCTCGGTCGTGGGATAACTGCCGCAATCGAGCTTGTAAAGTTTCAGCGCCGATTCGAGAGCACCAATCTGCATGGTCGCTTTGGCCTGGCGCGCTTCGTCAGGACGTCCCATCACACGCGGAATAATCAACCCGGCCAACACGCCTAAAATGATGATGACCACCATCAATTCAATCAGTGTAAACCCGGCCGCGCTGTTTCTTTTTTGTTTATCGGTTCTCATTTTCTGACTCTTTTCTATGATTCATTCTCATACACTGCTTCCGGCCGTTTAGCGGCCAGCTTGCCTGTTGTCTGTTTCCTACCTGACGAGCTGATTCATCTCAAATATCGGCAACAGAATTGAAACAACGATAAAGCCGACAACCAGGCCCATCACCAGAATCATAATGGGTTCCAAGAGGGACGTCATGACCATAATATCGGATTGCACCTCTGTTTCATACGCCACGGCAATACGGTTGAGCATTACTTCCAGGGAACCGGTCTGTTCTCCGACGGCAATCATTTCCGTCACCATGGGCGGAAAGAGATTGCTTGCGGCCAGTGGCGCGGCCAAACTCTGACCTTCTTCCACTTCTTTTGCCGCTTTTGCAATGGTCTCACTGATGACAATATTATTAACCACGTTGCGGACAATTTCCATAGCCGTCAGAAGCGCAACGCCGCTTTGCAAAAGCGTCGCCAGCGTCCGTGAAAACCGCGCGATGGCTATTTTAAGGTTCACCGCTCCCCACACAGGCGCTCTCAGACGCACCAAGTCCCAGGTACGACGGCCGGCCTTCGTACCTGCCGTCAGGTATTTAAAGGCGGTAATACCCGCCAGGATGAGAAGGATAATAAGCCACCAGAAAGATTTCAGAAAATTACTGACCATAATCAGAATAATCGTAATCAGCGGCAGCGTTTGTTTCATGTCGGAAAATATTCCTGTAATTTTTGGAACCACAAAACTCATGAGTAAAAAAATAACCAGGGAGCCAACCAAGAGCATGATGATCGGATAGGCCAGAGCAGAGCGGATCTTACTCATCAGCGCCTGTTGGTTTTCGCTGAAATCGGCCAGACGTTCCAGAACCAGATTAATCGTGCCGGAAGCTTCGCCAGCTTTGACCATATTAATATAAAAAGGCGGAAAAACACGTGGAAAATTTTCCATACCGGAGGTCAGGCTTTTCCCCTCATTGAGATCGGCCCGGATCTGGGCCAAAATTTTTTGCAGGAGCGGATTCCTGGTCTGTGCCAGCAATACGGAAAATGAAGGCACGAGAGGAATACCTGCTCCCAAAAGAGTGGAAAGCTGGCGGGTAAAAATCGCAATTTCCTTGGCCGAAACCTTCTGCAGGAAACCGATTTCAAGTACACTGGACCATGACGAACTTGGTTTCTCCCGGGCTTGATGAATCTCGACAGGATAAATACCTTCCGCCCGCAACTGCTGCCTTGCCACTGAAACGCCGGGAGCATCCGTAAATCCTTTACGTTCGTGTCCTTTTACATCTAATGCCACATATTCATAGACACTCATGCGCCCGGTTACCTCCGTAAAATAGTGTAGAGACAGGTCTCAGACCCGTCTCTACACTATTGATAGTAAAACCTTTCTATGTCCAGACTCAATACTTTTAACTTTTATTTCACATGCTTTTATTTCACAATAATTTCAAAGAGCACTCTCATGTTCGCTTTTGCCGCCTTCGAGTAAAGCTCTTTAGGCGCTGCTTCAAACTCAGCGGGGCGATTTTCGCCATAGCCGATGGTGGTAAGCGTTTGAGAACTGATCCCTTCGCTGATCAGGAATTCCTGAACGGCCATTGCTCTTCTTTCGCTTAACTTCTGGTTATGCTCTGCCGTGCCGGAAGCAGATGTGTAACCGGCAATGCGTATTTTCGCGTTAGGATTATCTTTCAGAACCTGAAAATTCCTTTTCAGAATCTTCTGTGCTTCCGGTTTCAGGGTTGACTTATCAAAATCAAAATGGACGTCTTCAAATGCCAGGATAACGATTTTCGGCTCTGCCGCGGCCACCATGACTTTTTCTTCAACTTGTGGTTCAGACGCAGCCACGACAACAACCTTCTCTTCAACCACCGGCGAAGGCGCTGGTTCGGCTACCGCTTCACTCTTTGCAACAGGCGCCGGTTCGGCCCCGCCGAAAGAGAAAACGACGCCCGCCGTAATTCCGATATTATGGAAGGTTGATTGCGTGATCTCGGTAACA
>JBATES010000229.1:0-9286 GCA_049664145.1 Smithella sp.
GAAATGGAATTATTAACCGTCTCATAATAGTATTAACATTAAGCGGCGTATTTTGTTTCCTCATTATTGTAATAGGATCGAACCCGATCCGGTGTTTTTTGAATAAAACGAAGATGACTAAGTTTGAATATCGCCCTGACATTCGTGCTTCTTTGCAGTGGCCTTTATCTGCTGGGGCAAGATGCTTTCTTCATTGTTGATCGCTGGAATCCAGAAGAAGGGACACATTTTCAAGGCGTCACGCTGTATTACCTGGCGTTCGGCATACTGTTTCTAGCCGCGTTTGCTGGCATCGTCACGTACAGCTGGATCAAGGGCACGATAACCAATGCCGGATCGAAACACAATGTGACCCCACCCGTCATACAGGGGGGCGGTGATCGTAAGGTTCTGGTATTTTCTGCTGCCGACAGTTGTCTTGATCATGCTGGCATTCTTACTGGTCGATAAAGCGCCTAACGTCGCTGCAGCCTACACCGCAAAGCAGCGCGGCTGAGCTTTCACGTTGCACCTTTCGAAATAATCAAAAAAAAGCAGAGTTTCAGTTTAACATGTGGTAGATGTAACATCAAAGGATTGTGTAAAGGAGGATTTCTGATGAACAAGATAGTTCAGTCTCTGGCTGTTTTTATATTCGTTTTGGCTGTTTTTGTATTTCCGTTTAATACAGCTTCGGCTCAGGAGGGACTGTATTTGGGTGTATTTGGAGGTTATGCATTCAGTCCTGATGCGTCATGGGAGAATTATGATTCAGATTACGATTTAGATTATAATTCAGGTTACGATTTAGATGTTCAGGAATCAGGGCTATTTGGAGTTAAATTTGGTAGTACGGCACCTCCTCCAACAAATTTTTTATCTGCTGAATTTGAATACAGTTATTTAAATCCTGATATAAACAGGACTGTGTTAGCCACAGCGGGCACTGATTTTTCTGCTATTGAAGGTGATGTAAAATTTCATAATTTCATGCTTAATATAATCGTAAAATATCCAGAAGGCAGAATTCACCCTTACACTGGCTTCGGTATTGGAGCTTCGTATTTCGATCTTTCGGTAAATACAACTTCAAATTTAGATGGTGTGAATTATAGTGAGAGACGGTCAGTTGATGATACTGTCTTTGCGTGGCAAGTCTTGGCTGGAGTTGACGTTGATTTGACAAATAATATGTCGTTAGATATTGGTTGCCGTTATTTTGATACGGAATCTCTCGATGGTGACTATGAGGTTTATTACAATGATGATCATAATCATGCTGAACATGATGATGATCATGATAATGGTCCAACACTTGATTTTAAGACATTCATTGTAACTTTAGGGTTAAAGTTTAGATTTTAAATAGAAGAAACGACTCTCATAATAAAATACAATTCACTGTAATTGGGATGTTTTTGGGCCTGTCTTCCGTCAGAGATATTTACTGTCTTTCCATCGGAAATCCTCAATTCAAAAGACTGTCAAATGTTGTGGAATAGATAGGTACTATCCTCAGTTCAGAAAAACTGCCTATACCGAACCATAGAGGCAAATTATTCCATATCGCGCGTAGGTCATCGGCTTACAATTTTTTAATCCCATTCATGACAGATAAAACAGCTTCCGGCGGATTGTTCTGCGGCATTATCAGATTATATAGCCAAGAAAAAATAAAGATCACGGGAGGCCGCTATGAAAGGGAAATCTTTAAACGGGAATCATTACGGGTTTCAACTCACCATTAAGGAATTATTAAACACACCAAAACTAACCGCAGGAAGCCAGGAGATCGTTTACCGGAATAAAATGCGCTATACCTACAACGATTTGTTTGAACGGATTAACAGACTGGGAAGCGCTCTTCAGAAATCAGGCTGACAAAAGGGAGAGATACCGTGGCCGTCTTCGACTACGACTCTCACCGCTATCTGGAAAGCTTTTTTGCCATTCCCATGATGGGCGCTTTGCTCTTCACCGTAAACTGGCGTCTTTCTCCCGATCAAATCGAATACACGATGAATCATGCCGAAGCCGATGTCGTCCTTATCAACACTGATTTTCTGCCTTTGCTGGCATCCATCCGGGGCAAGCTGAAATCGGTGAAGAAGGTTATTCTTCTTTCGGACAACGCCGAACTGTCCAAGACGGATCTGGTCTGTGACGGAGAATATGAAGAGCTTCTGGCTGCGGCGTCTGCCGACTTTGACTTTCCCGATCTCGATGAAAATACCAAGGCCACCACGTTTTATACGACAGGCACAGCCGGTCTTCCCAAAGGCGTTTACTTCACGCATCGTCAGATTGTTCTGCACGCCTTGAGCGTCTGCATTGCCGTCAGCGGTCATGATAGCCCTCTGCGCTTCTCTACCTCCGATGTCTATATGCCCATCACGCCCATGTTTCATGTTCATGCCTGGGGTTTCCCCTTTGTGGCCACGATGATGGGCATAAAGCAGGTTTATCCCGGCAAGTACGAACCGGAGATGCTTGTCAAACTTATCGTCGGGGAGAAAGTTACGTATTCGCATTGCGTACCCACAATTCTTCAGATGATTGTCGCCAGTCCGATTGTAAAGCAGATTGATCTTTCTTCGTGGAAAGTCATTATTGGCGGCGCCCGACTGACCAAGGGACTGGCTGTTGCCGCCATCAATCTGGGCATTCAGGTGATGACAGAGTATGGCATGTCGGAAACCTGCCCGGTGATCAGCGTATCCAATTTGAAACCTTTCATGAAAAATTATGACAACGAGCAGAAAAGCGATATCGCCATCAAGACGGGAATGCCGGTTTCTCTTGTGGATGTGCGGGTTGTTGATCCCGCCGGCAATTTCCTGCCGAATGACGGTAAAACCACCGGCGAGATTGTTGTCCGGGATCCGTGGTTTACCCAAGGATACTACAAGGATCCGGAAAAAACGGCGGAACTCTGGCACGGCGGCTGGCTGCACACGGGCGACGTGGGGTATATGGATCAGGATGGATATATCCAGATTACGGACAGGCTCAAGGATGTCATTAAAACGGGTGGTGAATGGGTATCTTCGCTTGATCTGGAAAATGCCGTCAGTCTTTCATACAGCGGTGCAGGAAGCGGCAGCCATCGGCATTCCCGATGCCAAATGGGGAGAGCGGCCCATGCTGCTGGTTGTGCTGACGCCTCCTTTCCGCGGTGACGGCATTACGTCGGAGGTTTTAAAAGGTCACATGAAGGGCTGCGCCGAGCAGGGAAAGATTCCCCGGTACGCTATTCCGGATCAGTACATCATCACCGCAGAAATTCCCAAAACAAGCGTCGGCAAAATTGACAAGAAACGTATCCGCGAGATGTACATCAACGCGGCGTGATTTAATTTTTCAAACATCTCCTGATTCTCTCACCCCTACGCGGGAGCAGGTTGTTCATCCGCCTGCTTCCGCGTCAGGAGATTATATGACAAGCCGAAATATGATTATTTGTTTCCGCCGGCAATCTTGGCCCAGGAATCCCGCAGCGGCACAATGCGATTGAAGACAGGTTTTTCGGTGGTCGAGTCTTTCGCATCCACACAAAAATATCCGAGTCTTTCAAACTGAAACCGGCTGTCCGATTTAACATTTTTCAGGCTTTGCTCCACGAAGCAGTTGGTCAGTGTCTCCAGAGAATTCGGATTCAGATGTTTGACAAAATCCTCTACCGCTCCCGGATTTTCAATGCTGAACAACCTGTCGTATAAACGCACTTCGGCTTTAACGCTGTGTGCGGCGGATACCCAGTGGATGACACCCGACACCTTGCGTCCGTCGGCAGGCGGGCCGTTAAGTGTTGCCGGATCATAGGTGCAGTGCAGTTCAGTTACTTCGCCGGTTGTTTCATCCTTCACGATGCTTTCCAATTTTACGACATAAGCGTTTCGCAGGCGTACTTCGCGTCCCGGACCGAGGCGATGATATTTTTTCGGCGGGTTCTCCATAAAATCATCCTGCTCGATGAGCAGCTCTCGGGAGAAAGAAATTTTTCTGTTGCCCATTTCCGGTTTTTGCGGATGATTCGCGCATTCGATTTCTTCCACCTGATTTTCGGGGTAGTTGTCGATGACAACGCGCAACGGCCGCAGAACGCACATGGCTCTGGGGGCCTGTTCATTGAGTTCTTCACGGACGCAGTATTCCAGCAGTGCCACGTCAATCAGGTTATCATTTTTGGCCACACCGATCTGGGCACAGAAATTCCGGATAGCTTCCGGAGTATAACCGCGGCGGCGCATTCCGGAAACCGTCGGCATCCGCGGATCGTCCCAGCCGTTGACATTTTTTTCCTGCACCAGCTCGATCAGTCTGCGTTTGCTGAGAACCGTGTAGCTCAGGTTGAGACGGGCAAATTCAATCTGCCGCGGGCGCGGGCCGGTGATGAGTTTTTCAACTATCCAGTCATAAAGTGGCCGGTTGTTCTCAAACTCCAATGTACAGATGGAATAAACAATTCCCTCCAGTGCATCGGACAGGCAATGCGCAAAGTCATACATGGGATAAATAACCCATTTTGTTCCTGTCCGGTAATGAGGTTCCCTCTTGATGCGATAGATGACCGGATCGCGCATGACGATATTCGGCGCAGCCATGTCAATTTTGGCCCGCAGCACATGCGCGCCGTCGGGAAATTCACCCGCCCGCATTCGTTGAAACATGTCCAGATTTTCTTCCACGGAGCGGTTGCGATAAGGGCTTTCCTTGCCCGGTTCGGTGAACGTTCCTCGATATTCACGCATTTCGTCGGGGCTTAGAGAGCAGACATAGGCGTTGCCGGATTTAATCAGTTCTATGGCAAACTGATAGATCTTTTCGAAATAATCGGAGGCGTAGAAAAGAAGGTCGCCCCAGTCAAATCCCAGCCAGCGGATATCATTGATGATGGATTTCACAAATTCCATGGATTCGCCCAGCGGGTCGGTGTCATCAAGCCGCAGATTGCAGGTTCCCTGATACTGCTGGGCTATGCCGAAGTTGAGGCATACGGATTTGGCATGCCCAATATGAATGTAACCGTTCGGTTCCGGCGGAAAACGGGTGGCGACTTTTCCGTCATTTTTGTTGGTTTTCAGATCATCATCGATGATGTCACGGATAAAATCAGAGGGATTTGAGGTTGTTGCTTCAGTCATTCGTTAAAACTCCTTGAAATCCATAAATTGCGGAATGAAACTTATAATATTTGCAAAAATATATCAAGAGCCGAGCACGAGAATAATGGGACGAAGAGCAGAATTTGTGAATGGTACCATCCCTCCATTGCTGGAGGGATGGTGATACTGAATCCCCGACTTTCTAACCGTGGAGGGTTATTATTACGGGAAAAGAGAGAAGCGGATTTACCCGCTAAGGTAGGCTTTTTTGTTATGCCGTCTTTCAGCGTGTAGGTTGATGGAAGACAAATAAAGCTTTTGCCTCCCCTCGACCGGTAGGCGCCGAGCACGAAATCCTGCATGCCGCCATTGCCGGAAATTTGTTCGAATCCGTTCGATTCCGCGTTCACCTGTCCGTACAAATCCACTTCAATCGCCTGGTTAATGGAGATAAAATTGTCGATATTTTTAATGACATCATAATCATTAATATAGCCGACATTATAGGAAGCCAGAGCCGCGTTATTATCAATCCAATCGTAGAGTTTGCGATTGCCGAGGGCAAACGTATAGGCTGTCTTGAAACGGTCAATCTCTTTGAGGGAATTGTTCATGCGGCCGGACATATACATTTCATAATAGGCATCCACCAGCATTTCCGTATGGCCCCCGAGATTTTTCAGATCGCTTTCAGCAATCATGTGTCCGAGGACATTAGGCATGCCGCCGATGCCCAGCTGGATACAACAGCCGTCACTCAGATGCTTGAAAACATGTCCGGCAATCTGTCTGTCAATATCGGTAGCTTCTATGGCCGGAAGTTCAAAGATGGGTTCATTTTCACCTTCTACAACATAATCAACCTGTGATATATGAATGGATTCCCTGGCGCCTCCCAGACCACGAGGCATATTGGCATTGGTTTCCACAATGACTTTTTTAGCCATGCACCAGCTGAGCATGCAGGCATTGGAAATCGCGAAATTAAAATAGCCGTCTTTGTCCATGGGGGCTGCACGCAGGATGTGGACATCCTGGAGGCGCAATCCCGTTTTGGTGGGATCATACGCGGGTCCATAATGGTGAGCGCAACCCCAGTCTGTTTCTCCGAAAACGATGGAGCAATAATTCACGGAGGTCGGAGATACCATCTTCATCAGTCTGGTCAATAGTGAAAAATGCCAGTCAACGTAAGTAAAGGTTTTCCCTTCCGGGTCCTGGTTGACCACTTCCGGTACCGGTGGAATGGTCACCGCTCCACCGACCAGTACATTATTTAATTCGTCTTTTCTTTTCGCAAGGGCTCTGTCGCAGGCCATGGGCCGCGCGTTGAAAAAACCGTAGGTCACCCAGTCGTCTGATTTTAAACATTTCACCGCTTCATCGGCCGTGCGGAGTTTATCCGTGTACTGCCGGGCAATATCTTTTTTTGATGTGTACGTCATGTCGTAAGCCAAGGTTTTTTCCTTTCGTGGAACAACTTCAGATTGAAGTGTTTAAATTCCGGCACAGCTGTTTTATCTTGTTCCTGCTCATGAATGAAAAATATTTTATTCAAAATCAATCATATGTTGATTTTTGAACATAAGTATAATAAGAGGCATTTATGTGAGAGTCAATTTACCCGCGAAGAAATGATGGATTTCCCCGCGGCGTCATCGTGGGTGTGATGCGTCCGTCAGCGCACAACTTCCAGAATAACTTTTATTTCCTCTTTGCTTAGAACGGCGGGACTGTTTTTGCTGTCCGCGGCATCGATGGCTTCTGTGGCGGGTTCGTCCCAGACGGAGACAAACTTGAATTTAGTTGGAACCTGATTAAGTTGTAAAATAAGCGTTTTAAACCTGCCTGACTTTTTCAGCGACTCGCCCCCAATAAAAATCAGCGCACTGCTGCCATATGAAGAAATGATTTTAAGCAGTTCGGAAAATTTCCCGTCACCAAAAATAATTTTGGGCAGACCGGCAATGTTTAAATTATTTATCGATTCCATGCAGATTTATCCGGAGGCGCAATAACATGATGAGCGGTTCCTTCACGTGGTTTGGCCATCCAGGGTTCAACGGTTTCCCGCCACTTTAAGTAATGGGCTGTTTTCTTATGAGCGGCAGCCGCTTCGTTTGATTCATAGGCCTCGTACAAGGTGAATGCCGCGGGATTATCCCGATGCTGCAAAACATCAAACCGTAGATTGCCTTTTTCCTGGACTGAATTCCGATGATTCTCGATGGTTGCCTCAATAAACTGATTGATATTTTCCGGCTTCACCAGAACATTAACAACAGTAACGATCATAAAAACCCCTCATGGCTGTTTCTGATTCATCAATCAGTGCGTCAAAAAAGACGATAATTTTATCCAAGGGAATGAGGGTAATGGACATGATAATTTTATATTCACTTTGATTACCTCCTTGAGAAAGAGAATATGTACAGGAGTTATTTAATGCCAGCAGCTATTATCTTTCAAAAAAAATATATCACAAATTTAGTTGAAGTTCAATTGAACCGGACTGTCCGGTTGTTCTTAATCAAAAGCGAAGATGAAAATGGATATGTAATTGCCAATAACTTGTTATCATTGAGAAATAAAAAATGAGGCATTTTGATTTGAAGTGTGATAGTTTAAAAAACGCTACGGGCAGGTTATGGCACTACTTTAATCTCATCCATAATGTTCCCTTGGATGGCAAATAATAAATTTCAGGTAAAAAGGTATAGCTATGCCTATCAAAAAACAGGAATCTTTTAATTTTTATTCACATCTTGCAGGCGCCATTGCGGCGGTGGTCGGCACGGTGTTTCTGGTGCTGGTTGCCCGCTATTCGACATCAGCGTTAATTACCGCTTTAATTTACGGAATTTCCGTGGTCTTTCTTTTTTTAGCGAGCACGCTCTACCACGCCTTCAAGAAAGAGGAAAATGAAAAATCTTTATGGAGAAGACTGGATCGTCTTGCCATCTTTTGCATGATTGCCGGAACCTTCACCCCTATCTGTTATATGTATCTGCATGGGACATGGCGCTGGTCGTTCATCGCTATTCAATGGGGGCTGGTGGGATTCGGACTGATCTCTCAACTTTTTTTCCCTCGTGCACCCAGGGTTTTTTACGCTGTCCTTTATCTGGTCATGGGTTGGATGGCGGTTATTCCCCTTAAACAAATCCTTTCTTACATGAATCTCGCGCAGGGAATTTTGCTGTTTGCCGGCGGAGTATTCTTCAGTTTGGGTGGTTTAATCTATGCGACAAAAAGACCACGGCTTGTTCCCGGCATTTTCAGTTTTCACGAGCTTTTTCACATCATGGTTCTAATTGGCGGATCTTTGCATTATGCCATGATTTACGTTGTCTATGCCCGGCTTGGCGTCTAAACCATGCATAAAGTTCCACTCACAAAAAATGTCAATCCGACAGATTCGCTTCTGATGGCTGAGGAGGAACTGTTTGTAAAAGAGCATGAAAAGCATTATTGCGCGGGTGAAAGCAAACCTCAAGCTATCGGGATGCCGTTTTTGCTGCACTCACCGGCATCTGACACCGGTGTCCTTCTCATTCACGGCCTGATGGCGGCGCCGGAGGAAGTCAGGGAGTGGGCACAGTTTCTACACGCCAAAGGCCTGACGGTTTACGTTCCAAGGCTTGCCGGTCACGGCACTTCATCCCGGGATCTTTCCATCCGCAACTATGATGACTGGCTGGCTTCCGTTGATCGCGGCCATGCTATTCTGCGAAAATACTGTAAAAAAAATCTGATCGCCGGTTTTTCCACAGGGGCAGGTCTTGCTTTACAGTCCGTTATCATGAAACCTCGTGATTTTGAGGCTGTGATTGCGATCAGCGCTCCTCTTAAATTTAAAAGTTTCTCGTCCAGGTTTGCCGAACCCTTGAACGCCTTCAATCGTCTTTGTTATGATTGGGGGATGAATGGTCTTGCAATAGAATTTATGAAAAATGACGCGGACAATCCTCACATCAACTATCTGCTCTGTCCGGTCAGCGCATTTGTGCAGGTAAAAAAACTGATGAAACAAGTCCGCAAATCGCTCCGGGACATTAATATTCCGGCACTGGTCATTCAGGCAAAAAAAGATCCCAAAGTCGCGCCGCAAAGCGGTCCCATTATCTTTAAACTTCTGGGCACAAATAGAAAACATTTCGTCTGGGTCGATTATGATATGCATGGAATTGTTCGCGGCAAAA
>JBATES010000230.1:0-26969 GCA_049664145.1 Smithella sp.
ACATGGGTCTGACCGTAACCTTTTCCTTGATGCTGGTTTCTTTAAACAACTTTTTCGCTCAAAAATTATATTTTAACGGCTTTTCCAAATCACAAACGACACCACAACGCTTATTTGTTCCTTTAAAATATAAAGGACTTGATTGGGAAAATTTGCTGAATTTTCTTCCGCGTGCAACAAAGGCTTTCGCCGTCAAAGAAATCAGAACTTTTTTCAGAGATTCTTCTCAATGGCCTCAATTATTTTTAATGGCGTCTTTAATTGTCATTTACATCTACAATTTCTCCGTTTTGCCCCTGAATAATTCGCCGATAAAAACTGTTTATCTGCAAAACTTATTTTCTTTCCTGAACATTGGCCTGGCAGCTTCTGTGCTCTCCGCCATATCAGCCCGTTTTGTTTTCCCCGCCGTCAGCATGGAAGGAGAAGCCTTCTGGATTGTTCAGGCGGCGCCAGTGCAGGCTAAAGATTTTCTTTGGATTAAATTCTTTCTATACTACATCCCCATGACCATCCTGGCTGAAATTCTGATTATTGCTTCCAACCTGCTTCTGGGCGTCTCCCATTTTATGATGATTCTTTCATCCATCACGACATTTTTCCTTGTGCCGGCCATTGTGGGGATGGGCATTGGATTGGGAGCTGTTTATGCCGATTTCAAGTCAGAAAATCCAACCAACGTCGTCACCAGTTTCGGTGGATTGCTTTTTATGATTCTGAGTTTTAGCTTAACAGGGCTTGTGATTATTCTGGAAGCTGGTCCGGTTTATCAAATCGTGACGGCAAATTTGCAGGGTCAGCCTCTTTCCATGTTACAACTGATCTGGATTACTTTTTCTTTTGTTCTGGCTTTGCTTTGTTGTATCTTCGCTGCAATTTATCCGATACATCGTGGCATAAAAGTTTTAAATTCAAATTAAAATGAGTTCTCAAAAGCTAGCAAATGCTTTTGCAACGGGCATAGAAGAACAAAATTGGCTTGATTTTCCTTAATAAATAAGCTAAATTATCAATGAATTTAATTGAAATTCTGAAGTCTTACATAAGTCTATGGACTATATTATTTGATTTTATAAAATTTATTTTTAATGAAAAATAATTATTTGGCATTAGCTTTTCATTAAGTGTTTTCTGTGTTTTCAGTACTTTCAGGAGCAATATGGAAAAAATTTGTATCGTAAAACGCCGCAGAGAATATGCACAGCCGGAAATCAAAGTTACGGTAGCACAACCGGAAACAAGTGAATCGAATGCTTCTGAAGCATTAATCACCAGAGCAGCCATTGAAAAAGATACGGAATCGATCAGTCAAAAAATACCGGAATTTATTGTAGCGCAACCTGATTTAAATAAAACTATTATCCCGGAAGTCATTGCAACGGATATCTCCCTAGAAGACCGTACCGGGTCCAGTGATAAAAAAATTGTGGAAGAATTTACCGACAATTCCGCATCCGTCATTTCTATCGTCATGACCAAGGAACAATCCAATTTATTACAAGAATCCGAATATATAAAAGAATTATTGAGTGGAGCAAAAAATGATCCGTCTCTGGACATAAAATTAACCCCTGACGGACGGCTTTGTTTTAATTACCGGTTTAAAGATTCTTTGCTTGTGAGAATGCTCGCTCCCAACCAGGTGTGCCAGATGCTCCAGGTGAGTCGTAGTTTCTTGCAAAAAATTGTCCACGAGAATAAACTTAAAAGCTACAAATTGGGAAAAATGAGGCGTTTTTTACTGGAAGATATTCTAGAGTATTTAAGCAGTGACGCTGAGTTCGCTCAGTTTAACAATGAAAAATGAAATTAACTTTTTTGGTATTTAATTTAAGGACCAATTCAATAAGTTTTATAACCGCTTGATGGGAGATGACAGATGTATAGTGAATACTGGAATTTAGTTAAACCACCCTTCGATAATGTTCCTGATTCTTCAATGTATGTGGACTGTCACGTGTCAATGGAAGATGTTATCGCCGAAACTATTTATGCCATTAAAGAAGGTAATGAATGCCTGACTGTTATTGTCGGTGAAGTAGGCCTTGGCAAAACCCTCTCTCTCCGTGTCATTATTGATTCATTGGAACCGGAAAAATACAAAGTCGCTTTAATTACCAATCCCGCTCTTTCTTTTATACAGCTGTTAAGAGAAATTATCGGTCAGATTACAGGAAAACAATGTCTGGAAAAAAAGAAGGTTGACTTGCTGGAAATTTTCAACCGTCTTTTATTTGAAACAACCGATCAGGGAAAGAAAATCGTAATCGTTATCGATGAAGCCAATGTCATACCACCTTCTGTTCTGGATGACATACGTATGTTAACCAATATGCAGGATGACGACCGCAACCTTTTCACTCTGCTGCTCGTCGGCCAGATGGAATTTGCCAGAGTGCTGGAAAAACCCAAACATGCTAATTTGTTTCAACGCGTAGGCACTTACGGTCACCTTGAGAAACTGCCTTCGAAAGAAGCTATACAATCCTATATTGAAGCAAGACTGCGAATTGCCGGTACCGAAAAGAAAATTTTTTCCGACGATTCCATTCCTGTCATCTGGGAATTCTCCGAACACGGAGTGCCCCGCCTGATTAACAAGATATGCAAGCTTTGCTTGAAAGCGGGAGAAACCAACGAGTTTGATGTTATCTCGGCTGAAGTTGCCGCTCAAATTGCAGATCGTTTTCAAAAATTGGGCAAGACAGCACGCAAGGCACCGAGCCGTCCAACGGCAGAACTTTCTGAAAAAGGTGCTGAAGAAGTTGAAAAATTACCAAGAAGACCAAAAGCATCTATTCCCAAACCGGAAGCTCCGGAATTAATGGCTCCGGTAAGGCCGACTCCGCCTCCACAGATGGAAGAGGTCAGACCTGTTCAACCCAGACCGGTCATGCCGGAACGACCGCCTGTTCGGCCAGTTCCGCCTCCGCAAGAAGAGGCGGCACCCGCTCCTTCAAAACCGGCCACGCCCGAACCCATACCGGTAAGCCCTGCTCCACCTCCTCAGGTGGAAGAGGTTTCAGCGGTTCTGCCCGAGCCTGTCACCCCCGAACGGCCCCCTGTACAGCCTGTTCCTCCTCCAAGGGAAGCGGCCAAACCGGCTCCATTACGACCGGCCATGCTCAACAGGACACCGGTTCCACCCGTTGTGCCTAAAATTGAAGAAACTCCTGCGTCAGTGGAGGTGCCAGAACGTTTGGAAATCGAACCTCGTGAAGTTGAATGGGAAGAAGCCCTACCGGTTAAGCCCAAAACGGTTGTACCTGAGCAACAGGCGGCAAAACCTGTCGAACTTCCGCAAGAAGAAGCAGTCCCGGTTCCGCCCGAACCCGTTGCACCTGAAGAACCAACAGTAAAACCTGTCGAACTTCCGCAAGAAGAAGCAGTCCCGGTTCAACCTCGGGCCGTGCCTGTGGCAAAACCATCGGCAGTACCTGTGCCGCCGCGGCCTGAATCTGTTCCAATTCAACCAAGGACAGTCATACCGCAAAAGCCGCCGATAGCACCGCCGCCCGTGCCGCCACGACCAGCAGAGCCCGTTGCCGCTCAGGCAAAACAACAAGAAGATGCCGAACAGCCGACACAAGCTGAAAAAGAATCCTTCGATGATGTATTGATCGGCCAACAGCCTATCAAACTGACGATTCCGGCTCATGTTATCAGAAACGCGCAGGCTGCCGATCCTGAAACAAAAAATAAATTGGCCGGATATTGGGCAGCGCAAATACTGAAGGGAAATCCACAATTAGCACACACATCCGCCGATCCGGTTTCCTTATGGTTCGATGTTAAAAACGTGATTTTGAAGAAATTTAACAGCCGTTAAAAAAACAAAATGACGAATAAATAATTTTCAGGAAGAAAATATCCAAGAATTCCGGATATTTCTTAAAAATCACGACATGACCATCAAATCCTCCAAGAATATTAATAAAAAAGATTCAAATACTGCCGAAGATTACGTCAGTTGGGGTTTTGCTCACATAGAAAACAAAAACTATGATGAGGCTTTAAAATGCTTTAACGTCATGACGGAACTGGAGCCGGATAATCCCAAACATTTTATCCATATGGGATATGTGTATGAACAAATAGACATGTTTGATTCGGCAAAGAAATGCTATGAGAAAGCCCTGAAAGTCAAATCGGATTACATTGAAGCCATGCTCAACATTGGTCACATCTATGAGTTACAGGGAGATTATCACAATGCCGTCCATCAGTACACACAAGCCATAGAAATTTCTCCGCAGGACATTCAGCCCCATTGCTGCCTGGCCAGCCTTTATGACAAACATGATATGTTTGATGAAGCGGCGGAAGAATATGAAGTCATCCTGGAAATTAATCCGAAACACACCAAGGCCCTGCACAACTTAGGCAGGATTCATTTTCAGGATGGAGATTACAGTAACGCGCTGAAATATTTTCAAAAGGTTTTAACTGTGGATCCGGCAAACATTGACGCGCTGAACGATTTGGGCTCGGTTTACGAAATCACTAAAAACTTCCTCCAGGCCATATCAACTTATCGTCGGGCTCTCAAAGTGAATCCTCTGCACGAAGAAACCAATTTCAATCTGGCCAACGCCTATTTCTCCCTGTATTTATCCAATCCCCGCATTGTCAATCTTGACTCGATCACCGAACGTCTTTATGCCGTGCTTTCTCAAAATCCCAACAACAGAAAAGTTCGTGATCTCCTGAGCAAAATCAAATCATCCTGATTGTTTAATCTTCAGCGATCAAATGAAGATTTCTTAACCTGAGCATCATGTGAGCGCAAATAGACAGGGATAAACGTTGCCACATCCAGCAGTGCATGGCGATGATATTTTTCACGGCCTAAAACGGCGACTGATGACGCCCGAATAAATTGTTGTGTGGCTGTAACCATCTCAACATCTTGATGATGATTTTTGCGTATGATGTCTGCATACTTAACAGCGCCATCTCCGACATAAATGACTTCATCATTCTCATTTTTGATATCGGCGGGATTCAAAATCCGGTCTTCACCCACCTGTTCTATGAACCCGCTTTGCCCATACCTGAAATAAGCGCTATAGACCTGTCCTCGTCCTGCATCCATTAAAGAGCCTATTTTTTTTGATGTTTTACCGATATTTAAAGCAAGTGCAGCCAGCGAAGAAACTCCCGCCGCAGGTTTTCCTGTGGCCAGCATCAACCCTTTCAGGGTGCTTGCCCCGATACGCAGACCGGTGAAGGATCCGGGTCCGATCGTACACGCGAATAAATCCATATCCGCAATTTTTAATCGGGTTTGCACACAGGCCTGATTAATCTCCGGCAAAAGGACTTCTGAATGGTTCAATCCGCTGTTAATTATTACGTCATAAATAATAACATCATCCCGCAATATGGCAACCGCGGCACTTTTGCCTGATGTATCAAAAGCCAAAATCAGCATAAATTATTTAAAGATTCTCAGGATATCGTTAACAATTTTGATATTCAACCGTTCAATGTCAATCATGATGACAAAAAGCATCAGCATCAATAACATGGCAAAACCTATTTGTTGGGCCAACTCCCTCACTTTGACGCTGACTTCCCTTCTTATAACAACTTCAATCAGATAAAACATGATATGTCCGCCATCGAGGACCGGTATCGGAAATAAATTGATCACACCCAGATTGATCGAAAGGATGGCCATAAAAAGAATAAAGGGAATAATGCCTTCTTTGACCTGAGCGCCGGCGACTTGAGCGATAAAGATCGGGCCACCCAGAGTTCTCGGTGATACGACGCCTTCGATCATTTTAACAACGGAAAGAACCGTCAGTTTACTGATTTCCCAGGTTTTGGCAAATGACAGCAGAACGGCATCCACGGGATTTTTTCTTTCAATCATTGTGTTTCCGGAAGGAGACACCCCGATAAGATATGCCGGAACTTCCTCGCCAAAAATATTCTTTGACTTGGACAATCTCGGCTTAACGAAGAGACGTTTCTCTTCCGCGCCTCTTTGCACCACAACCTCAATCTGTTTTTCTTGAGCAGCCATCGTTACCTCTCTGATGTCTTCCCAAAAGGTAATTTTTTGTCCGTTCATAGACATTATTTTATCACCCTTGAGCATGCCGACGGCAAAGGCAGCCGAGTCTTTTTGAACTTCTCCAATTTCCGAGGTCAAAGTCGGCAATCCATAGAGCATAACAATAATAAAGATTAAGACAGCCAGAAAAAAGTTAAAAACCGGCCCCGCCAGAACAATCAGAATTCTCTTCCAGACCGATTGTTTGCAAAACGACCTTTTCTCATCCTCCGGGGGTAATTCTTCGTCGCCTGATTCACCCAACAGTTTTACAAAACCTCCCAGTGGAATCCAGGACAGGACATATTCTGTTTCACCTATTTTTTTACCGAATATTTTCGGTCCGAAACCGAGAGAAAATTTGAGAACGCCCACGCCGGACAATCTGGCCGCCAGAAAATGGCCGAATTCGTGAACGAAAATGAGAACCCCCAGTAAAATTATAAAAGAAATAAAAGTGATCAATTTATCATCCTCTCTATTATTGTTTTAGTTTTTATCCTCGCCCACCGGTCGGAACTTAGAATATCCTCCAGCGACGGTTTTTTAATGATCCTATGATTGTTCAGCACTTTTTCAATAATCACAGGAATATCAACAAAACGAATCATTTTTTGCATAAAAGCTTCTACGGCAATTTCATCAGAGGCATTGAGGACAGCCGGAGCTGTTCCTCCATCCAGGCCGGCTTGACGAGCAATGTCAAGACAGGGGAATTTTTTTACATCCGGCTGATAAAATTCCAGTGTTTTTTCTTTTGCCAAATTCAGTGGTGCAATATCGTTGGTAATTCTTTCTGGATACGTTAAAGCACAGGCAATGGGTATTTTCATATCCGGAACGCCCATTTGCGCCAAAAAAACCCCGTCAATAAATTCAACCATGGAATGGACAATGCTCTGGGGATGAATTAAAACATCTATAGCACTCATACCTACATTGAACAACCATTTCGCCTCGATAATTTCCAGACCTTTATTCATCATGGAAGCGGAATCAATGGTTATTTTTTTTCCCATTTTCCATTTGGGATGTCGCAATGTCTGATTCAGCGTTACTTTCTGCAATTGTTTGACCGTATATTTCAAGAAAGGGCCGCCGGAAGCCGTCAAAATTATTTTACGTAAATTTTCGGGCCTGTTCCCCTGCAAACACTGAAATATTGCGCTGTGCTCACTGTCCACCGGAATAATTTTTATTCCATTTTTAACGGCTTTTTTTGTGACGATTTCTCCGGCTAAAACCATGGTTTCTTTGTTAGCCAGAGCAATGTCTTTACCGGCTTCGATGGCGGCCAGTGTGGGAATCAAACCCGCTGAGCCTGAAATTGCCGAAACGACAATATCCGCGGAGGGAAACGAAGCAACTTCTTTCATCCCTTCCACATCATATAATATTTTCACTCTGTTTCTTGCCGTTAATGCTTCACGAAGCTTCAGCGCTGCTTCCTTTGTTTTGACGGCAACGATTTTAGGTCTGAATCGCTCTATTTGCCGTTTGATTTCATGAATATTTTCACCGGTGGCCAAAGCCACGATCTGAAAACGATCCGGATTTTTTTCAACAACATCCAGCGTGCTGCATCCTATTGAACCGGTTGAACCCAACAATGTTATCTTCTTCATGATCCAATCACAAAAATTCGGTAGTAATAAACAAAAGGCGCTATAAACAAAAGACAATCCAGGCGATCCAGGATTCCTCCGTGCCCCGGCAGAAGAGAACTGGCATCTTTAAGGCCGTAATATCTTTTAATGGCTGACTCACAGATATCGCCGAGTTGGCCGATAAGGCTGCCGGTCAACGCAAGAATCGCTATTTTCATCAACGATACCTCCGCTAGGAAAAAATGGGCAAATATCAGGCAGGCCACCGCGCTGCCCGAAACCAGTCCGATGAGTCCTTCAACCGTTTTTGCGGGACTGACCAGTGGAACCAGCTTATGTTTCCCGAAATACTTGCCGACGTACAAAGCAGCGATATCACCGATGAAAGCCAGCACGAGGACAAAGATGATCCAAACGATGCCTTTTTCCATCATCCGCAGGGAAATAAAATAAGACATCAGAAAAGGAATATACATGATTCCGAAAACAACTTTGGCAACCGATAAGACATCATAGTTTGCCTCTTTAATGGACAAAACAAATAAGATAAATACCAGCGGAACCGAGAATGACAAGGCGGCAAGCGTGTACTGATGATTACCGGTAAGGGCAAGCAAAGGAATAATCACCGCAAAAGCCAGACCTTCAATTTTCTCTCTGACAAAACCCTGTCCGAAAACCATATGATTGTATTCCCAGACTCCGCCCAGGATAAACAAAATAACAACAGCTGCAAAAATTTCCGGGGATCCCAGAAAGATAACCAGCAATAAGACAGGAACAATGATAAGACCGGTCAGCCATCTCTTTAACAATGAACTACTGTTTTTGGACATACACGCGGATCCTCATTATTTTTTATATTTTTTCTTTAAGCTGTTCACTGGTCAGACCAAAACGCCTTTCCCGTTTCTGAAAGTCGGCAATGGCTTCATAAAGTTCTTCTTTGGTAAAATCAGGCCAGAGAACTTTTGTGAAATAAAGTTCCGTATAGGCCAGTTGCCAGAGCAGAAAATTACTGATGCGGCATTCACCGCTGGTGCGAATCATCAAATCCGGATCGGGCATTCCGGATGTGTATAAATAATTACTGAAAATTTCTTTGTTTATCTGATCGACATCAATTTTACCGGCTTTGTTGTCTTGAATGATTTTCTTCACAGCCTGAATAATTTCGTCCTGCGCTCCGTAACTTAATGCCAGATTCAGAATCATTTTGTCGTTTTTCAGAGTACTTGCTTTGACCTGTAAAAGTTTTTCTTTAACGGAAGGATTTAAACGTTCAATTTCTCCGATCGTTGTCAGCCTGATTTCCTGCTGCTGCAATTCCGCCAGTTCCTTGTCCAGATATTCTTCCAGTAAAAACATCAACGCCTGAACTTCTTTGGCCGGACGTTCCCAGTTTTCGGAAGAAAAAGCAAAAAGTGTCAGGTATTTAATGCCGATTTCACGACAGGATCTGACTACAGCTCTGACCGCCTGAGCACCTTTCCTGTGCCCTCTGATTCTGCCCATGGTATGTTTTTCCGCCCAACGTCCATTGCCATCCATAATGATCGCTATGTGCCGGGGCAATTTATCGGTATCAATTTTTATCACTTCATGGACTCCCATTTTTGATTGAGTCTAATCGACAGTCACATTTTTTTCAACAGGTAATCCTTCTTAAAAACCTGCTGAAAAACAAATGGGGAGTTAAAACTCCCCATGATTAACTTTTCATATTCAATCCGGATTATATTTCCATAATTTCTTTTTCTTTCACTGCCAGGATTTTATCTGTTTTTTCAATATACTGATCCGTCAATCTCTGAACTTCCTCCTGGGCCGTAAACATTTCATCCTCGGATATTTTATTGTTTTTCTTTAACGTCTTGAATTCTTCATTGGCATCTCTTCTTGCATTACGCAATTTAATTTTTCCTTCCTCGGCCATCTTCTTGACATTTTTGGCGATTTCCTTACGTCTCTCTTCCGTTAACTGGGGAATAGCCAGACGCACGGTTTTGCCGTCATTCGAAGGCGTTACGCCCAGATCCGACTTTTGAATTGCCTTTTCAATTGCGCCGATGATGGAAGCATCCCAGGGTACAATAAGAATCTGACGGCTTTCCGGAACAGAAACATTAGCCGCTTGATTGATAGGAGTCGGTGTACCGTAATAATCCACTTTGATGCCATCCAGCAACGAAATGGATGCCCTGCCCGTCCTTACTCTGCTGAAAGATTTGCTTAAAGCGTCAATTGTTTTTTCCATCTCTTCCTTGAACTTCTGCAAAACGGCTTCTCTCATATCATTCTCCTACGTAAGTACCAATTTTTTGCCCGCAAATCGCCTTGCGAATGTTACCCTTTTTCTGTAAATTAAACACTATAACCGGCAATAAATTATCACGACAAAGCGATATTGCCGTTGCATCCATTACTTTAAGATCTTTCGTTAAGACTTCAATATAACTTATTTTATTAAACATCACTGCCTTGTTATCTTTAATGGGATCAGCATTATAAACGCCGTCAACTTTGGTGGCTTTCATGATGACGTCAGCGCGTATCTCCATCGCCCTCAATACCGCCGCGGTATCGGTTGAAAAATAAGGATTGCCTGTGCCGCCGGCAAAGATCACGATTCTTCCTTTTTCCAGATGACGGATCGCTCTGCGCTGAATAAAAGGTTCAGCGATTTCGTGCATCTCAATGGAAGACTGAACTCTTGTAGGCAAGCCTCTTTCCTCGAGCGCGCTCTGCAGAGCAAGGCTGTTAATCACCGTTGCCAGCATTCCCATATAATCCGCCGTGGTCCTGTCCATCCCCTTGGCACTGGCTTCCACACCGCGAAAAATATTTCCACCGCCAATTACAATACCTAACTGGACACCGATTTTGGCAAGAGGCTTGATTTCATCCGCGATATAATTGGCCACGTCAGGATCGACGCCGGTTGATTGTTTTCCTAAAAGCGCTTCACCGCTTAATTTTAAAAGAACCCTTTGATAAGCAGTTTTTTGCTTTAACATCATGATTGCTTTATTTCCTCGCCCAGTTGGAAACGGGCAAATCGACGGACAACAATATTCTCGCCGGTCTTCGCGATCATATTGCTGACCAGCGTGCCTATGGTGATATCCTGATTCTTAACGAATTTTTGCTCGACCAGACAAATATCTTCGTAATACTTTTTGAGTTTGCCTTCGATAATCTTATCCCAGATTTTCTCCGGCTTCTTTTCTTCACGCAACTGACTGCGATAGATTTCCTTTTCTCTCTCCAAAGCCAGTTCGGGAATCTCATCCGATCGAACATATAATGGATTGGATGCGGCTATATGCATGGCAATGTCTCTGGCCATGGTCTGAAAATCTTCGGTTTTCGCGACAAAATCTGTTTCGCAATTCACTTCGACCATCACACCGATTTTGCCGCCCATATGAATGTAAGACGCCACTGTTCCGTCTTTGGCAGCCTTTGACGATCTCTTGGTGGCAGCCGACAGACCCTTCTTTCTCAGAAAATCAATCGCTTTTTCAAAATCACCATCAACGGCGGCCAGGGCTTCCTTGCAATCCATCATACCGGCGCCGGTTTTTGTTCTTAATTCTTTGACCATACTTGAAGTTATTTCCATTTTCTTTTCTCCCTTAATCAATTCTTGAATAAAATCCCGAAAGAATTATCGCTATTCGGCATAAGCTTCCGACTTTTCGTTCGTGTCGTCAATCTCCAGTCTTTCGGGAACATCCGTTTCCACAGGCTTTGCCTCCACTGCTACATCGGCTTCTTTATTGGACGCAGCCACCATTTTTTCCTCAAATCGTTTTTTCCCTTCCAGAACCGCTTCGGCAATTTTCGACGTAAACAATTTAATCGCCCTGATGGCATCATCATTACCCGGAATCACATAATCGATGTTATCCGGATCACAATTGGTATCGACAATCGCCGCGATCGGAACTCTTAATTTCTTGGCTTCATTGACGGTGATGTGCTCCTTGCTCGGATCCACGATAAAAACGGCAGCGGGCAGAGACTTCATCGCTTTGATTCCCCCCAAAACATTCTCCAGTTTTTCCTTCTCTTTCTGCAATTTGGTAACTTCCTTTTTGGGAAACGCCTTGATGGAGTCATCATTGAACATGGCCGTCAAAGTATTCAAGCGGTCAATGCTTTTTTTAATGGTGATAAAATTGGTCAACATGCCGCCCAGCCAGCGCTGATTGACATAAGGCATACCACAACGCATGGCCTCCTCTTTAATGGCTTCTTGAGATTGTTTTTTAGTTCCAACAAAAAGAATTTCCTTACCCTCGCTGACAGTGTCAATTACAAAATTATAGGCGGCCTGGAAAAGCCCCACCGTCTGCTGTAAATCTATAATATAGATGTTGTTTCTAGCCCCAAAGATGTATTGTTTCATCTTGGGATTCCATTTGTTGGTCTGGTGTCCGAAATGAACACCGGCTTCGAGTAAAAGCTTCATTGAAATTGCTGACATAATTCTCTCCTTGTTTTGTTTTTTTCCTCCATCCTCTTCAACTTACGCGGCAAACTTAACTCACAAGCAACATACCGGTAATCCAAGGATGTGTGAAATTTTTATCCGTGGACAATTAACATAAACGATTGAATTAATCAAGTTTAAATAATTGTTTTCAACTGATAATTTTACAACGGGCTATGTTGAGTATTCGGCGTTGATCTTCACATAATCGTGCGAGAGATCAGAAGAATAAACGTAATAGGACTTGTCCCCGGCGCCCAGATCAACCTTCACATCTATTCGATCCTGATGAAAGATGCCCTTCAACTTATTGATATCAAAATTCAGCGGTGAATTTTGAGCAAATATCGGCATATCTCCTATGCTCAGGCTGATTTTTTCCTTTTCCATGATGATTCCGGAAGCACCGAGAGCCGCGATAATTCTTCCCCAGTTGGGATCTTCTCCAAAAAAAGCCGTTTTTACAAGATTGGAATTGGCAATGGAATAAGCCGCTGATCTGGCGTCAGATTTGGATTTTGCTCCATTAACCATAATGGCAATAAATTTGGTTGCCCCTTCGCCATCTTGAACAACCGCCTGACAAAGTTCCATAAGGACATCCGTGAGCATATCGCGGAAACGCTGAAGCCTTGCCTGCACCTTTTCCAGAGGATTGTTTCCGGCCAGTCCATTGGCCATGATGATGGCCATATCATTGGTGCTCATGCAGCCGTCCACGCTGATGGAATTAAAGGTGGAGTTGATCGCCTGATGAAATACCGTGTTGAGCGCTTTAGAATCAATTAAAGCGTCGGTCATGACATATGTTAAAAGGGTAGCCATATTCGGTTCGATCATCCCGGCGCCTTTGGCGATACCGCAAATGGTCACGTCCTTGGCGCCCACAACACCCCTTCTGATGGCGATTTTGGGATACTTATCGGTTGTCATCATCGCCTGTTCGGCATCTTCGATTCCGGCGTCATTCAATCCTTTCACCAGTTTTCCAATGCCACCCTCAATTTTTTTCACAGGCAGCCTCTTGCCGATAACCCCCGTTGATGCCAGCAGAATCATCTCTTCTTTAATATTCAATTCTCTGGACAAGGCGCTGGAAACAAGTAAAGCATCACGATGACCTTCTTTGCCTGTCGCAGCGTTGGCGCAACCGCTGTTGGTAATGATCGCCTGAGCAATTCCTTTTTTGACACGCTCCTCATTAATCAGCAGGGGCGCGGCTTTAAATGTGTTTTTTGTAAACAGAGCCGCGACTTTTGCAGGAACTTTGGAATAAATCAGACCAAGGTCTTTTTGATCTCCTTTTTTAATTCCGCAGGAGATGCCGTTAGCCAGAAAACCGGGCACGCTAATATTTGTTTTACCTTTCGCCATAATCAGCCTCTCTTTGATAGTTTAAGCGCCGCAGCATTTCTTGTATTTTTTACCGCTTCCACAGGGACAGGGATCATTCCGTCCGACCTTATCACCTTCATGCTTGACGGTTTTATTAGCCGGCGTATCCTCCCCCCTGCTCATAATATAGTCCTGTTTCTGTTTTTGTCTAATGGCCTCCACTTCTTCTTCTCTCTGAATTCTGATCAGGCACAGTTTTTCCAGCACATCCATTTTGATACGGGCAATCATCTCCATGAACATTTCATAACCTTCACGCTGATATTCCCGCACCGGATCTTTCTGGGCGTATCCGCGCAAACCGATTCCTTCCCGGAGATGATCCATGGCCAGCAAATGATCTTTCCATTGCACGTCAATCGCCTGCAGCATAATGACTTTCATCAGGTAATCCATGAGTTCCTTACCGAACTCATTTTCCTTATTGCGAAGAAGACTCTGAACGCCCTGAATGATAAATTCACGCAGCGAGGCATCTTCGGCTTTTGCGTTATCAAAATGCACCAGATCAAATTTTATATTAAATTGCTTCAGTAAAGCGTCGTCCAGCCCCTTATAATTTATTTCCTCTTTCTTAGCCTTCTCATCAATAAATTCAGATAAGATATCATCAACAATCTCCGCAATCATCACTTCCATATCACCCCAGAGGTTGTCCCCGCGCAGCACCTTCTTGCGCTGTTCGTAGATTACCTTTCTCTGCCGGTTCATGACGTCATCGTAATCCAGGAGGTGTTTACGAATATCAAAGTTTTGTCCTTCAACTCTTTTCTGGGCATTCTCAATAGCCCGTGAAATATATTTGTGCTCAATGGGCTGATCTTCTTCAATGCCAATCTTGTCCATGATTCCGGATATTCTTTCCGCGCCGAAGATGCGCAGCAAATCGTCTTCCAGAGAAAGATAAAATTGGGATGATCCGTTATCTCCCTGACGGCCGGATCGTCCCCGCAACTGATTATCAATGCGACGGCTTTCATGTCTTTCCGTTCCTAAAATATGCAGACCGCCCAGTTGCGCCACACCTTCACCCAGTTTAATATCCGTACCGCGTCCGGCCATGTTGGTGGATATCGTAACCATGCCCGGCTGACCAGCCTGTGCGACGATTTCTGCTTCCTTTTCATGATTCTTGGCATTCAGAACATGATGCTTGACACCGGCACGCAGCAGATCCTTGCTGAGCATTTCCGACTTCTCTATGGAAATCGTACCGATCAGAACCGGCCTTCTTTGCTTGTTCAAATCCTTGACTTCCTGGATGACCGCATTGATTTTTTCTTTTTCGGTTTTATAGATTAAATCATTACGGTCGTCTCGAATCATCGGCATATTGGTCGGAATCACCAGAACTTCGAGATTGTAAATTTTCTTGAATTCTTCCGCTTCCGTATCGGCTGTTCCCGTCATACCGGCCAGTTTTTGATACATCCGGAAATAGTTCTGGAACGTGATGGAGGCCAGCGTTTGATTTTCACGTTCAATCTTGACATCTTCTTTGGCCTCCAGAGCCTGGTGCAGACCGTCACTGTAACGACGGCCGGGCATCACTCTGCCGGTGAATTCATCGACGATCACCACCTGTCCGTCTTTCACCAGATAATCCACATCCCGTTTAAATATCGTATGCGCGCGAAGTGCCTGATTGACATGATGCAGGATCTCAATATTGCGAGGCTCATACAGATTCTGCACATTCAATAATTTTTCCACATGGGACACACCTTCTTCCGTCATGACGACCGTGCGGCTTTTCTCATCGATGGAATAGTCATTTTCTTTTTTCAACCGGGGAATGATTTGATTTATTTTATAGTATTTATCTGTTGATTCCTCGGACGGCCCGGAAATAATGAGCGGGGTGCGCGCTTCATCGATCAGAATACTGTCCACTTCGTCAACAATCGCATAATTGAATTCGCGCTGCACGTATTCATCCAGCGTGAATTTCATATTGTCACGAAGATAATCAAATCCGAATTCATTGTTTGTACCGTAGGTGATATCGCAATGGTAGGCTTCTCTACGTTCCTGATCAT
Organism: Smithella sp.; assembly: GCA_049664145.1. Classification (GTDB taxonomy): domain Bacteria; phylum Desulfobacterota; class Syntrophia; order Syntrophales; family Smithellaceae; genus Smithella. Next base: position 15,604 of record JBATES010000230.1, read on the forward strand.
CAAGGCCATGAATGATAACACCAACGCTTAATCCCAGAAATTCATAAATCGGACTCATCCATTGCGCGTCGCGATTAGCCAGATAGTCATTGACCGTAACAACATGGCATCCTTTCCCTTCCAGCGCGTTGAGGTAAAGCGGCAGCGTGGCGGCAAGCGTTTTACCTTCACCGGTTTTCATTTCCGCAATCCTGCCTTCATGTAAAGCAATGCCGCCGATGATCTGAACATCAAACGGTCGCATGGCCAGGGTGCGGCGTGACGCTTCCCGCGCTACGGCAAAAGCTTCCGTCAAAATATCATCGAGGGTTAAACCGTTTTTCAGTTTTTCCCTGAAATAAGGCGTTTTCGCCTTCAGCTCGTCATCACTAAGCGCCGTTATGGCCGATTCAAAGTTATTGACTTCCTTCAAAAGGATGGACAGCCTTTTTAATTCCCGGCCATTTTTCGTTCCAAATATTTTTTTTACGATATTTTCAAACATGGATAACCTTTTCTAAAAAAAAACCGGCAAACAAACCGGCAGCGTAAAACAGTTTAATTTTGTTAAAATACAGCTACACATTAAATTCTGTCTAGCTATCGCACAAACCTTTCAGGATCAACGGCAACGCCATTAACGGAAACTGCATAATGCAAATGTGGCCCCGTACTTCGCCCGGTATCTCCGACATAACCGATAATCTCACCCCTTTTCACTCTCATTCCCTGTTTTGCAACTATACGGGATAAATGCAGATAAGCCGTTTCAAAACCATGACCATGTTCCATTCTTACATAATTTCCATCACGCTGTTCAAAACCGCTTTTTACAACAAGGCCATCCGCAGGAGCAATGATTTCTTTACCGAATCGCGTTGATATATCCAGACCTTTATGAAATTCCGTTCCCGCCCCAAAGGGTGATTTTCTTGAGCCAAACTCCGAGGTTACCCATCCTTCAACAGGCCAGAGTGAAGGGGTGGAAGCCAGAACAGATTTTTGCTCATTTAAAAAAGCCAGTAATTCTTGGAAGCTTTTTTCCCGCATATTAGCGTCTTCATTAAGTTTACTAATGTTTTTACCCATTTCGGCCACGATGGTTTTCTGTTCTTGACCCATCAGGTCTTTAATTCTGGTTTCCTTGTCTGATCCGCCGACACCCAGGGGAAGTTTCTTATCTTGACTTGTTTCATAGGCCAGGGTTCTTATCTTTTTATCAACTTGGCGGAGTTCTTCCATACGATCTGAAAATGAGTCTATTTTCAACGCCAGATCTTCAAACTGCTGAGATTGTTCCTTGACTTGATCCTTTAATCTGGCCAGTTCAGCCCTGTCTCTTTTTATACTGGCGTAGTCATAGATAACATAAAGCGACGCCACAACGGCGATGATAGCAACAATGAGCACATTACGAACAAAAACTTTAGGAATGGTTATTTTTTTGACACCGCTCTTGCGGTTGGGAATAATCATCAATGTAAATAAGTTATCCGACATACATTACTTTCCCTTGAGAGTTAACCTGCTATTTACCGGTACTCCGATTTCGAGGGTACTTAGCTATCATAAAAAAAGATTTAAAGTCAAGCATAACTTCATTGATTGTTATTGCTTGATTTTTTTACGTTTTTGCCGTATTATGCCCGTCAAACAGCTAAAGAACTTAACAATATTATGAAGATAAACAAACTACACTTTATTTTCCTTATATTTCAAATACTTACTTTTATTTTCTCCATTTCCGGCTGCATGTTATCTCCTTATGCGGCCAAATTCCATGCTGGAAGCTTCATGGATCTGCAAAAGGATAAAATCGGAAACTCTACTCAGATTCTTCTGGTCACGGACGAAAAATTTCTTTTTTTCGACAGACCAAAGCTCTACGCGATGGAAAAAAACGGAGATATCTGGGAATCAGCCTTTGAACCAGCATTTGCTGTAGCAGGAAAAAACGGTTTTGCCACCCCCGGAGAAAAGAAAGAAGGCGACGGCAAAACACCCTCCGGCATCTTTCCCCTGAAAACAACCTTCGGCTATGCGGAAACAGTAAAAACAAAAATGTCTTACCGTCAAGCGTTGGATGATGATATATGGGTTGACGACGTCAATGCGGATGATTACAACCGATGGGGCAAAAAGCAGGAAACGCTCGCGGCTTCTTACGAAATGATGAAACGGGACGATGACCTGTACCAATACGGAATCGTCATCGAATATAATACCGATCCAGTTATTAAGGGAAACGGCAGCGCCATCTTTCTGCACATCTGGAAATGCCCCGGACTGCCCACCGCGGGATGTGTGGCTGTTTCCGAAGAAAACATCCTTAAAATTCTTCAATGGCTTGATCCTGCGGCATCGCCGCTGATCATCACCGGCATTAAAAAATGAACGGAGCTTATGAAATGAAATTAAAATATTTGTGTAAATTACTGCTTGTCATCATGTCGTGTTTCCTTCTGTTTGCTTGCGCCAGCACCCGCGCTGACAAAAGACCCGATTCCTTTGTTGACGTTCAGAAAATCATTCCCGAAGCGCTCCTGGATATTCGCTATTACGGCGAACATAACTTTTTGGGTGTACACGTTGACGGCTACAATGCTCCCAAATGCCTTCTCACCAAAGATGCCGCTGACGCACTGGTCAAAGCGCAAAAAGATCTGGTCCCCTATTCCCTGACTTTGAAAATTTATGACTGTTACCGCCCGCAGCGCGCCGTTAATCACTTTGTTCGTTGGGCCAAAGAAATTGAAAATACCAAAACAAGGAAAGAGTTTTATCCTACCGTTGACAAACGAAATTTATTCAAGGACGGCTACATAGCCGAGCGCTCCGGCCACAGCCGCGGCAGCACAGTTGATCTGACGATTGTCCCCTTACCTGCTCCATCACAGCCGGATTACGTCAATGGACAGCCATTATCGGAATGTTACTTACCTGCCGAAAAACGATTTTTAGATAATAGCATTGATATGGGCACCGGTTTTGACTGCTTTCACGAATTATCGCATACGGAAAATAAAAACATCAAACCGCAGCAGAAAATCAACCGGCTTTTGCTAAAATCATTAATGGAAAAGCACGGCTTCAGAAACTATGATAAGGAATGGTGGCACTACACGCTGCAAAACGAACCGTACCCGGGCACTTATTTTAATTTCGTAATCGAGTGATCTATATGCAAATAAAACTGCCGCCCTTTTTAAAATCCTACGGTTTCTCGATGATCCTCATTATCTCCATTATCATCGGCTCGATTCTGGGATTCATCTATAAAAAAGACGCCGTTATTTTCAAACCGCTCGGTGATATTTTTCTGAACCTGCTCTTTACCGTTATTGTCCCACTGGTTTTCTTTTCTATTTCTTCTGCTGTTGCCGGCATGAAAAATATCAGACGACTTGGAAAAATTATGTCGGCGATGATTTTTGTATTTGTAGTTACCGGCCTGATTGCCTCGGTTGTCATGATCATCGGCGTCATGCTTTACCCGCCGGCTGTCGGGATGAATATGACTCTGGGGAATGGCGTGAATGTTGAGCACCTGAAAATCACCGATCAAATCGTCAAGGCCTTCACCGTTTCCGATTTTTCAGAATTGTTCTCCAAAAAGAATATGCTGGCGCTGATTATCTTTTCGATTTTGATCGGACTGGCAACTTCCGCATCCGGCGAACGCGGGAAACATTTTGCCAACTTCCTGGCTTCGGGAAGCGAAGTCATGATGAAACTCATTTCCTTTGTCATGTATTACGCACCCATCGGTTTTTGCGCCTATTTTGCCTACCTTGTCGGCGTTTTCGGGCCGGAATTACTTGGTTCTTACGCGCGGGCGATGATTCTTTATTATCCCACGGCCATTTTATATTTCTTTGTTGCTTTTACGATATACGTTTTTATTGCCGCCAAAAGCAAAGGCGTGCGCCGCTTCTGGCGGAACATTATTCCTCCCGCTCTTATTGCTCTGGCCACAGGCAGCTCTATGGCAACAATCCCTGCTAATTTGGAAGCCGCGGAAAAAAACGAAGTTCCCAAAGACATCAGCGAAGTGGTTATCCCGATTGGCGCGACCATGCATATGGAAGGCTCCTGCCTCGCGGCTGTATTGAAAATTGCTTTTCTATTCGGCATATTTAATATGCCTTTTGCTGGAATGGATACGATTTTAACAGCTCTGGGCATTGCCCTTATAACCGGCGTGGTCGTCAGCGGAATTCCCGGTGGCGGAACAATCGGAGAGCTTTTAATAATTTCTTTTTATGGATTCCCAATGGAAGCCTTCCCGATTATCACCATGATCGGCACGCTGGTGGATGCGCCCGCCACGATGCTCAATGCCGTCGGCGATAATGTCTCCAGCATGCTTGTAGCCAGAATGCTGGGCGGGAAAGATTGGATGAATGGAGCATGACATGCTTTCTTTCAATCCGTAATAAACAAACTTCACCCTTTCATTTCTCGTTGTCTGTGTTCGGCGGCGCGGTTGCGGCTTGCACACCCAAGGATCCCCCTAATCCCTGCGGATCGGCGATTCGGGCCAGTGCCCGGTCCTCAGCAAAAGTGTAATGCTTCTCGATCGCACGATCCAGGAGCTCCAGTTGCTTGTGCAATTCGGCATGGCGATGTGGCGGCAGGGTTTGCATGAGATTTTCCAGCATTGAACGCATACGCCGCATAATCTGGACGCTGTCCACGCCGTAATGACGAATTTCGGTGCACGCAAGGTGTACGAAGTCCTCCCAGTTCGGCGTCCGGAATACAAGACGCAGCTCGCCGGCTTTGTCGTAAATCTCTTCAAGATTGACATGCCGCTGTCCAACCAGTCGAAGCAGGCGGTGAATCTGGTCGATGGCGAGCACGGCCGTCGTCGGATCATTAATGGCCGGTGACAGCGCTTTGATCGCAATATCGACAAGGATGCGGAAGGCGAAGGTCGGATCCTGATCGAGAGTCCGCTCGGAACCAAAAGCGACGGCTGCCTGCATATGATGGTCGTCGATGGAGCCGGCGCCGCCGTACAACCGAAACAGGGGGTCATCCGCCGCTACGAAATCGCCCATTTGCGGGACAAATTCAATCATCCCGTTGGCATGTCGCGCTAGCCTGACCAGTCCCTTAATGTCCACAGCGAGCACGATCCCCGCAGCGCCCGCGTTGGCTACGGTCCGGACCGGCGATGCGGACCTGCCGGACGACGCGACAGAATGCGTGTATGTGTTTGAATCCGGATAAAATTGCCGGATAACCGTCATTCCCGACTTTCCTACCCGATCCACAATGCTGACGGGACGCAGAAATCGCGCTGCGTGGTCGATAAGATAAAGGAACACCACAATCGAGACTAACCCGAGCGTCCCTGCAATAAAGGTGTTGAATTGGTGGACGACCTTATCACCCATCCCGATCAACACTCTCAGGGTACACAATAAGGTAAAGACAAAATAGCTGACGGTGAATCGGATTGCATTGTCCCGCAGCAGTGTCGTCGCGATGATCCGTGGCGTGTATTGCCCGCCTGCGACTTGAATCGCCACGAGCAAAGAACTAAATGTGAACACAAGGAAAGAAAGATTTAATGTTATGACCGTTTCGAGCAGCGACCGCGCTCCCGCCATGGACAGACCTAAGAATGCGGTCGTTTCGTCAATTCTGCCGGACAGCAGAAGCCATTTACCGATGTTGTATGTGATACGGCTGACCACCATATAAGCCAGCACTGCGAAAAACGGCACAAGCCACAGCGAGGATCGCGTGTAACTTTTGATGATGTACTGTCGATTCCAGAGCATTTTGCAGTCTCACTCAGGATGATTTTGGAGCAATACGATTATATGTAACATTGGTGCGGATCAGGGGAGCAGCGAGATAAGCATATATACACTGTCGCAAGAGGAATGCACCAGAAAGCTTCTTGACATTTACCCTGAACAGCTTATAGATTCATAGCCATGAAAGTTTGTCACAAATGCAGAAAAGATGTCGCGGATGATTTTTTTGTCGGGAGGCAGGCGCAATGCCCATTCTGTGGCGCCGATTTGCATTGCTGCATGAATTGCTCTTTTTATGAGGTAGGCGCTTATAACGATTGCCGGGAATCGCAGGCCGAAAGAGTTCTGGATAAAGTCCGCTCCAATTTCTGTGATTTTTTCAGATTTAAAGAAACCGGCAAATCTTCTGGCACTGCTGATTCAAATCTTAAAGACAAACTGGAAGCGTTATTCAAGAAAAGCTGATCCAGATAATTTCATCATGAATTATTGCTTTTATTAATTTTGTCCAGCTCCGGTCTGATAATTTCAAAGACATAATCTGGTTTTATTACTTTTAGACAAACATTATCATTACATGCGGTTTTGCGGTGGTTTGATGCACTGACGCACGGGGAACAAGCCAGACCAGCGTAAATAGGGGTAGTCTTCCCCAAAGAACCGTAAAGAGCCGGGGTTTCCGGACCGAAGATGACGTAAGTAGGCATATCCGTGATGGCGGCAAAATGCGGAGGGCCGGAATCATTGGTCACCATCAATTCTGAAATGCTGTAGAGTAAAGGAAGTTGAGCAAAGGTAACATTTCCCGCAAAATTAATGCATTTTTCATTCCCGACCATTTCTCTTAATCTTTGCGCTTCTTCTCTTTCACGAGGATCGCCGGTAATCAAGACAACTGCTCGTGAACATTTTTCCAGAATCATTTTTATCAATTGTACAAAGTTTTCCTGCGGCCAGCGGCGCTGAATGAGAAGCTCACTGGCGTTGGGATTAATTAAAACTATTTTATCGTTTTCAGAATCGAATTTTTCAAAACATCCGCGGACTATATCTAAAACAGTTTTTTTCTCGGAAGCTGAATATTTGACTTTGGCCAAAATGATTTCTTCATTTTCGATCTTTGTTTTTGAATAAGGAATTTCTTCTTTGGAAGAAAGCAGGGCATTCACCAGAGCCATGAAATTCTTCGCGATGTGAATATGAGGATTATAGGCGACTTTATGAGACAAAAAACCTCCCCGATAAAGTCCTTCATTATAATAGGCGTGAAATCCGACCTTGCGTTGAGCACCACTGAACCCGGTCAACAGCGCAGTAAAACGGGAAAACAGTTCCAGATCAATAACCGAATCGATTTTTTTCTTCCTTGTCCAATACAAGAATTTGAGGGAATCCAGCGCAAAGGAGAGGAGATTGTCTTCGCGGATGGTATAAATATTTTCTTCAGGAACGGTTTTCAACAAATCCAGGCTGGGTTTGTTTTTTTTGAATATGGCAAAGTGAGGGTTGGCGCCGGCTTCTTTTTGCAGCTTTCTCATTGCCGGATCCACCAGAATGGCGCTGCCCATTTCCGATAATTCGATGAAAAGAACATTTTGGGGCGCAATCTTTTTCTTTTGGAAGAGACTATGGAGAGTTTTCTGAAAAACAGACCCGAGAAAACAGAGCGGAACGCCAACCCAGTAATCTATCCGGCGCATCGTGTCAACCTTCATAGAGACATCCTTTTCAGAAAACAGACGATAAAATTTTGCATAACATAAGAAAAATGTTTCGGGCTGTCAATCATTGAATGATTAAAAATCAAAATAATTCATAACCTGATTACGTCATCCATCATTGTTTAGTTAAGGCAGTTTATGTTTTACTTGAGAAAATTCATCAATACGTGTTAGTTTTATTAAGAAGTACGAAATCCCGCATAAGCGGGATAATTCGACTTACAAACTTTAATGCGCTATGCTTTTAAAGTTTGAGTCTCATTAAATTGATAATCAAATGCGCAAAATTATTGACCGGTATATCTTTAAAGAAATAGCATTTCCTTTTGGACTGATCTTATGTGTCCTGACGTTTGTTCTGCTGATGGGGAAAATCCTCCAAATCATGGATTTATTCATTAACAAGGGCGTCAGTTTTTTCTCCATTGTTAAAATTATCATTTTCTTAATGCCTTCTTTCCTGCTGTTCACCATTCCCATCGCTTTTCTGATATCCGTTCTCATGGCCGTGGGCAGATTATCTTCCGACAATGAAATTACGGCTCTAAAGACTTCCGGCATCAGTCTGCTGCAACTCTATTATCCTGTCGCCGTGTTTTCCATCATAACTTTTATTTTAACCCTCCTGATCAGTTACTTTATTCTTCCTCAAAGCAATTTTGAAACCAAACGTCTTCTGTTTAATCTTGTTCAACAAAATGCCCGGATAGGGATCAAAGAAAAAATCTTTAATGATGACTTTAAGGGTTTTCTTATTTACGCGGATAAAATTCCTTCCCACAAGAATTACATGGAAGGCATCATTGTTTCTGATAAACGGATCATCGGTGAACAAAACACTATCCTGGCCAAAAGGGCATGGCTTGAATCCGATCCGGAATCAATGATTGTAAAACTCAAACTGGAAAACGGTTCCATCCACACCGTCAGCTCCAATTTGAAGAATTATCGCAAGATTGATTTTAAAAGTTATGATTTAATTCTCGACTTAACGAATGTCCTGGCCAGTTTTGATGAATCTGCCAAATCCGGAAAAGATATGACAATGAGTGAGCTTTTAATCAATGCAAACAAAACAGAAGGCAGTGACAAAAAAAGAAGGGAATTACTGATTGAACTGCATAATAGATTTTCCATACCCACCGCCTGCATCTTTTTCGGTCTGCTGGCACTGCCCCTGGGGATAAAAAGTAACCGCTCTGTCAAAGCCAGGGGCTTCGCCACGGGTCTGATCATTGTTACCTTGTATTATTTAATGCGTATTGGCGGCGAAGCCCTGGCGATTACGGGGTTTCTTCCGGTGGCGATCTGTGTCTGGACACCCAACATATTGTTTGCTCTGGGTGGAATTTCCCTTTTCTATCTGACTTACAAAGAAATTTCTCTTGTCCCGAAAGCAAATGTTCTTTAATGGACTGAATCGTCACATTTGAGGATGACAAAATGAAACTTTTAGATAAATACATTCTTAAAGAATTTCTAAGATTCTTTGTCATCACATTCCTGTCTTTTATTGCATTGTTTTTGATCGTCGATTTTTTTGAAAAGATTAGGATGTTTCTCAGCAATCAAGCCTCCGTCATTCATATTATTTCCTATTTTGTTTTTTCTATCCCGGTGATCATATCTTATGTTTTACCGCCTGCGGTACTCCTGGCCACGCTGATGACATTCAGTTCTTTGTCCAAATACAGTGAAATAATCGCCTTGAAAGCCAACGGTATTAATATTTACAGAATGATTTTGCCCATAGTCATCTTTGCATGCCTTGCTGCTGTTTTCCTGTTCTATTTCAGCGAATTGATCACCCCTTCATCCATTCAGAAGAAAACTCAGATCGTAAAAATTGAAATACAAAAAAAGCAGAAAGTTGGATATTTCAAACAGGATGAGATTTGGTATCGCGCTGAAAACGCGATATACAACTTCAAAATGTTCGATATCGATCACAACATCCTCCGGGGGGTGACGATTAATTATTTGAATCCGGATCTTACCCTGATGCGTCGCATCGACGCCAAAGAGGCTGAATGGAAAAGCGATCAGTGGTTTTTCAGAAATTTGCTCACCACCAGTTTTGACAAAAACGGTGTTCCTGTTTTAGAATGGTCCAAAGAAAAAATCATTCCCATTCCTGAAAACCCGGAAGACTTTATGGTGATGCAAAAAGACGTTGAAAAAATGGGATATTTTGAACTGAAAAAATACGTCAAGAAAACTCAATCAGAAGGATACGATGTAACAAAATACATCGCCGACCTTCACGGAAAGATTGCTTTTCCGTTTGTCATTATCATTATGGTGATGATTGCCGTACCATTTTCCCTGCGTTCGGAAAGAAGCGGAGGGGTTATGCAAAGCTTAGGCATTGGTATTTCTATTGGATTTTCCTACTGGATAGCCCATGCTTTCTTCATGTCTTTAGGAAAATCCGAAGTATTGCCTCCTTTACTGGCCGCATGGTCGGCAAACATCCTGTTCAGTTTAGCTGCCGCTTATCTGTTCTATAAAGTGGACACCTGAGCAGTCAAATGTCCGTTATGAATCCAATAACCTTTCCCGGGACTTAATATCTGTAATGATCCGGTTTAAATGGACCGTCTATGCTTAGGCCAAGATAATCAGCCTGTTTTTTGGTCAGTTTGGTCAATCGGGCATCTAATCTTCCCAGATGCAGACTGGCAACCTCTTCATCAAGTTTTTTAGAAAGTGTGTAAACCCCTGTCTTATGCTTTTGGGTTGCCAGTTCGATTTGGGCCAGACATTGATTGGTAAAACTGTTGCTCATGACAAAACTGGGATGACCAGTTGCGCAGCCCAAGTTGACAAGACGGCCTTCCGCCAGCACGATGATGGAGCGCCCCGATTTCAACCTCCACTTGTCCAACTGCGGCTTGATATTTTCTTTCTTACAGAATTTGCTGGTTTCCAGGTAGTGCATATCGATTTCGCTGTCAAAATGCCCGATGTTGCAGACAATGGCTTCGTCTTTCATCATTTCCATGTGTTTGCCGGTAATGACATCGCAACACCCTGTCGCCGTGACAAAAATATCGCCGATTGAAACCACTTCTTCGAGGGTTTTTACTTCATATCCTTCCATCGCGGCCTGCAGGGCGCATATCGGATCAATTTCCGTTACAATCACACGGGCGCCAAAACCTCTCATGGATTGAGCACATCCCTTCCCTACGTCTCCGTAACCGCAGACAATGACCAACTTGCCGGCAATCATGATATCCGTGGCTCTTTTAATTCCATCAGCCAGCGACTCCCGGCAGCCGTAAAGATTGTCGAACTTCGATTTGGTCACTGAATCGTTGACGTTGATTGCGGGAAACAAAAGTTCGCCTGCTGACTGCATCTGATAAAGACGATGAACGCCGGTGGTGGTCTCTTCGGAAACCCCTCTGACTTTGGAAGCGATTCTCTGCCATTTTTTAGGATTACGCTGGAAGGACTGCTCCAGGCGGTCCATGATTATCTTAAATTCTTTATTGTCTATTTTCTGTTTCAGCAATTTGGGATTTTTTTCAATCTTCACTGCCTGATGAATAAACAGTGTTGCGTCACCGCCGTCATCGACGATCAAGTCGGGGCCTGAACCGTCCGGCCATATCAACGCCTGTTCGGTGCACCACCAGTATTCTTCCAAAGATTCTCCCTTCCAGGCAAAAACCGCTGCCGATCCTTTCTCCGCTATCGCCGCGGCCGCGTGATCCTGCGTGGAAAAAATATTGCAGGAAGCCCAGCGAACATCAGCGCCCAGTATTTTGAGTGTCTCGATGAGCATCGCTGTCTGAATGGTCATGTGCAGACTGCCCATGATCTTCAGTCCTTTTAATGGCTTTTTCTGCCCGTATTTTTTGCGAACAGCCATCAGACCGGGCATTTC
>JBATES010000231.1:0-1564 GCA_049664145.1 Smithella sp.
ATGCCGGCATTGTCCAGGCAGGAATTCTGGTCATCCATCAGCAGGGCTTTTCCGCCGTAAATTAGAAGGTCAATGTCTTGCATGCTTTTGTCCTTTCGGTAGGATGCTAATGCTTATCACAAAACAAACAGACGCTTCAAGCCACAAAAAAGATATTATTTCCGGCATTGATATAAAAGTACCAAAAGCTACAAATCCTTGACACGCCAAATTAAAAATAATATAAACCTCACGGTTTCTTCCTTGATTCAAACATTGGGCCTGGGTGGCGGAACTGGTAGACGCAAGGGACTTAAAATCCCTCGATCCTTGCGATTGTGTGGGTTCAATTCCCACCCCAGGTACCAAGAATATTAAGGGGTTAGCTGAACAAGCTGCCCCTTATTTTTTTCGTCTATGGCGCCTTGCAGTAGTATTGCAGTAGTTTTATTCTGAATATGTTTTTCAAATTGCGTCATGGCGCATCGGGTGTCAGGCGAATCAACCGTGTTGTATCGCTCGAACATGGACATTCAATTCTTTGCCGACTTTGAAGAAAGGCAATCGCTTTGGTTTTACCGCCGTTTTCACACCAGTCTTGGGGTTTCTTCCCATTTTTTTAACGTATAGCTGAAAAGGATGCGTATGTTCAATGAAAATTTTCTACACTATTTCAGCCTGCCGTTTGACCCAGTCCTTGACATCCTTCAGCAGGTCTTTCCTGAACTCTTCGGGTTCAAGGATGATCATATTGGGTATCCAGGATTTCAGGATGTCGCGGATGGCCTCGAAGTGGCCTACCCGGAAGACGACAACCAGCGAACCGTCCGGCTTTTCTTCCTTGATCTCCTGCGTCGGGAACATCTTGCGCCGCTTGAAATAATGGCTGACCTGGTTGTCGATCAGAACCGTGACCGCCAGATTTGTCTTTTCGGCAAACCAGATATTGGCGCTGCCCTTCAGGACGGAATCCAGATTCTCCGGGATGGATTTGAAGCCGGATTTCAGCAGGCGGATGTCCCTGATATTGTCCAGGGCATAGCGTTTGAGAATACCCGTGGCTGGCTCGTTGCCGATCAGGTACCAGAAGCCGCTGTAATAGACAACCCGGTAAGGTTCCAAATCGACGGCATGAGCTCCCTTTTTCCCCTCATAGCGGAATTTTACCTGCCTTTTTTCCCGGATCGCCTTTACCAGCCGGTTGATGCAGGCTGCGTCCAAAGGAATCGCATCGTCAATCTTCACGAACACCGGCATCCCGGCCGCACAGTCATACAGACGGTCGAGTACATTGTCCGCGGCCTTCTGGAAGGGCTGACCCAGCTGGCCCACGATATTTTTCATGGCCACCATCAGTGCCAGTTCCGCGTGATCAAAGACTTCCAGGTTTTTCACCAGATCACGGCTCAGGCGGTATGTTCCCTTCTTCTCCTCGTGTAGCGGGAAGCCGGATTCTTTCAAAAGCAGCAGATCGCGCTGAATCGTCCGGGGCGTCGTCCGGAAATAATCGGCAAGCCACGCGCTGGGAACCTTCTCTTTCTCCATAAAGATCCGGAGAATCTGTCCCAGCCGTATCATTTTCGAC
>JBATES010000232.1:0-7818 GCA_049664145.1 Smithella sp.
AGTGCGGGATCGTTTTCTTTGACGACAAAACGTTTTTCAGATTTCAGAAAACGTTCATGCTGATCGGAAAAATACATTTTCACAATGGTTTTATCTTTCTTTTTCATAGCCTCCATATCATCCGTCGGAAATATGGCGCTGAACAACGTCACGAAGAAAACCACCAGCAGTACAATTCCACCACCGACAATCAGCGACAGATAAAACATCTTGGTTGATTTTTTAATTTTCTTTTCTTTGATATTTTCTGACCGTATTTGTTTCTTGGTCGACATAGACCTGCAACTCCTCTTGAAAAAACTTCGCCAATCTAGGGTATTTTCGATGAACTGTCAAGACTAATGAAACAAAGGGATAAGCCTCATATCGTTTAGTATAAATACCCCTGCATTTACAACTCAGTATCGATGTAAATGCAGGGGTATTCTGAAAGTTTCATTATCCCCTTTCGCTGCGCTCAGGGGACAAGTTCGACTAACGCTTTAATGAGCCTGTGGATTCCGCATGGAATCCCAAAGCAAATTACCCTGCCACCTTCAGGTGGCAGGGACAAACTACACTGCGTTTGTTTTCAGCGAGTCTCTCTAGTAATTTTCCGCCAAGACTTCATAATAAGACTGGGGATGATTGCAGGCAGGACATTCTTTCGGTGCTTCTTCTCCTTCGAAAACATAACCGCAATTGATGCAGTGCCACTTGACGGAAGATTTCTTTTTAAAGACTTCGCTCCCGGCTATATTCGCCGCAAGTTTGCGATATCTACTTTCATGAAACATCTCCACCTTCGCTATTTGTTCAAAAGAACGTGCCACTTCAGGAAAACCTTCTTCTTTGGCCACTTTCGCCGCATCAGAATAAAGAACGGTCCATTCCATATTCTCGCCTGCCGCCGCAGCCTCCAGGTTACTCTTCGTATCCCCTATGACACCCGCGGGATAGGATGCTGTAATTTCCACTTCCCCGCCTTCAAGATATTTAAAAAATATTTTGGCGTGTTCTTTTTCATTTTCTGCCGTTTCCAGAAAAAATCTGGAAATCTGCTCGTATCCTTCTTTTTTAGCGACACTGGCAAAAAAAGTGTAACGATTTCTTGCCTGCGATTCTCCGGCAAAAGAAGCCAGCAAATTCTTCTCTGTTTTTGTTCCCTTGATTGATTTAGCCATTATTCATCTCCTTTCTGAAAATAATTTTAAATATAATATGCACTTTTTTTGATTAATCAATGGTCATTTTACATTCTTGCCAATCGAAAAGCCGTGCCCAGGTATTGCCCCACGCCATGATAGGCGCGATTTTCCGGCGCGTAAATTATCGGATTAATTTTCATAATGTCCGGCAGACCGTCTTCTCCAAGCATTGATTCATACGTTCCAATCAACCATAGCGGAGTTGGATAAATCAGTGTTTTGGCATCAAAAGATTTTTTCATCAAACACTCCTTAAACGACTAATAAAATAACACATTTGGGTTTAGTGATATAAATGATTGGCAACAGAAATTCAATTTATTAAAAAACTATTTAATTTATAATTCAATTTATAGTAGAATAAAACAAATTTAGATCAGGAGGATTGATTATGAGTACGATTATGCCGGAAGCGGAACATGTGCAAAAAGCAATCAAATGGGTGTCGATGAATTTGGAAGAAGGAAATGAACCCTTACACAAATTAGTGGAAAAGGCAGTATTCAAGTTTGATTTATCGCCTAAAGACACTGATTTTGTGACCGATTTTTTCCGCCAAAGCCAGTCAAAATAAACAGGAACATTAAAGAACGTTCATTCAATGAGAATAACAGAATGAAATTTTCTGTTATTCTCATTAATCTATTCTGGACATTTCTTCATAAATCTTTAAGTCAATTTCGTTGAAAAAGGTATCGTATTGATCTTTCTGCAGCAGGCGTCTCATCTCCCAACCGTCTTCTTTTTTCTTCTCCGTCGTCACGGCTATGACGACTTCGCATTCTTTCCAATTGATTTGCCTGACCCTGGCGCTGGTCTTTGTCCGCCATTTATCAGACACTAAATAATCGGAATTAACCTGATGATTTTTATCATCGATGATGACATTCATACCTGCATTTCTTTCTTTAATAACCCTCGCCACCGCCCTCAAAACAACTTTTTCCTTAGCCTCATAAATACGGGTGTACTCATCAGGCTTGGTAATAACAGGGCTTTCAAAGAGATAAGTACATGACGTAATCAATACCAACACGAAAAAGATGAAAATGAAATTAATTTTTCTGCACATCATAAATAAAATCCTCAGATACGAATAAATTGTTTTATTTGCTTCTGCCGTTAATCCACCAGTCTCCCTTATCTTTAAACCACCATTGCGATGAGTCCGTATGAACGATCCTCTCCGCCAGTTTTTTCCCGTTATCCGTCACCAGCCGCTGCACGGCAAAACTTATCCACTCTTCCGAATATTTATTCCCCAGATCCCCGCATTCTTTCAACAGCAGGATCAGAGCAATTTGATCGGCATCCCGGACGATCAATGATTCTCTGGTTTGCTTTGCATTAAATTCCTCAATCACCGACCTGATATCATCGCCGAAAAAAAGTTCATCGGTTAATTCTTTCACTGCTTTTGTTTCATCAACCGTAACATATTTTTTATTCACATAATTCATATCACCGGTTCGCGCTTCCGGCAAATCGTGAAGGATGCACATTTTCAACACTCTTAATTCATCCAGGGATTCATACATTTTGCAGAGCGTGTAACCGACAAAAGCCGTGCGTAAAATGTGTTCCGCCACGGATTCACTGCCGCTGCCCAGAAATTGATAACCGCTGCGCGGGGTCCGGCTGAGCATGCCGACTTCAAATAAAAAATTGGCGATACTGTCCATGTTATGCCTTCTTTAACACTTTAATTCTGTTGGCCATCATCTCCGACAGTTTGCTAATCTGCAACTGAACAGAAGCCACACTGTCCGGACGCGTTGCGTTAATTCTATCCAGCTGTTCTTTCCAGTGTTCCAGCAGGTCGATTTCATTTTCTCTGATTTTCTTTTCGAAACGTTCCTGATATTCCTTAATAAATGATTCAGACGAACTCATTTGCGCCATCAGCAATCTCCTTTTTATATTTGAGTTTATGACATTATATCATTGCACACTGATCTTTCAATAACGAATTTATAAATCATAATTTGACACCATCCGTCAAATCATATAAACAACAGCCAAATAATATTCAGGTTATTAAAATTATATGTCTCATAAACCAGAAAAGGAAGATATTGCCGGCGGGCAAGCGATTATTGAAGGCGTTATGATGCGTCACGGCAACAAGATCGCCGCGGCTGTCCGAAGACCAGACCAGCAGATCGTTTTTCAGGAACGCGAATATATTCCTTTGATAAAAAGATACAAGGTTCTGGGATGGATGTTCATCCGGGGAACCATCACTTTGTTTGAAATGATGATTGTCGGCATTAAATGTTTGATGTTTTCCGCCGATGTTGCTCTGTCCGAAGAAGAAAAGAAACCCAAAGACTGGGAAATGTATCTTTCCTTCGCTATCAGTTTCTCCATCGCCATCTTTTTCTTTGTTGTCATACCGGCTTTCTTTTTTACCAAAGTTAAATTTTACATCGACAATGTGATTTTTTTGAACATTCTCGAAGGATGTGTTCGTCTTGGAATGTTTCTCTGTTTTCTAGCCGCAACACTCCTGATGGACGATATGAAGCGCGTTTATATGTATCATGGCGCCGAGCATAAAACCGTTTTTGCCTGGGAAAACGGACAGGAACTTACCGTCGAGAACGTTAAAAACTTTTCTACCCGTCACCCGCGCTGCGGAACGAGTTTCATTCTTTTTATCATGATTGTTTCCGTTCTGGTTTTTTCCCTGCTGGGACGTCCTGATTTCATACACCGCGTTATCTATAAAATATTGCTGCTCCCGGTCGTTGCCGGCATATCTTATGAAGCCATCCGTTTTACCGGCAAGTATCATCACGCCAAACTTGTCCATCTGCTCAGCTGGCCAGGATTGATGCTGCAAAAAATTACCACTCGCGAACCTTCCGATGATCAGATTGAAGTGGCTATTGCCGCCATGAAGAAAGTCATTTGATATCCGTCGAAATCTTTCCTACAAAATTATTCTTAACACTCAACCTGCACATAAGTTGTTGACTTTTCCGGTTAATTGGTGTAATTAATTAAACATATTCAAGATTTTCAATATCTCAACCAGGGGGAAGTCATTCATGTTTAAGCGCCTGATAATATTTCTGATTGTTATTTGTGCTTCAATTGCCTTGGTTTATCAACCCTCCGCCGCAAAAGAAGACACCGCACAGATCAAATTTCGTAAAACGGCTATTACCAGCAATAAGTTATATACCTACACGGTTAAGGAAGGGGATGTGATTTCCACCATCATTAGAAAAATTCCCGGGGTTAAAGAAAAAGATATAGCCAGGAATTATCAGCTGATCAAAGAACTGAATCCGGACGTTCCCGACCTCGAAAATCTGGAACCCGGACAATTGCTGGTCATTCCCGGAAAGCCTGAAATAGCGGCAGAAGAAAGCAAACCAGAGCGGACAACAGTTTTCGAAGAATCCGCTTCGAAAACAACGCCCCCACCGCCCCCCAAGTTGCCGGTCAAACAGTTCGCAGAACCGGCAAAGCCTAAACCTGTTAAAACTTTGGTTGCCGCCACACAGAATCTTCCGATTAAAAAAAAGAGTTACAAAATAAAAAGAGGCGATACTTTATATAAGATAATTCGACGCGAACTGAGGGTCAATGAAAGTGACATCCCGCAAAATATCAAATTCATTAAATCCATCAACCCCCATATTAGAAATGTGAACAAAATTTATTCGGGAACAATTATTAAATTACCCGGAAAAACTTTATTTGTCAAAACGCCGGATGATCTTCAACCGGTCACGCGCGAGATGACAACCGGTCTGGAAAAATCGCATCAACCTAAAAAAATAATCGAAGTCAAAGAAAAGAAATTTATGCCACCGGAGGCACGCCTGGCGGTTCTCAGGCAAATTATAACTCAGATGAACGGAACCATTGCCACATCCGGCAATTACTATCTTCCCATACCGAAGGCCGGCCAGGTCACGATTGACTGCGCTCAGATGCCTGTTGTCGAATTCGATGACAACACAACCGTCTTTATAGACCTGGAAAATCGTGCCCATGCCAATCTGAAAAAGATGATTGGCGACAACTGGACCAACTACTTCCTCGTCAAAGTGGATAAAGCTGATGATGTCATTTCCATTTTAAAAGATGTTATCAACAGCACCAAAAACTACAGCATGACGAAGAGCGAAAAACCTTTAACTCTCGGCACTTTGCCTCCTGTGGAAATGGTTGTTGACTGGGTCATTACAAAATCAAACAACACGCAACCGATTCAGGCCATACGCTCGATTGATGAAAATAATCTCCTTCTGCCCAAATCCGTTAAGAATTATTATCAGAAGAATGGTTTGATTATCAATGAAATATCCGAAGAATCAGGAATGGTCGGAAAACCGGAAGAGCTTTACGCATTACCGCCGATTCCTGTTTTCCCCAAGACTTCTGCTCAGGATTTTTCTTATGCACTGGTTACAAATTTAGGATTGACGGCTGAAAAAGACATCGATATTCAACTCTTCGACACCGTAAAAGACGGCTTTAATCTATCCATTAAAGCCGATGTCCTGGTGACCAAGGCAGACAAGAAATATGTTATCTACTCACAGGTTCTTTCTCCGCAATTCATTAATGCGTTAAAACAGGCGGGGAACGAAACTATTTTCGTCAGCGATAGTGACTCACCTAAAAGTAATTTGGAAAGCATTTTGAAAGGTCTTCAGATTCCTTTTGCGTCTGCCAGCTACACCTTTTCAGGACCGGCCAAAAACCAGGCACCCTACACTTTAAAATTTGATGGCACCAGAATTAATCAGGATTTGTATGTGGTTGATTTCGATATAGACCCTGAATTACGCGGTTTACTCAAAGAAGTATGGTCGGTCAATATGGCCAAATATTGATGACGACTCATGGTTAAAGCAATTGCCCTCTTTTCGGGCGGATTAGACAGTGTATTAGCTGCGGAATTAGTACGCAGGCAAGATATTGAAGTTCTTTGCCTGACATTTACCACTCCCTTCTTTAATGCCCAAAAAGCACAGAGCGCCATCCAACAAATTAATCTGCCCCTGATGATTCGGAACATAACAGCCCAACATCTGGAGATGCTTAAATCACCCCGCTACGGCTACGGAAAAAATATGAACCCTTGCATCGATTGCCATACGCTGATGCTGAAAATTGCAGGACAAAACATGGAAGAAACGGGAAGCGATTTCATTCTTACCGGAGAGGTGCTCGGTCAGCGTCCCATGTCACAAAATAAACAGTCCCTCCATGTGGTCGCCAAAAACTCCGGTTATCAGGATTACATTCTACGACCTTTGAGTGCCAAATTGCTTGACCCTATAAAGGCGGAACGGGAAAATCGGATAGATCGTTCCCGTCTGCTTGCCATTCAGGGACGAGGACGCAAGGAACAGATAAAACTAGCTGCTGATTTCGGTATCCATGATTACGCGCCCCCGGCCGGTGGCTGTCTTCTGACCGATCCGATTTTTTCGCGTCGCCTGCGTGATTTATTTTTCCACCATGAAGATCATCATTATCGTGACTTTGAGCTTCTCAAATTCGGACGCCACTTTCGTTGGAATGAACGCTGCAAAATCATTGTCGGCCGGAATAACGCGGATAACGATGCATTAAATAATCTGGTGACGGACGATGATTTGATTTTCAAAATGAAAAACTTCCCCGGCCCGCTTGTGATCGTACCCTATGGAAATGTGAACGACGCACAAAATGCCGCCTCTCTTTGCGTCCGTTACAGCGATGCTCCCGATGATACTGAAGACGACGTGATTTGTCAGTATCAAAACTCATTCCAAACGATTAAGGCCAAAGCAGCTTCAAAAGAAGATTGCCAGCGATGGATCATTTAAACTGATAATATACTTATATTTCCATGAAAATGGAAAGGTGTCACATCACGTTTTTTCTGTCATTTGATGTTCCGGTCGCAGGAGATCGTTAATCGTTTTGACTGGATTGAAAACAATCAACGGTGCCTTCACGAAAACGGTGTTCCACTTTGCCATGGCGCCATTCCAAAGACCGGGCACTTCCAGCGCGTTGATCACTCTTCCCTTTTCATTTTTCCGTGAAATCAAATAAGCGTTATAATCAACATAATCGATCAACTTAAACTTTTTACCCCTGTAATTTTTCAGGCAACAGACCATGTCCACTGGATTGAAATATTGCGCTTTCTCCCAGATGGATAATTGTTCCGGATTGCCCTGATCAACGTGAACCTTTTCAACAATCTGCAGCGACTGCGTGCCGTCTTTTTCCCTAACCCAAAAAGGACCGCCGCCGGGCTCTCCTTCATTTTTTACCATCGCGCAGACGCGTAATGGCCTGTTTAATTTTGCCAGAAGAAATTTTATTTTATCCCGGCGTGTTTGCCGATTAAAGTCTCGGGGAAAAACGATATTTAATTTTCTTGAACACAAAGAAATGATTGCTTCGATTTGCGAATCATTGATTTTTGCGTTTTTCAGCTGATGGATGGCGGAAAATATTTCTTTCTGAAGACCAATGGCCAAGCCTCCCATGATTTTCTTATAGGGAATGATTTCTTGCAAAATCTTTATTGTAGCAATGTTGTCAATATTTTTAACGAAAATCAAATCCGCGTCTAAATTCTGCAAATTACCTAACAGGGCGCCATGAC
>JBATES010000233.1:0-2472 GCA_049664145.1 Smithella sp.
ACATTCATAACTATTACGCACGATCAATGCAACATGCAGGAATTAATCCAAATCACCAGAAATACTTTGAAAGAACATCAACTGCTCAAGGACAAACAACTCCTGCCGGTCGAGGTCATCATCCGGCAATTTTCAGCTGAAAACGGCAAAATGCTGCTCACTCCCTTTTTTGGCCAGATCCGGAAACTGGATTTTAAAAATTCTCTTATTTTCCAGACATGGGACATCTATTTCTTTATTGATTATTATCAGTTTAAAAGTCCGTTTTTCCTGATCGGTACGGGGGCTGATAAAAAAAATATCGTCCATAAACTTTTACACAAATTACAGGACCTCGGCGCCGTCAGCAAAGTCATCACCATGTGCAAAGACGATGCTATTTTTATTTGTTCTCAACCCCGGTTTTCAAAGGAAATAACATGAAAAAACAAAGCAGATTCTGCCTCTATTGCGGCGGGCCAATCACCCGAAAAAAGGAAGATCATGTCTGGAGAGATTGCTGTTCGCACTGCCACAGTTTTTTTTACGACAATCCGTTACCGGTGGTTTCCACCATTGTGGATGAATCCCGGCAGATTCTTCTGGTCAAACGCGACCGGGCGCCTCATAAAGGCCTGTGGTGTCTCCCGACCGGTTTCGCGGAGGCGGGAGAAAGCATCCAGGATGCGGCGCTGCGCGAACTGCATGAAGAGACAGGCATCAAAGGCAAAATAACCCGTCTGCTGGATGTGGACTCCTATAAAAGCCGTTTTTACGGCGATCTGCTCTTTCTGACTTTTGTTGCCGAAAAAACCGGCGGCAAAGTCCGGGCAGGCGATGACAGCGCCCAGGCGCGTTTCTATCCGATTGATGAAATTCCACCGCTTGCTTTTCGTCCCAATGATCGCGCGCTTTCGGCTTACATCAAAAGCAAAAAAGACTACTGGGCCATCCTGGATTCCATTTCGCATCCCGATGATAAAATGACCGCCAAGCGCAAAGGCGCTAATGCCCTGACGCGACGCCTGATCAATGACATTTTGAAGAATAAAGAAAAAATGATTGAGCAGTGGATAGAAGATATGACCACCAATCCTTCCACCGCCGAATATCGCCATATAGAAAACCACACGCTTTACAACATCTGCGACAGAATTATTTCACAAATCACGCTCTGGCTGGGTTGTGCGTACGATATCGAACGCATCAAAATTTTTTATACCAAACTGGGTTTGGAGAGAAATAAAGCGGGGGCAAAAATCAGCGGCGTATTGAGCGCCCTGAGTTTGATCCGTAAACATATCTGGGATGTCGCTCTGTCTCAGGGAACCCTTCAGAAAAACCTCGATCTCTACATGACCTTCGAACTGCAAAGACGCATGACGATCTTTTTCGATCTGGCTACCGTTTATATTACGCGGGGCTATGAAAAATAAGAAACCGGCAGAGTTTTTTAATACGCTCTGCCGGCCATACCTTAGAAAATTGTGACGGTTCTAAAAATCCTTGAATTCATCTTTGTCAAAGGGGATAACCTGTTCCGGCCTGACCGGCGCCTGCTTTTCCGACGCTGCCCCCTTCTTGACTTTATGAACAGGAGGCGCAGCCAGCATTTTGTGCGAGGCAGCCGGTTTGACCGCCATCTTACCCGAAGCCTTTACGTCCGGAGCGGCTTGTTTTTCGATAGGAGATATTTTGGTTTTGCTGACGTTAAGTTCAGCACCAAACATATCGGCCAACTCCTCCATCCGCTTTTCCAGGTGATTGACTTCAGAATTCATGGTCTCTGCCGCCGTGGCTGAAGCTTCAGCATTATAGGCCGCCTGTTGAACAATCTTATCCATTTCAGCTACGGCGCGGTTGATCTGGCCAATACCATGCGCCTGCTCCTGGGAAGCCGTGGCGATTTCATCAACCAGCTGGCTGATTTTTGTGGAAGACGCCATGTTGTCTTTGAAAGCCTCCTGTGTGGAATTGGTTAATTCATTTCCGTTCTTAACGGCTTTCATTGTGTTTTCGATAAGTTCACTGGTGTTTTTTGCCGCCTCGGCTGAGCGCATTGCCAGATTGCGCACTTCGTCCGCGACAACGGCAAAACCCGCGCCCGCTTCACCGGCACGCGCCGCTTCCACCGCCGCATTCAACGCCAGGAGGTTGGTCTGGAAAGCAATCTCATCGATCGTTTTAATGATTTTTCCCGTTTCTTCCGACGATCTAGTTATTTCGGCAATCGCTTTGGCCATATCATCCATGTGCCGATTAACTTTTTCAACAATGTGCCCTGCTTCCTGCATCATGGCTCTGGCCTGGGAAGCATTATCCGCATTCTGTTTCGTCATGGACGATAATTCTTCCAGCGAGGAAGACGTTTGTTCGAGTGATGAAGCCTGAGAACTTGCCCCGTCGGCCAGTTGCTGGGCGGAGGAAAACACCTGGGCGGACCCGGAAGAAACCTTATTGATGACTTCCGACAATCCTTTGATTCCCTTTTCC
>JBATES010000234.1:0-9845 GCA_049664145.1 Smithella sp.
TGAAACGAGCCGCATAAAGGAAAAGGGGAACACGGAATCCCTTTTCCTCCGCAAATGATCTTCAGTTTTCAAAGAACCATGCAATAAAGAGCTTTAAAATATCCTGTTTTTCAGGACGGACTAATTACAATGACGGGTGGGAGGAAATTACGGGGGGGATTCCCTCTACGCAGAATATCCGAATCCTATTCCATGTTAAGTCAATGTGGAATCAGAGAATCTCTTTAACTCTGCCCACAATTCCGCCTTCCAGGCGCACCTTGATGCCGTGCGGATGGGTGGGTGACTTTGTAAGAATGTCTCGCACGACGCCTTCTGTGAGTGTGCCTGTGCGTTGGTCCTGCTTCTGCACAACCTTGACACGTGAACCCACTCTGATATCAGCGCGGTTATTTCCAAACATGGAGTCCGTCCTCAAAATATTTCTTCGTATAAATTATCACGGTTTATTGAAAGCAGAGATCATCTGTTCGGCTTAAATATTTTCAGTTCTTTAATTGCTTTTGCCATGTTCGTAAAGTCGCTGTCGTTGTGCAGGAGAAACAAATCGTTCTCTATGGCGGTTTCAGCGATAAGCAAATCTATCGTGCTTCGTATGGTTATCCCGGATCGGCGGCAGGCCATATTCATCTGCGCAGCTCTTTCAAGGGATTCTTTGCCAGGATTAAGACCATAAAAGGGGATTGTTTCAAAATACTCCCGGAGTTTCTTAAATTCTTCTTTCGTCCGGGCGCCTTGCAATATTTCCAGATATATTAATTCGTTGATCCCATAAGGCAGACCTTTCTCGAGTATTTTATCGAAAGCGGTAACAGCAGCGTTCTGTGTGCCCCTTAAATAATCGATGAGGACCGAGGTATCGACTAATATCATTTGCCTGCTCTCATTTTTTTATAATCATAATCGTCCGCAAAAAGGATCTTGCCTTTCAGGTCGCGCAAATTTTTTACTTTTTTGTTTTTGACAAATTCTCTTAAAGCGGTCTCGATTAATTCTCTTTTCGTATGGATAGTCCCGGCATATTTAAATGCTTCTTCGATCAGATGATCGTCTAAAACGACATTCGTTCTCATCATACACCTCCTGATGTGTATTGTAATACACATTTATGCGTTCGTCAAACTTTTTTTCCAATAGCGAATGGAGATGTTTTCTTTAATCCCGCGACTTGCAATCCCCCGGATCCTGCCGGGAGTTCGCGCCGTAGACCGCGGGAGGTCGCGTTTTTAATGGGAGCCTCCGGCTCCTGCCGGAGGGGGCTCCACTTGTTGATTTTCTTGTAGGAGAAAAGAAAAAGTGGGATTAAATCTTTACTTTGTTCGTTATTGTCGAGTCTCACTTTCAGCGAGTGTCAATCCCGCTCCGCTGCGCTTCGGGGATAGTTCGGCTTACGCTTCAGACTTCGTTACTCTCGTCTTCAACTTGCCTCACTATCATTCGGTCAATCTTCGACAAAGGCAATTTATTTAAATCGGAGGGCGAGGCCCATCGGCAGTTCTGGCAGCCAAGTGGTTTGGGGGTGCCTTTTAACAAGCGGCATTCATAAGCCTGAAGGGTGATGCGGAAATGTGTATAGGTGTGATTGACCGAGGCCAGATGTTTTTCCGGCTTGATGGAAAGGCCTAATTCTTCTTTAACGTTTTGCCTCAAACTCTTTCCTGTGTCATCGCCTGAATTAACAAAACCGCCGGGCAGTTTCCATAAAGAGGCCAGTAATCCTGATGCAGGTCGCTGAACAACCAGCAGCATGTCTTTTGAATTGCGAATGACTGCGGCAGCCGCCTGTCGATGAGGGATTGCGGGGGTCTTTTTTGTTATCGGTAGAACGTTTTGTAAATCATGAAGCCGCGCCTGACAAAGGTCAGCCACAGGACAATGTGAACAGTCGGGATTTTTGGCTTTGCAGATCGTTGCCCCCAAATCCATCAGGGCCTGGTTGAAATCGCCGGGATGCCTGGCGGGAATCAGCGAGGCGGCAAGCTTTTGCAATTGCTTTTGCTCCTTTGCGTCGTCCATGGGTTTGTGAATCGCAAAAAGACGGCATAAAATCCGGCGGACATTTCCATCCACGGCGGGCAATGCCTGCCCGTAGGCAATGCTCAAGATTGCGCCGGCTGAATACTCACCGATGCCGGGTAGTGTTTTAATTTCTTCCGAATTATCAGGAATCTGGCCACCGAATTTTTCCACAATCATTCGGGCGGCAGCGTGAATATTTCTGGCCCGCGAATAGTAACCCAGGTTTTCCCAGACCTTGAGCACGTCCTGTAAGGGCGCGCGAGCAAGCGATGAAACGGTGGGAAAAGCTTTCAGGAAACGATGATAGTAAGGAATCACCGTATCCACCTGGGTTTGCTGAAGCATGATTTCCGAAATCCAGATACGGTAAGGATCGCTTGTCTTGCGCCAGGGAAGGGGGCGTTGATTGCGCCTGTACCAGGCCAAAAGCTTGCGACTTAGAACGTTTTTGATTTTGTCATCAGTTTTCAGCATTGCGGTCTGTATATCCCATATGTGACGATATCTCAATGATAAGACTTGCCATAATTCTCGGCCCTTTTTATCTTGACTTATTAATCGGCAATCTTTACTGTTTAACAAGACTCGCTGAGAACGAGTCCCGATAAGTCGGGATGATGTTCGAAGCGTAAGTCGTAGTGAGACTCTCTGACGATAGAAGGAGCAAGTCGAACTATCCAATTCCCGATGGAATGGGATAGGAAATTATCCCCGCCGCGTAGTGGAGCGGGATTAGTACCTTATATCTTTACAGGAGATAAAAATGGCAAACGAATTAAAAGCGGTTATGGAAACCAGCAAGGGAACAATCAATTTAAAACTTTTTCCGGATAAAACACCGGTGACCGTCGGGAATTTTATCAATCTGACTCGGCGAGGTTTTTACGATGGTTTAAAATTTCATCGGGTTATTGATAATTTCATGATTCAGGGCGGATGTCCTTCCGGTGACGGGCGCGGCGGCCCCGGCTACAGATTTCAGGATGAATTTGTCAACGAACTGCGCCATAGCAAGCCTGGCATTCTTTCCATGGCGAACTCCGGACCGCAGACCAATGGCAGCCAGTTTTTCATCACGCATGTTGATACACCCTGGCTGGACGGCAAGCACACGGTATTCGGCGAGGTTGTCAGCGACGCCGACCAGAAAGTCGTCAATCTTATTGCTCAGGGCGATAAAATCATTTCCGTCAAAATTGAAGGCGATTGCACGGAGCTGATGGAAAAAATAAAGACGGTGGTTGAAAAATGGAACGCCGCTCTGGATGAAAATTTTCCGAAACTGCCGAAGACGCCCAAAGCATAGAGATCAATAGAGTGTGTCATTTTCTTATTCTTCGCTAGTGCGAAGTGGATATTGTAGGGACTGCTCCCCGAGCAGTCCGAAGCGGCGCGTTTGGGAATAACCTAAATACCCTGAAGGGCACCATGGGGTCACACGATGCGCCCTACTTGATACGGGAAGCCGGTGTTATGAGAAAAGTAAAGGAAACTCCTGCGCGGATGGTGGAAAAAGATGGTACGATTAACTTCGGAACCTTTCAGACACCTTTCCGCGAGGCGAACATTCTCGATGCGCCGTTTTATTCCGCTGGTTCCAAAGTGCCCGCTTTCTGGAAAAAATTCCGTCTCAAGGAATGGCAGCATTACGGCATTATCACGCCCTCGTATTATTTCGGCATGGTCATCTTTGACGCCAAATTTATGGGTGTCTCTTTTTTCTATGCCTACGACAGAAATGAAAACATACGCTTCGAGCATGGCGCGCAGGCGCCGGGCAGAACGTCGCTTGTTGCCGCGCAGATGTATGATGACACCTGTGAGTTTAAACAAAAAGGTTACCTCCTTCGTTTTGAGAATAAACTCAAGGATGGATTTCACAAAATAATCATCGATATCGCGGGTAAAAAAAATCGGCCTGCCGTCAAAGGTGAAATCAAAATTCTTGAAGATCTTAGTAAAATAGAGCCGCTTGTTCAGGTTTCTCCGGTTACGCCTTTCCGGCCTTTTTACACGCACAAGGTGGCCGCGCCGGCGGAAGGTGAAATTATGCTGGGCGCGAAGAAGATTGCCCTTAACCGCAAGCAGGACGTGGCTTTGATTGATGAACAAAAAACATATTATCCCTATGTCAGTTTCTGGAAATGGTCAACCGCCGCAGGCTATAACGAATACGGAGAACTTCTGGCCTTCAATCTCTGTCAGAATATGATAACAGATGATGAAGATTACAATGAAAACTGCATGTGGGTGGACGGAAAAATTTATTGCCTCAAAGCGGCGCGTTTTAAATTTGAAGAAGACAACATTATGCATCCGTGGGAAGTCAGAACGAATGACGGATACATGGATCTGTTATTCACGCCCTCCGGCGAAAGAGCTGAAAAAATCAGCATTGGAGTGATCCGCTCCGATTTTCACCAGCCATTCGGAATGTACAACGGTCGATTCAAAGACCCGAATAACAGGATATATCCGATTACTGATTTCTTCGGCCTGGCCGAGCATCACATCACACGGTACTGATTTCTGTTGATTAATTTTTCTCCCAGCGCAATCCCCTTGCGTTCAATGTATCTGTAAGACATCAGCGATATAATCGTGAGAACAAGCAGTGTAATCAAGAGGGACATCAGATATCCTAAAAAATCCGTCGGCACAATATTGTATATCCAGCGATAGCAGGGGATAATGGTAAAAATGAGAAGCGGATGGAAAAGATACGTGGAGTAACTTGTTTTGCCCAGGTAAACGGTTTTGGGACTGACCAGAAAACCAAAAGGTTTCAATCCAAATCCCAGCACAAGCAAAGAAAAACAGATGCCGTGGAGAATCTTTTTCCCCCAGATGATGTTTTGCATACTTTCAGTAAGCAGCACACCATAAAACAATATAAATAACAGGATCAATATGCTTCCGTATATCTTTCGGGACTTCTGATTCCTTCTGACTAAATAATCAAAGAACAGGTGATAAACTATGATTCCACAGACAAACACCGGCAAGTGCTGAAGGAAACCGAATCCCCACGCAAAGCTGATATCATCCGGCGTTAGATATCCCATCGCCACGCCGTAATTTTTGACAAAGTAAGACCACCCCCAGGCGATCAGGACAGAAAAGACAAATAAAGCCAGCGCTCCATACAGACTGCGAATGTGTTTGTGAATGAGAGGGAAAATCAGATACAACAGAGCAATGACGCCGATGGTCCAGCTTGCCCAGACAAATCCGGTTATGCAGGAAGGCACCAGGTTAAACAGAAGAGATGCATTGATGAGAACTTCCGATGCGGGATGCAATACGTTGAAGACAACCGCATCACGAATCCAGTACATCACCATCAGACAATAAAATAAAGGAGCGATTCGAAAGAAGCGTCTGATGTAAAAATTGCTGATCGGCGTTGATTCGCCGGCGCGTTTGTCCATCGAATAGCACAAAGAAAAGGCGCTCAAAACAAAAAACAGGCTGACGCCGGCATCACCACCGTTGATGAGAAATGGTGCAATCCATTCGGGAATCAAAAGATTCGGTTGCGGTATTAATACGAGGTGACTGATCACGACATAGATTATCGCGAAACAGCGCAGGGCATCCAGAAAATCAAGGCGCACATAAGGCTCAGTCGTATAAGTGTTTGACATTAAACGCTCCGTGAAAGTGGAGTATTCAAACAAGAAAAAAAAAATCTTTTTAGAAGTCTTTTCGTATCTTTTTCATGTGATCAATACGTTTCCGGATGAGCGCGTCGGTGCCGATGTCTTCGCGGTAAGCAACGGGACCTTTAATAGCCTTTACGCCTTCCTCGGCTATTTTGCGGGCATCTGCCAGATTATCGGCGATTCCGACAATGCCGATAGCCCGTGATGAACTTAGGTAAAGGCCATCTTCTTTCTGATCCACCGATGAATAATAAAGCCGCGCTTTGCCGACATTCCCCACTTCGATTTTTGCTTTGGAAGATGCCGCGTCGGGATGATCGGCGGGCAGTCCGTAGCCTTTCGGCACGACATATTTACAGACAGTCGCTTTCTTGTCGAACTCTATCTTTAATTGATCCAGCGTTCCGGCAATAATGTGACGGCAGACTTCCACGAAATCAGTTTTTAAAAGCGGTAGAATGTTCATCGCTTCAGGATCACCGAAACGCGCGTTGTATTCCAGAAGCTTGACACCGTCCTTCGTGGCAATGAATCCGCCGTACATGATGCCTTTGTAGGGACAGCCCGTTTCCTTCAGCAGCGCCGCGGCGACCTGGCGGGTGATTTCTAATCCATCCTGTAAATCCTGTGGTTTTAAAAAAGGCATGGAATGGTCTGCCAGCGAATACGAGCCCATGCCGCCGGTGTTGGGGCCCTTGTCGCCATCAAATCTTCTTTTATGATCCTGCACCGGGGGCGTGGCGACAACATTTTTCCCGTCACAAAGGCATTGCAGAGAAAATTCTTCACCGTCAAATTTTTCTTCAACAATGAGGGAAGAGCCTCCTGCCAGTATTTGCTTGCATAGCGCTAACGCCTCTTCTTTGGTGGCAAAATGATCTCCCTGAACCTGCACGCCCTTGCCACCGGTCAAGCCATTCGGTTTCAAAACGATGCCCTCCAGTTTGTTCAGAAAATCTTCCACGCCGTCAATTGTTTTAAATACTTTGAACTGCGGATTGCCGGGAATATTATATTTGCTGACCAGATTTCTGGTGAACGATTTGGACGTTTCCAGCCGGGCCAGACTTTTTGTCGGACCGACCGAAGCGATATTGATTTTCGCCAACGCGTCCGCGACACCATTGTTAAGCGGATCTTCCGGTCCGATAACGGCAAATTCAATTTTGTTATCCGCAGCGAATTTTGTAATCGCATCCAGATCGGAATACGAGCCCAAAAGTGTTATTTCCGAGAGAGAGGCGATTCCCGGATTGTTGGATTTCATAAAAGAAAACAGCTTTGGCTTTTGTTCAGAGCGGGCAATGGCTTCAGCCAGCGCGTGCTCGCGGGCGCCATTTCCAATCAGTAATATGTTAGGCATGGGGAAAGCTCCTGTTTAAAAAAATTGTTAAAACTATATAGAAAGAATAAGATTTGCTGTCAATGGAATAATCAGAAACCAAGGTAATGTTTCTTTTTTCTTTATAATCTGTTAAATTACTGACTCATAACAAAAGAAATGAGGTGTCCAATCATTGGTTTGGAATGCTGATATTGTCGTTTTAGTCCTGCTTTTTATATTATCCGGATTCTTTTCGTCGGCGGAGGCTGCTCTGCTTTCATTGAGAGACCTGCATCTTCATCGGATGAAACAGGACAACTATCCGTTTTTTGACTATGTTGTCAAGTTACTGGAAAATCAGCGACGTCTGCTGATCACCATCGTGACCAGCAACGAGGTGGTCAACGTCAGCATCTCCATTCTGGCGGCTTCCTATTTCATCGGGCTCCTGGGAATCAACGGGCAGTGGGTTTCCATCATCTTTACAACGGTTGTTTTGCTTTTTGTCGGCGAGGCTATTCCCAAAACCTTTGGCGTTACCTATCCGATGCAGATTTCTTCTTTTGTTTCTCTTCCATTGACAGCGATTTCGCGTCTGGAATATCCGGTGGTTGCCTCTTTGGAAAAAATATCCGGATTTTTCCTGAATCGTTACGGCGCAGATAAATCAGAAGAATCGGAAGCCCTGATGGAAAACGAATTCAAAACACTGGTTGATGTTGGCAGTTTGGAAGGTGTTTTGGATGAATCACAAAAAGAACTGATTAATAAAATATTCGAGTTGGGTGACAGGCCGGTAACGGACATCATGATTCCCCGCGTGGATATGTTTTGCCTGCCGTTGGATATGACGGTTGAGGAAATGCTGCAATTCATCGCTGCGGCAAGGCAGGAGCGCGTGCCCATCTACAGGGAAGATAGAGACGACATTGTCGGTATTTTATTTGCCCGTGATTTGCTCAATAATGTCTGGCGAGGCAAAACGCAGGACACTATTCAAAATCTGCTGGCAAAGCCATATTTTATTCCCGAACAAAAAACGGTTCACGGGCTTTTGCATGATTTTCAAAAACACTTCATGCAGATTGCCATCGTGGTTGATGAATACGGCGGCGTTTCGGGAATGATTACGCTGGAGCATATTCTGGAACATCTATTTGAAGAAACTGAAGGCGCTGATGAATCGGGTGGCGACGGTTATGAGAAAATTGATGATCAGACGATTATCGTTTCCGGAAATATGCCGGTCGAGCAGTTCAATAAACTTCTTGAAGCTGAATTGCCGGAGGATGAGTTCGATACTATCGGAGGGTTTGTCCTGCATCTGTTCGGGAAGGTGCCGGAAAAAGGAGAAGAAGTTCAATCAGAAGGCTATGCCTTTCGCGTGAATGATGTCGGCAAGACAAGAATAATTACAGTTAAAATAACCAGAGAGTTGCCCGAGGAGCCGGAAGAACAATGAGTTTTTATTTAATCATCGCGGCCATATTGCTTTGTGTCCTGCTGGAAATGCTGTATTCCGGCGGCGAAGTGGCACTGTTTGCTTCCGATATTAATAAATTGAAAAACCGCGCTCATCAAGGGTCCAAGGCCGCCGAGAAAGCGGTTGAATTAAAAGAGAAACCGGAGTGGTTTATCTCCACGGCGCTGGTCGGAACCAATCTGGCAATTATCATCGCCTCCACGCTGGCGACAGGTCTTTTAATATCCTTTTATGGCCGTGATCGCGGCGAACTAATGGCTTTTCTTGTGACGATACCGACGCTGTTTTTAATGATTATCGCCCGCAGTGTATTTCTTTATTACGCGGAAGCCATGGCCGAGAAAGTTGCCTGGTTTATCCGTTTTTCTTCCATGCTTTTTTATCCGGTTGCTTTCGTGATCGCGGCCGTGTCGAGGGGAACGGTTCACCTTTCTTCTGACCGCAAAGCCGGTGAAACTTCGCACATCACCAAGGAAGGGCTCAAATACATTCTGGGCGAAAAAACTAAAGGTGGCGACATCCTGACCAGAGAAAAAGAAATGGTCAGCCGCGTGTTTGATTTTTCCGAACTGACGGCGGTTGAAATCATGGTGCCAATTTCCGCACTGACATCACTACCTGCCTCCATGAAAATATCCGAAGCTGTGGGCGTTGTGGCTGATAAAAAATACATGCGCATTCCCGTGTACGAAAATACTGTTTACAATATTGTCGGGATTCTTCATTACTTCGATCTTTTGGAAATGCTGCTCAAAGACAGGCAGAAAGGAGAGAGCGTAGGCGAAGCGACAGTCGTTTCCTGCATGCGCAAGGATGTTTTTTTTGTGCCGGAAACAAAAAAAGTCAGCGAACTGCTGGTGGCGATGCAGAAGAAAGACGAGCAGATGGCGGTAGTGGTGGATGAATACGGCGGAGCAACCGGCGTTGTGACGATTGAAGACATCGGTGAAGAAATTGTCGGAACGATTGACGAGTATGTGGCGGGAGAGAAACTCTATAGAAAAATTGCTGAAGGACGCTATTTGGTATCCGGGCGAATGGAAATGGGCACCTTGCGACAATTAATAAAAACGCAATTACCCGAAGGCAACTATGAAACAGTCGGTGGCTTCCTCATGCAGCAGATGGGCCGGATTCCCAAACCTAAAGAAAGATATCAGTATGGCGGAGTTACGTTCATCATCGAAAACGCCGACCAGAAATCGATCAAGGAAGTGATGGTGGTCGCGCCCTTTATTGAAGAGATGAATAAATAATATGGTGAAATTTGAAGACTTTTTTGATGATCGTTATAGGGTGTTTAATCATTGGCTAATTAGTCCGTCCTGAAAAACAGGATATTTTAAAGCTCTTT
>JBATES010000235.1:0-1909 GCA_049664145.1 Smithella sp.
GAAATTTTCTGACGAACCTGCTGATAATCTTTCATGGGCCCGGTCATATCGGTCGTTAATTCGATATGGGATTTGATCCCCAGAATCTTCGTGCGCAAATCTTCTTCAAATCCGTTCATAACCGCCAGCACAATAATCAGCGCCGCCACGCCCAGAAAAATGCCCAGGATGGATATGGACGTAATGACGGATACAAACACTTGTTTGCGTTTCGCTCTCAAATAACGTCTGCTTACAAAAATTTCGTAGGGCATTAAAATATTATACCTGTTGCTTACGGGAAAATACGGATGTGAAAATTTTATTCAATCTCTGGTTCATTCCTGTTTTGTTCTGAGCAGCGGGAACAAAATAACATCCCGGATGGAAGCACTGTCTGTAAAAAGCATCACCAGCCGGTCAATCCCGATCCCTTCTCCGGCGGTCGGCGGCATGGCGTATTCCAGAGCACGGATGTAATCCTCATCCATTTCATGCGCTTCGTCGTCACCGGCCTCTCTTTCATGTAACTGTTGCAGAAATCTTTCTTTTTGATCGGCAGGATCGTTCAGCTCTGAAAAAGCATTGGCAATCTCGCGGCCGGAAATATAAAGTTCAAAGCGGTCAACAAGGTCAGGATCCGTGTTGGATCTGCGTGACAAGGGAGACACCGCAACCGGATAATCGGTTACGAATGTCGGTTGAATGAGCTTCTTTTCGACGACTTCATCAAAAATAGCCATGTGAATTTTCCCCAGCGGATCGTTTTCTTTGACATCACATCCGGCCTTTCGTGCAAAATCAATGGCTCTGGCCCGGCCAGTCAGGTCGGCTGGTTCCATGCCGGCCATTTGCAGAAGAGCATCCTTCACGGAAAGCCGACGCCATGGCCTGGTCATGTCTATTTCCGTATTCTGATAGTTAAATTTTACCCCTCCAAATATATCGGTGGCAAGGTAGACAAATAAATCCTCCGTAAAGGACATCAAATCTTCATAGGTGCTGTAGGACTGGTAAAACTCCATCATGGTGAATTCCGGATTATGGAACGTGGAAATACCTTCATTGCGGAAATTGCGGTTGATTTCGTAAACCCTTTCCAGTCCGCCGGTCACCAGTCGCTTTAAATACAGTTCCGGAGCAATCCGCAGATAGAAATCCATATCCAGCGCGTTGTGATGTGTCTTAAACGGCCGCGCCGCCGCGCCGCCCGCTCGGGGCTGCATCATCGGCGTTTCCACTTCCAGAAAATCATGTTCATCCATAAACTGCCGGATTAACTTGATAATGCGGCTGCGCCGGTGAAAAATTTCCTTAACTTCAGGATTGGCGATCAAATCAAGATATCTCTGACGGTATCGGATTTCGAGATCGGTCAGGCCGTGCCACTTTTCCGGCAAAGGATGAATGGATTTGGAAAGCAGCGTTAATTTTCCGACTTCGATGGTTAGCTCATTTGTCTTTGTGCGAAACAGTTTACCGGAAATCAAGATAATGTCGCCGATATCAAGCTTCTTAAAAACAAAATATTCTTCAGCACTTAAAATGTTTTTCCCGATGTAACCCTGGATCTGTCCCTTGTAATCCTGAACCTTGATAAAAGCCGCTTTCCCGAAATTGCGTACCGCCATAAGACGGCCGGCCACGGAAAAGGTTTCCTGTATCTTGGTCAGCGCATCACCATCTGAATTTCCAAACCGTGTTGACAACTCCGCGGTTGTATTTTGAGGTTTAATATTGTTGGGGTATAAATCAATGCCCGCCGATTTCAGGTCCGCGATCTTTTCCCGACGGATTTTTAAAAGTTCACTATCTTCCATAATTTCTCCATGTCTAAAAGTTTGTTTAATTATATTTTTTTAACTAAATAGTCAAGTATGATGATTATCCCAAAAATAGAGATTGCTTTTTTTAAGAATTCAAAATTCAT
>JBATES010000236.1:0-3818 GCA_049664145.1 Smithella sp.
CCTGGCTCTGCTGAGCAAACCGATGGTGATCACCCTGCCGGTGATTATGATTTTACTGGATTACTGGCCCCTGAATCGTTTTGAATCCCAAAAGGGCAACCTGTTTCTATGGCAGTTGAAGGAAAAATTGCCTTTTTTTGTTTTGTCCGTTGTTTTTTCCATCATTACTATTTTAGCTCAGCATAAAACCGGAGGAAGAGACCTGCAATTCTCCCTGGTCTCCCGTGTATCCAATGCGCTTGTTTCGTTTATGATTTATCTGGAAAAAACATTCTGGCCTCACAATCTGGCTGTATTTTATCCTTTTTCCGTGGAAACTTCGACGATGCAGGTCATTTCCGCCGCCTTACTGATTATTGCCATCACTGCCGTCTCCATTGCGTCCATAAAACGTTTCCCTGCTTTGTTTACCGGATGGGCGTGGTTTACCCTCACTATCGCTCTTGTTATCGGCATCATTCCTATTGGAGATTTCTCAATGGCTGACCGCTATCATTATCTTCCCTCTATTGGTATTGCCGTCATGCTGGCCTGGGGAATGCCTTATTTCATTAAAAACGAACAAATAAGAAAAACAGTTCTTTTGCCGGCAGGCATCATGGTTCTGGCGGTCATGGCATTTTTATCATGGAGACAATGTGGTTACTGGGAAAACAATAGTAAGCTCTTGAATCACGCTCTGAAGGTAACCCAAAATAATTATCTGGCACACATTAATCTGGGATCAGTCCTGCTCACCGAAGGAAAAATGCAAGAGGCCATTTATCACTATAACAGAGCAAATCAGATCATGCCGAACAACATCATGGTTTACAACAACAGGGGAAAAGCATACGCAGGACTGGGCTGGCATGAATCTGCGTTACAGGATTTTGGGGAGGCCATCCGCTTAAAACCTGATCATGCTGATTCTTACTATAACAGAGGGGTTATTTATCATCAACTCGGCCGGCATCAACTTGCTGCTCAGGATTTCACCGAAACCATCCGTCTTCAGTCTGACAATGCTCTGGCTTATTTCAACCGTGGCAATGCCTATATCAATCTCGGCCGGCATCAACAGGCCATGGATGACTTCAGTAAAGTCATTTCTCTGAAGCCGGATTACGCAGACGCTTACAACAACAGGGCTTTTGTTTATCTTTCTCAGAAAAGGCATCAGGAAGCCATTGGAGATTACAGCAGGGCTATCTCGCTAAAACCTGATTATGCCGATGCTTACAACAACCGGGCATTTGTTTATCTGAATCAGGGCGATATGGTTTCCGGTTGCCGCGACGCGAAAAAAGCGTGTGAACTGGGAAACTGCTCCACTCTGCAAGTTGCTGCCAATAAAGGAACATGCCACTAATTGATATTCATCATGATTAGATACTTGACTTTATTGTAAAAACAGATATTTCTTAAAATCAAAAAAACTCATCGATTCTGGTATTCATACCGGCATATAAGCAGGATATGTTTAATAAATTTAATATTAGCTCCGGCAAACAAAAATTTATCATTTGTATTATTCTGACAGCGCTTACATTCGCTGTTTACTGGCAGGTGAATCAATTCGATTTTGTCAACATTGACGACAATATTTACATCATAGAAAATTCTCACATAAAATCAGAGCTCAACAAAGACGCGTTGTTATGGGCGGTTACCACAAAATATGGAGATCTGTGGAATCCGTTGGTCTGGCTGTCCTTTATGGTTGATTATCAATTGTATGGTCTGAAAGCCGGAGGTTATCATGTCACCAATCTTATTTTGCATATCCTCAGCACGTTACTGCTCTTTTGGCTCTTTCACCGCATGACCGGCGCTGTCTGGAAAAGCGCTTTTGTCGCCGCTTTCTTTGCCCTGCATCCTCTGCACGTGGAATCCGTGGCCTGGGTATCGGAAAGAAAAGATGTCTTAAGCGCCTTCTTCTGGATGCTGACTTTATGTTTCTATGTCTATTACACGGAAAAACCCGCTGTAAAAAGATATGTGTTTGTGCTTTTTTCTTTTGTGCTGGCTTTGATGAGTAAGCCAATGGTGATCACGTTGCCTCTGATTATGATTCTTCTGGATTACTGGCCGCTGAAACGTTTTGAGTCTCACAAAAGCAACTTGTTTTTATGGCAGTTAAAGGAGAAAATGCCTTTCTTCATTCTGTCCACCGCTCTGGTACTGATCACCATCTATTCAACCAGCGAACAAAAATCAATCATGAAAGCTTTTTCTTTCAGCTCCAGATTAGCCAACGCAATTGTTTCTTATGTAATTTATCTAGAAAAGACTTTCTGGCCTCACAATATGGCCATCTTCTATCCTTTCCCAAACTCAATTCCCTTTTGGCAGGTTTCAGGATCC
Organism: Smithella sp.; assembly: GCA_049664145.1. Classification (GTDB taxonomy): domain Bacteria; phylum Desulfobacterota; class Syntrophia; order Syntrophales; family Smithellaceae; genus Smithella. The sequence continues at coordinate 2,347 of JBATES010000236.1, forward strand.
TTCCTTATCATTATTCTCATCAGTTTGGCATTCATTGTAATGGCCAAAAGAATGCCCTATTTATTGGTTGGATGGCTGTGGTATGCGATCGCGATTGCGCCGGTTTCAGGAATCATTCAAATTTCCTTAACGGCGCCATATGCAATGGCCGACCGTTACCATTATCTACCTTCGATCGGTATTGGCATTATATTGGCCTGGGGCGTGCCGTTCTTTTTCCGAAATCAAAATATACGCACAAAGCTTTTTCCTCTGGCAGTAATTATCTTTATTTTTATCTTGTCCCTTTTAACCTGGAAACAATGCGGTTACTGGGGAGATAGTATCAAACTTTGGTCTCATGCCTTAAAAGTAACAAAAAACAACTTTATGGCTCACGGTAATTTAGGTGTTGCCTTGCTCTCAAAAGGGAAAAATAAGGACGCGCTGGTGCATTTGAATGAAGCCTTGCGTTTAAAACCTGATCATATGCTGCTATACCTCAACAGAGGTGGCGCCTATGCAGAACTGGGACAATATCAATCTGCATTTGCCGATTTTGACAAAGTCATCATGATAATGCCGGACTATGCGGATGCTTATAATTGCAGAGGGGTTGTATTTTCGAAAATCGGACAGTATCAAAACGCCTTAAAAGATTTCAATACATCGGTAAGGTTGAAACCGGATAACACAGCTATCTACAATTATAGAGGAACCGCATATGCCAAACTGGGGCAATATCAACTTGCCATGAATGATTTTAAAAAGGCCACTAATCTGGACCGGGATTTTCTGGAATCCTACATAAATTTGGCCGCTCTTTATGGAAAATTAAATCAATATCACAACGTGATAAAAAATCTCTCTGAAGTCATAAGATTGCAACCGGACAATGCTCTGTTCTATTTTAACAGAGGTTTTGCCTATGCTAAAATTGGTCAATATCAATCGGCGATTCAGGATATGGATAAAGCCATTCTCCGAAAAGAAAATTATGCAGATGCTTATAATATTAAAGCGGCTGCTTATTTAAATCGGCGTAACTTCATCGATGGTTGCCGCGACGCGAAAAAAGCATGTGAGCTGGGGAACTGCTCTACGCTGGAAGTCGCTGCCAATAAAGGCTTATGCCGATGATGAGGTTCTTAAGGCATAATTTGCGTGAATTTTTCTTAATTGTTAACAATTTATGAGCAAAAAATATTCTTATCTCATCGTTATATTTCTAATGACAGCATCCTGCATTGCTTTCGGAAGAATTGCCGGAAATCATTTCATTAATTTTGATGACCCGGGATACATAACGAAAAATTATCAAATTCAATCCGGATTGAGTTTTGAGAATATCAAATGGGCCTTCACAGCCGTTGTCGTGAGTAACTGGCATCCTTTAACTTTGCTTTCGCACATGCTGGACTGGAGTCTCTTCGGAAATTATGCCGGCGGTCATCATCTCGTGAGCCTGTTTTGGCATATCGGCACGGTCATTC
>JBATES010000237.1:0-4313 GCA_049664145.1 Smithella sp.
AAATCACAGTAGTGGTTCGTCATGGAACCGCGTCCGAACGACTCTCCCAGAGCCGCTACAGATGGACTGTGTCAGACCCGGGCCTGATGATCTATATAAACCAGACCCAGTGCTCTGGACTTGACGCTAACAAGCCAGCACTCCTCGTTGTCGATGTTGGAACTTCCGTAGTGGCCGATGGCTTCGCAACGGTTGACCAGCTCGCCCTTGGCGTTTGTCTTGGTGAAATTTTTGTCACGGGTATCCTTGATCAGACGGGCCATGCGGGACAATGCCCAGTCCCAGTCTTTTTCCTCCCACTGAGTTCCATACGGAGCACGGTAAAGAACCTTGGTGAGACGGTGTTTGTTGGCTTCCGTCAGATCGAAGAAACCCGCGCCCTTGGCGCAGAGCGATCCCTCGTTGATGGGATGATCGGCGTCACCTTCGATGTTGATGATCTTTCCCGTCGCCTTATCCGTGCTGCAAACCAAGCCGCAGCCGACGGAGCAGTAACAGCAAATCGTCGTCGTCTGTTTGGCGACCTTAACCCTGTTCATTTTGTCTAACTCGTCCGCGTATGCTTTTGTCGTACTCAGATTAAGCCCCAAGCCAGATAGGCCAATCCCGCCTCCGACGGCACTGGACAGAGTTAAAAACCCTCTTCTCGTAATTTTCATAAAAATCCTCCCAAATGCCTCTGTCATTTTTGGTATATGTCAAAACTGGCATAAGTTGACCGAAAGTCATAATAATGTCAATATGTTATATAAAGCATAATTTATAGATAGGGCAAAAAGATGGAGCAAAACAATGATATATAGAAATGATTTCAATAATATGAGTTAAACAACATACCGTATATTTGGGATTGCTTAAATTAACTTATATTATTTTTAGCAGATTCTTGGTACCAGTTCGCCGGTCGGAAGATCAATGATGCGTTCACCACCGATAGATGTTTTTAGAACGACGCGCCCCTGAGATGCTTCGCTGACCTTGCCGATGACAGCCGCTTGTTTTCCATATTTATGTTTATGCATAACAGTTATTATGGTTTTTGCGTCGGATTCGGCACAAAAGAGAATCATTTTGCCTTCGTTGGCTAAAAAGAGAGGATCAAAGCCGAGAATTTCGCAAACGCCGCGCACGTTATCCTGAACGGGAATCGCACTTTCATTGATATTAAGACGCACCTGTGCGCTTTTGGCGATTTCTGCCAGAATCGCGCCCAGGCCGCCGCGTGTCGCGTCGCGCATGCAGTGAACGTTGGAACTGGCTTTCAATATTTCGGCAATTAAATCATTGAGCGGTGCGGAATCGGATAAGATATCCGATGAAAGTGAAAGATTTTCCCTGGCCTGAATGATTGCGGCACCGTGATCGCCGATTGTTCCGTTGACAATCATCACATCGTCCGGCTGAATATTTTTCACGGACAAGGTGCCAGAATATTCCACAATACCGATGCCGGAGGTGTTGATAAAGATACCATCGGCGGCACCACGGGCAACCACTTTGGTGTCGCCGGTAACTATTTTTACGTTGGCTTCCGCCGCCGCCTCAGCCATTGTTTTAATAATTATTTCGAGCGACTCAAAAGCAAATCCTTCTTCCAGAATAAAGCCGCAGCTCATATAAAGAGGTTTGCCGCCGCAAACGGACAAATCGTTGACGGTGCCGTGCACAGCCAGTGAACCGATATTGCCGCCGGGAAAAAAGATGGGGCTGACGACATACGAATCGGTGGTGAAGCAAAATTTCTGATTGCCGATGGTCAGAACGGCACTGTCTTCGAGACGCTCCAGATATGGGTTTTGAAAGCGGGGCAGAAAATATTCCGATATTAACTCATTGGATAAAAGTCCACCGCCGCCGTGTTCCAGAAGTATTTTGTCGTATTTCATTTCTGCAACCTTTCTTCAATATGAAAGTATTAAGCCATTCCTTTTTTCAACATGGCAGCGGCAACAACTGACTGACCTAAAGAAATGCCGCCGTCATTAGCAGGAACTTGTCTGTGACAGTAAACATCAAATCCTGAATTTCTTAACTTGTCAACAGTACCTTCGAGCAAAATTTTGTTTTGAAAACAACCACCGCTTAAAACCACGCGGACGAGTCCCGTCTTCTTGCGTATTTCACTTGACATGAAAATAAAGGCATCAATCATGGTTTGATGAAATGATGCAGCAATTATTTCTTTGCTTTGTCCTGCATCCAATTCAGCAACGATGGCTTGGGTGATTGTGGTGATATCCAGAATATAAGGCTGGTTTTCAGCACGTATCATCTCAAAAGGATAAGAATGCCCCGAAACTCCGGTGGTCAGCATTTCCAGTTCCATTGCCGCCTGTCCTTCAAAGCTGACCTGCCTTCGCAAACCGATTAACGCGGCCATGCCGTCAAACAATCTACCTAGTCCCGAAGATAGCGGCGAATTAATTCTGCCGTCGATTATTTTGTCGAACAATTCAAACTGGCTGGTATCCGGAAACAGATTCAATCGTGAAGCAACGTCTCTCCATGTTGAACCATAAGTCATTTTGAGAAGACTGATTGCGATGCGCCAGGGTTCATGGATGGCTTTTTCGCCGCCAGGCAAAACAATATATTGCAGATGACCGAAACGTTCAAATCCCGTTTCATCGGCAATCAGAAATTCTCCACCCCAGGCGTTGCCGTCCATTCCGAAACCGGTCCCGTCCATCGCAAGACCGATCACGCTGCCTTTAATTTGATTTTCCGCCATGCAGCTGACGATATGAGCGTGATGGTGCTGAACTTTAATAATTTTGTCAGATGGAAGTTCTTGCGCTGCCTTGCTGGAATAATAAGCCGGATGATAATCGCAGGCGATAATTTGGGGGTCTGATTCGGTGATTCTTTTCATTAGCGTAATACTTTCATGGAAAAAGTCACGCGCCTGTGGTGTTTCCATGTCTCCGATATGCGGGCTGATAAAAGCAAACCGCCCTTTCAAAATACACTGCGTGGTTTTCAGTTGTCCTCCCAGTGCCAGAACTGCCGGAGATGAATGATACGACTCTTTCAACCGCACAGGTTGAGGAACGTAGCCGCGCGCGCGCCGCAAAAGTCGCGGGGTTTTATCGGCGACAAAAGCGATGGAGTCGTCACAGCGCACCAGAATGTCGCGGTTGTGAACAAGAAAATAATCGGCAATGCCGCGCAGGCGGTCGAAAGCCTCGCGGTTGCCGATGCAGATAGGTTCGTCCACCTGATTGGCGCTGGTCATGACCAGCGCGGTGAAATTGTTTTCCAGCAGGAGATGATGCAGGGGAGTATAGGGTAGCATGATGCCTAAATTGGGAACATCGGGCGCAACCAAACCGGAAATAAGATCGCTTTTTATTTTTCTGAGCAGGACGATCGGCCGCTGAGACGATGTCAGCAGGGTTTCTTCTTCCTTGTTTATCTCAGCTATTCGCTTTGCCTTATTTATATCACGCGCCATAATGGCAAGCGGTTTTTCTTCGCGGTATTTGCGCGATCGGAGTTTTTTTACAGCGTCATTATTGCCGGCATCAACGCTTAAGTGAAATCCTCCCAAACCTTTAATAGCTAAAACATTGCCGGACAAAAGCAGATCAATGACAGTTTTGACAGGATCATCTGTTTTCAACGGCTGGCCTTGCGCGTCATACAATTTCAGATGTGGACCGCAGACCGGACAGGCATTGGGTTCGGCATGAAATCTCCGGTCCGCGGGATTTTCGTATTCAGCGTGGCATTTTTTACAGAGTTCAAAACAGGACATCGATGTGTTGACACGATCATAAGGAATCGTATTGATAATGGTCAGGCGCGGGCCGCAGTTTGTGCAGTTAATAAAAGGATAGCGAAATCGTCTGTTTTTAGAATCGAAGAGTTCTTTTAAGCAGTCAGGGCAGGTGGCCGCGTCCGGTGTGATGTGCACGTCCGCGTGGCCATACGCGTCGCTGGAGATAATTTCAAAAGAGTCGTCATTATGAATTTCAATATCAGCGGCTTGAATTTGCGTGATGTGGGCCAGCGGCGGGAGTTCGTTTTTGACGCCGGTTAAAAATAATTCCAGAGCTTCAGATGTGCCTTCCACTTCCGCCGTCACGCCTTCCGGATTATTTTGTACAAAACCGGTCAGACCGTTTTTCACGGCCATCCGGTAGATGAAAGGCCGGAAGCCGACGCCCTGCACTGTACCGGAAAAAAGATAACGAATTCTTTCTCTGTTGCTTTTATAGTTTTTTAAATTCATCAATACGTTGAGTCAGCCACGCCATCCAGCCATCCAGTCCGTCGGCGGTTTTGCAGGATACTTCAAATATCTTCAGGTT
>JBATES010000238.1:0-6237 GCA_049664145.1 Smithella sp.
ACCATAAACCGCATCATATCCCCGGAAGACTTCCGTGGTGATGATAAATCCCGGCGGCACATTAAAGCCAAATGAAACGAGCTCCTTGAGAAAATACCCCTTGTTGCCCAGCAGGATCTGATTATCGAGCCTTTTATTCTTTTTATAAAAGGAAGAAACCGTCAACTCGGGATTGTAAGCCATGACCACCTTCAGAATCTGTTTGTTGTCTTTAAACTTTTCCGCTTCCTCGTTGAGGGTTTTGATGACGGTGTTCACAAAATTATCCAGCACCTGAATGCCGAAAGAGAAAGAGATGATTCCCCGGATGAAATTTTCCGAATGCTGATAAATCAGCTTTTCATGTTTTTTATGGCCGGATTTGGTGATCATTGCCGTGTCCTGCCGGTAAACCTGACCGATGATGATCGACAGATTGGAACTGTGAATATCGATGTAATAGTTACGGATAATGTTTTGAATATCCTTGGAAATGAACCGGAAAATATCCTCGTACTGTTCCAGGGAAAATTGTTTAATCGTCAGCGCGTTAGTCACGTACTTGATTTTCGCGGTCAGTCCTTCCGTGGCAATGCCTTCAATTTCCAGGGCGTTGACATACAGCCAGAGATACGTGTGGATTTTTTTGATGGTCTGCTTTGTGACAAATTTCAGATTGAAGGACTTGCTTAATTCCTCAAAAAGCATTGTGGCCAGACTCTCCAGTCTCAGCGAAAGACCGACGGCATCGAATTTTTTCTCACTGTAGGTTCCGTACATGGACGGAATACCCGCCGCGATATGTCTTTTGTAATAGATGTTTTCGTAAAACTGCGTTTTTTTCGGCGAGAGAATTCTTTCTTTCAGGATGGACAGGAACTTCAGAATAATCGTGATACTGCGATAATAGTTCTTCGCGTTCAAAGATTTTTTCAACAAAGCAATATCGGCCTGCGGGAAAGTGTTGGAGGCTTCCAGATCTTTCAGCAGGTCGATAAACTGCGGATAATATTTTTTATAGATGAGCTGATAAATACGGATCATCATTTTAACGCGTTCCTGATCCCTTTCGTTGACACCCTTGACCTGACGCAGCTCATTGCAGACCTTTTCCTTGTCCCAATTCAGGAAATTCAGGGGATCATGATTAATCCGGATGAAGAAATATTTAAAAGCTTTGTGCATGCCGTTGAAATATTCCCCGGAATTGGTCACCTGTTCATAAACGTCAACGGGAAGGTGCACGCGGAGGAAATTTTTATCGCCGGAGCTCCAGTACTTGAAAATATCCTCGATAAACTTAAAAATCAGACTGTTGCTTTCAACGTGTGATTGTTTCCGCAAAAAATAAACCAGTTTGTCATTGCGCAGGGAAAGCTCGTCAACTCTCGTGGTAATGTCCCTGAGTTCACCTTCCGCGCCGATCTCGCTGAAATATACCGGGAAAATTCTCAGCAGTTGTTTGATGAGACTATAAGACGGCATGATCTCGCTGTTGAGGAGCGCGGAAATATTCTTCTGAATCAGATCCGTGTCGCGGATAAAAACGCCACCCAATTTTAAATTAACGATCAGCGCCGAAATCAATCGCTTGGTCCAGCGGGGTTTCATCCCGATAATTTCCAGCCAGCAGCGGATATTGATGATGTGCGCCGGATTGACCTTGACCTGCCACTCCTCGTTGGAGCCTTTGATTTCGGGATACTGGAAACCGTAGTGAATCAGTTCATCAATGAAGGTATCCACAAGCGAGTGGCTGTTTTGCGCGAAAACCTCCCTGGCGGTTGTTGTGATGCAATCAAAAATCGCGGCGCTGAATTCACTCTGGGATTTATTTTTTTTCAGGAAGCCGAACATCTTGCGCACAAAGTCATTAAAGGTTTCCTTTTCCTCTTCCTGAAAAACGATTTTGAGCGCGTGGTTGATTTCCCTGAGCGCGCTGGCGTGAATGTCGGCGAGACTGGGGACATCGATGACATTAAAGAGGAAGCGCAGTTTTACCAACTGCTGGTGCCCCTGATACACGCTGGATTTTTCCAATTGATCGGCAACATTCAGATAGCCGTTGACAATCTGATAGTAATCCGGCAGATCGATATAGGCCTTGATGCCGCCGCCGTCCGGTTTGCTCTGCTCCGCGTTCAGCGATTCCATGTTTTTGATAAGCGTTTGAAGATATTCGTGGCTCAGGGGTTTAATGCATTGCCGGTATGCTTCAACCGAATCCGGAGAATCCATGCCTCCGGCGACAAACCATTCCGCCGGATCAGGCTGGGACAGCCAGAATTGATACGTGATATTGAAAATTTTATGCACCAGAGTCTCAAAAAGGGGCGTCTCGATGCCCGAATTTTTCTCGACAATGCTTTTAACAATTTTTTTGACATAAGACGAACATTTCTTGAAAATGGCTTCATCTTTGTTGATGACGTCCAGTAGGGATTTTATGATTTCGGGGAATAACGATAAATTCCGCATGAGGAATTCATCGCTCTGATTAAAAATTGCGTCGATGTAATCAAACAGATAATGGATGGCACTGTCTTTGACGTTTTCGTCTGAGGAGGAATGGATGACGTCAAAATAAATGCAAACCATCGTGGCGAGCGCGGAAAGCCCGTCCGGATGTTTATTGTAAACATAGAAGTCGCCGATGGAAACGGTTTTCAGCTCCCTTAAAACAAAGTCCCAGTTGACAAAGGGATGGTGAAGCTCCGTCAGCAGTTCGCGGGTCTTTTTTTGCAGACCATAATGTCCCTCAACAACCGCAAGCAGCGAAGAATACTGTTTTGGAATTTCTATGGTCACCGCCGTTCTTTCCAGATTGACTTTTAGGGCGGATGAATCCAGTTCTTTGATTTCTTTGATGGCTTTATCTTTACCTGTCATACGGTCATCCCTTTCAAAAGAGATTAATCAGAATCCGCGTATTTTTTCAAGCCCGGAACATTCATGCTGGCAATAACGGCGATTCCCGGTTCGGACTGATTTTTGCGGGATTCAAAAAATTCTCTCTAAAAGCGAAGAACTCCGATAATGCCGTTACAAAACAGGGCATTATCGGAGTTACAATTTGGTTTGCGAAAAATCCTTTATTTCTTTTTTGCTGCTTTTTTAACAGGTTTTTTGACCGTCTTTTTAACAGCTTTCTTTGCCGGTACTTTAGCTTTTTTCGCCACCGGTTTTTTCTTGGGTTCCGCTTTGGCTTTTTTAACAGCTTCCTTCTTCTTTGGTGCGGCAATCGCCTGAGCTTTCTTTGGTTTTGCCGAACCAAGATTGACCATCGGTTCTTCGCAGCAAATCAGATCAATGGTGGCGCAGCCGCATTCTTCGTCTACGATAACGGCAAGTCCGCATACTTCACAACTCAAAACATCTCCAGCCTTTGCTCTCGACATTTCCTTCCTCCTCGTTGTGAGGGGTTCAACATCTTCCCTCTTTTGTTTTTTTTCATTCTAATCAAAAAAAATATTTTTTCAAGCATAAATTGCTTGTTTTTTTAAAAAGATAAGCGTAACAAAATTTCATCCGATCATACTGAAATTTTTGAGTCTGACAATCATTGGAATAACGTATGACTTTAAAAAAAGAACAAAAATACCGAAGCTGGGTGGAGGTTGACCTGGATCATTTTATCAGCAATCTCAGGGAAATCAAAAGACTGATCGGTCCCGAAGTGGATTTCATGCCCGCGGTGAAAGCAGACGCTTACGGCCATGGAGCCATAGAAATATCTCGTGCCGCTTTAGAAAACGGGGCAAAGATGCTCGGGGTAGCCAACGCCGATGAAGGTGTGCAGCTCAGAATCAGCGGCATTGAAGCGTCCATCGTTATTTTAGGACCATCAACCGATTCGGAAATCGAACAGATCATCAAATACAATCTTACGCCGTCGGTTTCCGATTTGTCTTTTGCCAAAAAACTCAACAGCGCTTTGATCCAATCCGATCGCAGGCTCCCCGTGCATATGGAGGTGGATACCGGTATGGGGCGTGGCGGAACCGTGCATGCCGAAGCGATCAATCTTATTGTGGCAATCTCCAGGTTGAAAAACATTACCCTGGAGGGCATTTTCAGTCACTTGGCCTCCAGCGAAAAGATCATTTCATCCAACGATCAGCAATGGCAGCGTTTCTCGGATGTGCTGGCTGCCTTGGAGCACACGGGAATTGACATTCCCCTCCGGCATATCAACAACAGCGGCGCCATCCTGAATTATCCCGGCTTTAAACTGAATATGGTGCGCCCGGGACTGATGACCTACGGCATTTATCCGGCCGCGGAAAATGAATCCCAGGCGCTGCTTGCTCCCGTAATGTCTTTTAAAACCAGCATTGTCTTGATTAAAGATTTTCCGGCCGGTTACGGTATCGGCTACAACAGCACTTTTATCACCGCCAGGCCAACGCGCATAGCCACCATACCGGTCGGCTACGGAGACGGTTATGCCTTTATCCTGTCCAATCAGGGCGAGGCGCTCATCCGCGGCCGGCGCGCGCCGATCGTCGGGCGGATTTCGATGGACATGTGCACGCTTGATGTGACCGATATCCCCTGCAAAGTCGGTGATGAAGTTGTTCTGCTGGGTCGGCAGGGCAAAGAATACATCAGCGCGAATGAAATTGCCGCCAAAGCGCGCACCATCAGTTACGAAGTGCTCTGCGCGCTGGGGAAAAGAGCGCCGCGTGTTTTTATCCAAAAGGGGAAAAAACAATCCATCGAACCGCGTTTAAGAAGAATATTTGTTCCGGATGAAGAAAAATCCATTTCCCGCATTGACAATATTATGCGACATTGCATGCAGACGCGGGCGCGCGACGAGGAACTGGGCAATGCCATTTATTATGAAATGTTCGAAACCCTTTTTGGCACCGAAGACCGGCGCCTGGAATTGCGCTCCGGCTTCCGCTACAATATTCGCATGGCAAAATTGCCGGAAACGGAAAAGACCGCTTCATCGCCGGAATACCTTCGTGTCAGTACGCATATCGAATATAAAAAAACACTGCGCGATAATATCTTTATGATCGGCTGCGCTGCCGATCATGAGCAGTTAGCGGCGTTGTTTGAAGATCCACGCTGCGAATACCGCTGGCTGATGAGCAACCGTAAAGGTCTGATTCTGGACCGGGATTTTACCGTCGGACGGGTGCGCATTGACAACAAGAACATTCCTATCATTGAAGCAAAAAACACCAGCCGCGGTTATGAAATCTGGTGCGGTTCCGACGATCTTAAAAAGAAAATTAATACGGAAGTGAAGCTGGAAATCGAAATTTCCACCAAGAAGGCCAGGGAAAACAAAATCTTCCCCGTTTACCTGGTTTATCCGGTCCGGGGGCTGGAAATTAATTTCCAATATGAAAAGGCGGGCATCATGAACGTCAGAGAAGAAAGCTTTTTCGCCGGGCGACATCCCCAGCCGGTTGTTTCTATCAGGAAAGGCAAGTCCATTGGTGTCAGGATATCCGATAAAGAATGGATTTTCCCGACCAGCGGTGTGATTTTCATCTGGGACATCTAATCATTTCTTTCTTTCAGCAGCCAGATACCTAACGCAGCTAATACCACGGCGGCGACGGCGCTGATCCACACGGGAATTTCAATACCTGCGGCAACGACGTTGACTTTCAATAAGAAGCGGCCCAGTTGAGCTCCAGCCAACAAAAGAAGTAAAATGCCGACTACCAAAGATGCCGGACGTTTCATGATTCCACCTCCCTTAAAAATCATTTTTAACATTTCTGGTAGACTGTTTAAAAATATTCAGCTGTACCCATCCCGATTCGCTACGCTATCGGGATAGTTCGACTTACACTTCCCATAGTCAGGGAGTCTCACTAAATCCCTTCCGTCTTTATCTCCAACTTCTTCTTGTGACGGTCGAGGGCGAGCTCAATCAATTTGTCCAGAAGGTCTTTATACTCCAGGCCGGTGGCAGCCCAGAGCTTGGGATACATGCTGATGCTGGTGAAACCGGGCAGCGTGTTGATTTCGTTGAGATAAAATTTATTGGTTTTCTTATCGAGAAAGAAATCCACCCGTGCCATGGAAGTACAACCCAGCGCCATGTATCCTTCAACGGCAATCTTTCTGATTTTATCGGACAGCGTTTTATTAATGTCCGCCGGAATTTTCAGCGCCGCGCCATTGGGGTCAATATACTTGGCCTCGTAGGAATAAAATTCATGATTGGGGATAATCTCGCCTAAAACCGAACCGGCCGGTTTTTCATTTCCCAGCACGGCGCATTCGATC
>JBATES010000239.1:0-1657 GCA_049664145.1 Smithella sp.
TTAAATAGTCGACCCTGAAAAACACCTCAGCAAACCATCAGAGCAGGTATCGGTAGGGGCTGATTCCTGCTGAGATCAACCATCGCACCCCTCAACCAACGCAAAATTCGGACAAATAAAGACAGCCTCATCCACTTTTTGAAGTTGAATGCAGCCGCAGCCATCAGCACGTTGATCTGATCGCCAATGAACCCCGCCAGGAAATTTCTACCGAGCCGGTGATCCGATTTCAGGTGCCCGATCACCGGCTCAATGCCCGCCCGCTTCCTGAACCGTTTTCTCATCAGCTTGCGCAGAGCGCTGTCGCTGTCTTTGGTTGGGGTGCTCGGAATCTTGACGCTGGTGTCATGGAATTTTTTCGTGCCGCGATAGCCGCGGTCACACAATGCCACCTTCGGCTGGTGATGGTGCAGGCGTTGTAACTGCAGTAAGACGTCTGGCAGGGTGTGACCATCGTAGCGGTTGGCGTCAAACGCCATGGCGCCAAGAATAATTTTTGAATCTCGCGTCGTGGTCAGTGATGCCTTGACGCCAAATTCATAGCGTTTGTGATCCTTGCCCTTGCTCATGCAGTACACATGGGGCTCATGCAGACTGTACAGCTTGTTCTTGTCGCCGCGCTTTTGGTTCAGACCGCGGTGGAATAATCCAAACTCCTCCGCCCGTGCATCGAGCACATCGGCGGGCAATTTGCGCTCTAGTTCCCGCACCAAACGCCCGGCAATGGTGTTGAGACGCTTGACCGCCTTGCGCGCTTTGGCGCGATTTTTGGGGTGACCGGCAAAGCGGCAGTGCAGCTTGATCTGCTTGATTTCTTTTGCATAGGTGCGACGCAATGCGATCTTGTGCCGACGCGCCAGTGTCAGACAGTGGGCGATGATTTTGCGGTAGAGCTTGGCATCCGTGGGAAAGGTGATGTTCTTTTCCTGCACCGTGGTGTCGATACAGACCTCCTCTTCCAGCGCCGCTTCGCCGTGAATCAACACCGACACCGCCAGAATTTTCTCAAAACCAGCTTCACCAATGCGCTTGCGAAAATAAACCAGGTCGGTGGGGTCGCAGGGAAACGACCATTGAAATTCCGTTTCACCGCAGAACGCCTGGTAGTAAGGATTCTGAACCCATTGCTGAATGAGCACTTCGTCGCTGACGTTTTCCATGTGCTTGAGCAGGCACAGTCCGACCATCAGTCGAATCGGTTTTGCGGGTCGGCCAGTAGTCGCGTACAGCTTACCGAACTCGCTCTCAAAGCGGTGCCAGGGAATGATCCGCGCCAGTTTCAACAACGGGCTTTTCGGGTTGAGCTGATCCAGCAACGTGGGGGCAATGAAGCTCAGCTGATTCGGGTTAGGCGAGGCTTTCATCATCGTCAGTTTTCCCCCTGTTCGACCAGTTTGTGGACAAAAAAGCCCGGAAACCGGTCGAAATTATCCCACCAAAATTACGATTATTAAATATAATTCAGTAGGTTAGGATATTTTCAGGGTCGACTAAATAGTCCCCGCTATTCGCCGCAAATTTGCCCAAAATCTGCCTCAAATCGGACTTTCCCTCGCTACGGACGCTCAAGTCCGACAGGCTCCTAGGGCCTGTCTGTGGCGTTAAGGACACCGCTAAAAACCCATTTTTTGTCGTTAAAGTCCCCACCTTCGTGGGT
>JBATES010000240.1:0-5767 GCA_049664145.1 Smithella sp.
CCTGGCTCTGCTGAGCAAACCGATGGTGATCACCCTGCCGGTGATTATGATTTTACTGGATTACTGGCCCCTGAATCGTTTTGAATCCCAAAAGGGCAACCTGTTTCTATGGCAGTTGAAGGAAAAACTGCCTTTTCTTGTTTTGTCGTTAATGCTTGTTATTGTCACTCTTTATACCCCCGGTGGACAGGATGCATTCACCAAAAGTATTCCCCTGGGTTCAAGATTGGCCAACGCTCCCGTTGCTTTTATGACTTATCTTGCTAAAACCTTCTGGCCTCATAACATGACTATTTTCTATCCCTTTGTGGAGCAAATTCCCGTTTGGAAGATTGCAGGAACATTTTTGCTGATCGTTATAATCAGCGCAACGGTTATCGTTATGGCAAAACGTCTGCCTTATTTATTTGCAGGATGGCTGTGGTTTCTGATAGCAATCATCCCGGTTATCGGTATCACTCAGATAGGAGACTTTGCGATGGCCGACCGTTATCATTATCTGCCTTCCATCGGCATCGGTGTGATGCTGGCCTGGGGAATACCCCCCTTAATCAAAAGCGAGCAGATAAGAAAAAGGGTTCTTATGCCGGCAGGCATAGCTGCACTTCTCTTTTTGGCATTTTTGGCATGGCAACAGTGCGGTCACTGGAAAAATAGTATTGATCTCTGGCAGCACGCTCTCAAGGTAACTGATAATAATTATATGGCGCACAATAATCTGGCCTCCGCTTTATTGGAAAAAGGAGAAACTCGACGGGCTATCGATCATTATCAAAAAGCCATCGAGATCAATCATTACCCCGCTGCCTGCTACAATACGGGAGTGATTTACTATCGTCTTGGTCAGTTTCCGCAGGCCATCGAGAAATTTAAACAGGCCATACACGAACAACCTGACTATGCCGCAGCCCACTTTAATCTGGGATTTGTCTATCATCTGCTCGGTCAGCATGATCTTGCTATGGAAGAATACAATGCGACGATCCGGTTCATGCCTAATCATGCCAACGCTTACAACAGCAGAGCTTTTCTTTATTTAAATCAGGGCAACAACATTGCCGGGTGCAGCAATGCTCTGAAAGCCTGCAAACTTGGGAATTGCCAAACGCTGATTTGGGCAAAAGAAAAAGGGATCTGTAATTAATTTACATATAAGAAAATTCATGCTTATTGAACCACGTTAGGAAAAATTACAAAAATAAAATGAATAAAAAAAATACTCTATTACTGATCATTATCTTTTTAATTGTTACTTGCCTGGCTGCCTTCGGACGCATAGCAGGAAATGAATTTATCAATTTTGATGATGCAGGCTTCCTGGTGGAGAACAAACATATTCAATCGGGATTCAATGTAGAAAGTATTGTTTGGGCCTTTTCGACCATAGAACATAACTATTGGATTCCTCTCACATGGCTTTCTCATATTCTTGACTGGTCTATCTTCGGATCCAGTGCCGGAGGTCATCATACAGTTAGCCTACTTCTGCATATTGGCACTGTACTATTTTTGTTCCTCTTTTTATACAAATCAACAGACAACATCTGGCCTGCAGCTTTTGCCGCCGCTTTATTTGCAATACATCCTCTGAGAGTGGAATCAGTTGCCTGGGCATCGGAACGAAAAGATGTTCTAAGTATGTTTTTCGGAATTGCCACTCTCTACGCTTACACATTCTATGTGGAAAGTTACAAACTATCTAAATATATTTTGTGCTTGATATTATTTCTTTTCGCCCTGATGTCCAAACCCACCATGGTAACATTACCTTTTGTTTTGATGCTTCTTGATTACTGGCCTCTAGAACGTTGGCAAACCGCTTTATCGGCACCCCATGAAAAACGCAATAAACTTTTAGGTAAACTCGTTTTGGAAAAAACGCCTTTTATTTTATTAACTATTGCCACCTGCATTATTACTTATTGGGCGCAGAAAACGGTTGGCTCTGTGTCTTCAGCCTCCATTCTGCCTTTTAGCACAAAAATATTTAACGCTATCGCTGCTTATATAGGTTATCTGGGAAAAACCATATGGCCTGTTAATCTGGCCATATTTTACCCTTATGGTTTTTCAATTTCTTTATTGAAAGTATTCATGCTGGGATTAATTCTGATAATCATTACCGCTTTTGTTTTGTATCAGATAAAAAAAACGCCTTTTCTATTCGTCGGTTGGTTCTGGTATCTGGGAACACTGGTTCCTGTAATTGGGCTTGTGCAGACGGGAAAGCAGGGAATGGCAGACCGATACACCTATCTGCCTTCCATAGGGATTGCTGTGATGCTGGCCTGGGGAATTCCTTTATTAATAAGAAACAAGGATGTGAGGAAAAAGATTTTATTTCCTGTAACGATAGCAATACTTTCTATTTTTGCCGCCTTGACATGGATCCAATGCGGTTACTGGAAAGATAGCTTAAAAATTTTCAGTCACACCGCGCAGGTTACGAATAATAACTATCTTGCCTATGAACTTCGCGGAATTGCTTATTCTAAAAAGGGACAGTTTCAACGTGCCATTCAAGATTATAACAAAGCGATCCAATTTTATGAAGGTATCCAGCTGCAACATGATTATTCATCGGTTTTTTTTAACAGAGCTATGGCTTACACCTCTCTGCGACAATACCAACCGGCCATCGAAGACTATAATAAAGCTATCCTGATGAATGCTGATTTCGCTGAAGCTTATAATAACAGGGGAAGAATTTACGGCCAGTTTGGGCAGTACCAACAGGCTATTGACGATTTCAACAAAGTCATTGATATTAACCCTGAACATGAAAAAGCTTATAATAATAGAGGACTGGCGTTTAATGAACTTCGTCAATACCAGAATGCTGTCAAAGACTTTAACACAGCAATAAGCCTAAAGCCGGATTACGCAAATGCATACAACAGCAGAGCAGAGGTTCATCTGAAACAGGGCAATAACATTTCCGGTTGTAATGACGCTCAGAAAGCGTGTGCATTGGGAAATTGCAGGACATTAAAATTATCTAAAGATAAAGGATACTGCTTACAACCATACAGAAATAATCCATAGAAATCCTTTTGGGATGATTTTTCCTGAATTCAATATTTATGATATTCTAAAAATAATGGTTATGTATAAAAACACGAAAATATTTCGCCTCTTTCAATATCCAGTCATGATTTCTGCTCTCGTATCATTAATCGTGCTTCTATTCTTTTCCGGAGTATTAAACGCTGATTTTGTCATGTGGGATGATGACATTAATATGTTCATGAATAAAAAATTTTGTGAATTAAGCTTTAAACGCATTTACCAGACCTTTGTAGATTTTGATTCAATGAACAGATACGGTCCACTGAATTCCATAAGCCAATTGATGACTTACCATTTTTTTCATCTTAATCCTTTAGCCTACCATTTTATAAACTGGATTTTTCATGGTCTGAGTTCTGGATTATTATTTTTGATAATAAGAAAAATATTATTTTCTCAGTTAAAAATTAAAACAGATAATGAATTATATTATTGGCAAATAAATATTACAGCCTTGCTTACAACGCTTCTCTGGGCGCTTCATCCTCTGCGAGTTGAGCCGGTAGCTTGGGCGGCGGCTTCGGGCCATGCTCAAGCTCTTTTTTTCTTACTTCTTTCAACGCTACTTTACTTAAAAGCAGTTGATGTAGAAAATGATAATAAAAGCTATATGTATTTTATTGTATCAGCTTTTATTTTTTACGTTGCATCTTTATTGTCTCAAGCAATAGGAATTACTTATTTTGCAGTCTTTTTTATTTTTGATATTTTTCTCTTTAAAAGACTGGGAGATAATATTGGATGGTGGAAATCTAAAAAAGCGCGAAGGGTGTTGTTTGAAAAACTGATATTTGCAATACCTGCCGTTTTGATAGGCGTAATGTCTGTTGTCGTGCGTATTAAGTCGGCAGGATTAAGCCAGCCCTCAATTATATCACCAGATTATGGATTGATAGATCGTTTCATGCAAGCCATGTATATCTTATCTTATTATATATGGCGACATCTTTATCCAGTTGATTTAGCTCCTGTGTACACGACGCTGGTTTCATTTAATCCATTATCCATACCTTTTATATCAAGCGCATTATCCGTGATTACAGTATCTATTGTTCTCTTTCTTTTCAGAAATAAAATTCCACGACTGGCAGCATTATGGTTGGCTTATATTGTCTTAATCATTCCCGTGATGGGTTTTTTTGAACATCCTCATTTCCCCGTTGACAGGTATTCGCTTCTCCCCTCTATATGCTTATCAATGCTTATCGCATTTGGAATTACTAATATAATAAGAAATAAATATTTTTTCATATCTTCTGTTTCTGTTTTAATAATTACTATTCTTGTCTTAAGTATTTTGAGTGTTAATCAAATAAAAGTGTGGGCTAATACTGAATCTTTATTTTCTCATACAATTTCAACAATGGGTGATGATCCAAATAAACAAAATATCTATTGGCGGTTAGGAAAATACTTATATCAAAAAGGTAAAAAGGAAGAGGCGTTCATAAATTTTGGAAAAACTTTAGCCATTAATCCCTATCATCCTGATGTTCATGCTTATTTAGCGGAAATAGAGTATAAAAATAATAATTTAATGAAGTCAATTTATCATCTTCAGAGCCTTTTGATTACGGCACCCAATAATTATAAAGTTCATTACAGGCTTTCACAATTATTTTATAAATTAAATAAAAAGCAAGAAGCAGAATATTACCTTGAACGGTCATTGTATTTGCAACGTTCCAGATACTCTGCTGAGTTAGCGCAACCAAAAGCTCGCAAGGAACCACTACTTAAGCATTAATTGTCAATCTGATCATCTATGATATTTTCTGATAACCGCGGTGATCACACCGGCAATGCGCAAATCGGTGCGCGGGGTGATTGTCTGATATTTGGAATTTGCCGCTTCCAGAGTCACCATTTTCCCATTTCTGTAAAAATATTTCATGGTCCAGTTGCCGTCCACTTCAGCCAGAACGATGTCGCCGTTTTTCGGCTCCCGGTTGCTTTCCACAATAACCATGTCCTTTTCTCTAATTCCCGCGTCCATCATGGAATCGCCCTTGACGGAAAGTAAAAATGATGTTTCCGGATTCCTGACCAGATATTCATCAAAAGATACGATTCCCCTTATTTCCTCTTCAGCAGATGTTGGCAATCCCGCGCAGACTTCACCGGCCAGTTTTAACGCCCGCGGGTTGCGCGTCAAAGTTAAAAATCCTTTGGCATCTTTCTGCAAAATTCCGGCATCCAGTAATTTGGCCACCCAGAAATGAGCAACACTTTTAGATTTTACTCCAATAATATCTGCAATTTCCGAATATGAGGGCATTCTTCCGTTATCGAGGAAAAAAGCGGTGATTTTTTTCTCCACATCTTGTAAAGTTCTCTTGACTTTCATGAAATACATGATATAGAACGATCGTTCTATTGTCAAGCTTTATTTAGCGGAGAAAATTGTGAACGAAAAGCTGATAACTTTTCTGGCAACGGGATTTGGTTCGGGACTTTCGCCAATAGCTCCCGGCACGGCGGGAACGCTGGTCGGTGTTTTGATTTGCCTGCCCTTTATTCCGCTGCCCTGGATTGCGCGGCTGCTTTTTGTAATCGCTCTGCTGGCGCTTTCCATTTATGTTGCAGGTCAGGCGGAAAAAATTTATGAAACAAAAGACGATCAGCGCATCGTTATTGATGAGATAATCGGCCTGCAAATCACCATGCTGCCGGTGGCGATAAATGTTCTGAGTCTTTG
>JBATES010000241.1:0-2699 GCA_049664145.1 Smithella sp.
AGAAACTAATTTCAGGAAAACGCCGGGAACAAAGAAGAGCGAAGGCGCAGGGA
Source organism: Smithella sp. (assembly GCA_049664145.1). Classification (GTDB taxonomy): domain Bacteria; phylum Desulfobacterota; class Syntrophia; order Syntrophales; family Smithellaceae; genus Smithella. The sequence continues at coordinate 54 of JBATES010000241.1, forward strand.
CAACTGGAACTGGCAACGCAGATGTACGCGGCGTCCCTGCTGGCCATTGCAGTGGATACGGAGAAGGAGAAAGAATATCTCCATCAACTGGCTTCGGGCTTGGGCTTAGATCCCCCCGTTGTCGCAAGCATTCAAAAATTTGTTGGTTTGCAGACAGCATAAAATAGATAAATATTCAGAAATCAGACACATACGGCAGGCGTTTCTCTTGTTATATCAATTAGCTTGCAATAGATCATATTGCGGTGGTCGTTAATCAATAATCATATATCGTTTTTTAACAACTCAACTTAATTAAATTTATCAAGAAAGGAGAATTATTATGAAAAAGATTGTATTGTTAGCTTCTGTTATTTTAATGTTTGTTGTTGTTAATATTGCACAGGCAGCGGGTGGTTTACCTGAAGTAAAATATGATGATCGTATTAAAGACTGTGGTTGTCACCCCTTCTGTGAAGAAAAAGTAGTAAAAACAAAACCGGCACCTGCCCCTGTTGCAAAACCAAAACCCGCACCTGTTGTCGTAAAAGTTCCTGAACCAGCGCCAGCGAAAGAAAAAGTAACCATAACGCTGAATGTTGAATTTGATATCAACAAGACGACCGTTAAAGAAAAATATTATGACGATATCAAAAGAGTAACCGATTTTATGAAAGAGAATCCTGATGCAACAGCGGCCATTGAAGGTCACACAGACAACGTGGGTAATGATGCTTTCAACAAGGCCTTATCCGAAAAGAGAGCAAACAATGTTCGTCAGTATATGATTGACAAGTTTGGTATAGATGGAAAGCGAATTACGGCAACCGGTTTTGGAGAAGAAGTACCGATTGCCAGCAATGACACCGCGGATGGACGACAGAAAAACCGCAGAGTGGAAGCTGTTCTCGAAACGAAATAATTCGTTCGATAAATTTCTCGTTAGCAAGAATTTAAAAAATACCAAAGCCCCATGACTGTTTCACTGTTGTGGGGCTTTTTTTATTCTTTGGTATCATCTTAAAATCAGGTGTTGTATGGTTGTCCTTTCTTCAAGGTAAGGATAGCGATGGCAATAACGCTCAGCACAACAATATTCATCATCCATAGATAGTGGTATGAACCGAATTTGTCGTAAATAACACCTCCCAATACTGGACCGATGGCCCCGCCCATACCGATAAAAAAAGTTAAAAGACCATAAATAGAACCCAGAACATTGCGGCCGAAACGATCGGCAATGAGAAGTGGTATCATCGGTGCAAGCGAGCCATATCCGAATCCATAGACTAAAGCGGCCACATAAAGGTCAAAGGCGCTTTGAACCTTCAACGGTAATGTAGTTCCCCCCAGCATAAACGCTATACCGATGAAAGAACCGAATTTGGGATCTTTGATTTTGTCGGTTATCCAGCCAAACAGAAATTGTCCCATAAATCCCGTTATGCTGATGGCAGCAAGAGACGAGGCAGCGGCTATTTTACCAATACCGTTATCAGTCGCAAAGGCGACCTGATGGACAAAGACGGACATACTGATCATGACAGCCATTCCCTGGCAAATAGCCATGGTCCAGAATCGTGAATCTCGAAAAAGTGTCAGGTTGGATATTTTATGAATCTCCGGAGGAGAGGTTGGTTGATGCAATACCTTGCGATAATCGCCATCCGGTAGAAGACCGTAAGCCTCGGGATTCTTTTTTCTCATCAGTGCCTGAGCAACAGAAATACCCAGCGTCAAGGTCATCAGGCTCAACGCCACCAGACCGAAACGCCAGTTAAATGATTGAACAATATATCCAGCCAGCGGCGTCAGCATCACAGTCCCCAGACTGATTCCCATGGAAGCGATGCCGACAGCGAGTCCTCTTTTTTTGACAAACCATTTACTGACGGAAGAACTGCACGCGACAACACCCATCCCGGCAGAAGCCAATCCAACCATGAATCCATAACTCAGATACAGCCCCAGAGGAGTCTTTACAAAACCAGTGATCAGATAACCGGAAGCGGCGATCAAAGCTCCCGCTGTGATGATCCAGCGTGGCGCGACACGGTCAAGCATTCTTCCGACAAAAATCGCGCAGGCAGAATAAACGAGCATGTTGATTGCGGCGGCTATTGATATGACCGAGCGTGACAGAGCAAACTCCTCAGCCATCGGTTTGAGAAAGACGCCGAAGCAGTAACGGGCCCCATAATTAATTCCCAGGACGAGAAAAGCGCCGCCGACTATATACCATCCCCAGAAGATTTTTTGATTTTTGTCCATGACTGAATGCTTAATTTAATTGTGTGTAATATGCTAACATCTTTTTTACAACCATATTTTTTCATTCAGAATAAATATTTCTGACTCCGTTCATTAAAACAGCTTGACATCAAGTCTCTGTTTCAATAAAAAATAATCCTGTCTTCACGAATTAACATTAACAAGATTAATGAAAATAATTTGCTTGAAAAACATTTTTTTTTCAAATGCTGATAAGGCAGCACAGGCTTTTTCTTACACGTAACCGTGTATTGAGAAAATGATTTAATCGTTTTTCTGCCGTATAGACGGCTGGTTTCAAAGTTGCCCCACATTATTTTAAAACAACTTTAGGAGGTATTTTTATGCCTGAACGTTTCTTTGTATGCTCCTCGCAAAAGCTTCTTCTTTTCTGTT
>JBATES010000242.1:0-44658 GCA_049664145.1 Smithella sp.
GGATCATTTCTTCCAGTATTCTGGCGGCGTCACCGACCAGTTGAACACAGGGGCGTTCTTTGTAATAGTTGGCCGTTCTTGATTCCGGGATGAAACTATCCGATTTTTCAGTCAGACCCAGCAAATCCCTGCAAATTATCGAGCCGTGGATTTCTTTAAACTGACTGGCGAGTTTTTGTATTCTTCGATAGTGTTCGGTCTTGGCGCGATTGTTGTCCGGGTCGGTATAACCCCAAAACATTCCAGCAACCATGAACATGCCGCTGACCGCTCCACAGACTTCTCGGAGTCTGCCCATCCCGCCGCCGAACGAAGAGGTCAGTTTTATGACGGTGTTTCTGTCTATTTTCAAATCATCGGCAAAGGCCAGAGAAACGGCCTGCGCGCAATTGTAGCCTTCTTTGAAAAATGCTTTGGCTTTTTCCTCTTTGGTCATCATTATTGTCATTATCCGGGCAGCGTGATGTGCAGCGATTTGATTTTACGGTACAATGTACTTTTGTGAATGCCCAGTTGTCTGGCTGTTTTCGGGCAATTCCAGCTGTTTTGTTCGAGAATTTTCAGGAGATAGGTTTTCTCCAGGTTTTTCAGCGATGTCTCGTCATCATTGACGATGTTTTTCCCGGCATCGGCGAAAAGCGATTCCGGCAGATGTTTCTTTTCAATGAGTCCGTTTTTGCAGAGAATGAAGGCCCTTTCAATAATATTAGCCAGTTCGCGGATGTTACCGGGATAGCTGTGGCTCATCAAAACCGTCATTGCGTCGTCGCTGATGCCGGTAATGCTCTTTTTTTGAATGGCGTTGAAGCGACTGATAAAATGATCGCACAACAAGGGTATATCCTCCATGCGTTCGCGCAGTGGCGGCAGTTTTATTTTAAACACGTTAATCCGGTAAAATAAATCTTCACGGAATTTTTCCTGTCGCACCAGCTCCTCAAGATTTTTGTTCGTGGCGACAATAATGCGGACGTTGTGCTCGACGCTTTTTGCGGAGCCCAGCGGTTCGAAAGTTTTTTCCTGAATGACCCGCAGCAACTTGACCTGCATCGCCGGTGTGATATCAGCGATTTCATCCAGAAACAGCGTGCCGTTCTCAGCCAACTGGAATCTTCCGGGCTTGTCCTTTTTGGCATCGGTAAAAGCACCCGCCTTGTAGCCGAATAATTCCGATTCCAGCAGCGTATCGGGCAGGGCGCCGCAATTGACGGCGATAAACGGCTGGCGTTTTCGTGGACTCAGGTTGTGAATGGCGCGGGCAACCAGTTCTTTTCCCGTGCCGCTTTCTCCCTCAATGAGCACGGTGCTGGCGCTGTCCGCGATATCGGGCAGAATGTCAAAAAGCTGAAGCATCTGATGATTTTTGGAAATGATATCGGAAAAAGAATACTTGTTTTTGATGGTTTTTCGCAGATCTTCTTCAACGCTGATGTCGCGGAAAGTTTCCACCGCGCCCAGCAACACGCCTTTTTTGTCGCGCAATAGAGCGGTGGAGATACTGATGGGAAATCTGCGGCCGTCAGCGTCAATAATCTGCACCTTTTTATTGACAATCGGCGCGCCGTTTTTCATCGTGGCGCGCAGACAGCAGCTTTTCTCGCAAATGTCGGCTTTGAGGACGTCCTTGCAGAGCTGGCCGATGGCATCCTCTTTGGGGACTCCGGTTATTTTTTCCGCTGCCCGATTGAAGGAGGTTATCCGCCAATCCTTATTGACCGTGAAGACACCGTCGGCGATGGAATCAAGGATGATATTCTGCCCGTCAATAAGATGCGTGGGCACAGAATTATCGGTGTTTTTTAATTTCATGTCATAAAATTAATTTGTGATTTTAGCCTTCATGGCAGCCATGCTCATGCTGTGAGCAGGCAATACCGGAATCTTTCAGGTTGCCGGAAAGCCAGTTTTCCGTGACGGCTTTTACGTCGCCGGAACAGCCACGCAGCACATCAATACCGTGACTGTTCAGAACATTAACCGCGCCCTGTCCCATATTGCCGGCGAGCATGAGTTTCACGCCCTGTTCGGCAAGCACCTGGGCGATATTGGATTTGCATCCGCAGCCGGCAGGCGAGGAGATTTTTTCTTCCGCCTTGATTTTTTTCTGGTCGTCAATGGTAAAGACTGTGAAATACTCACAGTGTCCAAAATGTTCATCAATTTGATTCTGGAAAGATGGTAATGCGATTTTCATAAAATTTCTCCTTTAAAAAATATTAATGATTATTGCCTGCCTTTCGTCTTTGCGATGGGCAGGAAGTTTTTGTGTCATCCAATGCTATATCACCGCCTTCAATTTTCAGAGCTTTGCCGTTGATGAGAACATCGGCTATTTTTTTGTGCGCTGCTTCTATTATTCTGCCGAACGTCTGGCGAGATATATTCATTTTAGATGCCGCTTCTTCCTGATACATTTGTTCGAAATCGGCCAGGCGAATTGCCTCAAATTCATCAAGATTTAGAACAATTTCTTCTAAATCCACCGTGGGTATTCCCCGGGGCTTGAAATAATTTTTATCTGGCATGCCGCAAACATTGCGGCGGCATTTCGGTCTGGGCATTTTCTGTCGTTGCTCCTTGAAAATAATTATAAGCATATGCTCATAACTTGTCAAGGAATAAATTTTACGCTATTCGGGAAATATTGATAAAAATATGATTATGATTGATTTTGTGCCGTTAAATAATTATCTTATACGGAACAATTACTGTCCGAAATACGATGAATGGAGGGAAATATGAGCAAAAATTTAGTCATTATCGGTGGTGGGGCAGGTGGCGCTTCCACGGCTGCCGAAGCCAAACGGAATGACCCGTCTTTGAATGTGACCATTTTGCAAAAAGGAAAATTTGTTTCTTACGCATCATGTCCGACTCCTTATTATATTGGCGATCTGATCAAAGATCATAACAAACTGGTTGCACGAACGCCGGAAAGGTTCAACAAGGACGGCATTGATGTTCAATTGAATGTCGAGGTGGTTAATATTGATTCCGTGAAAAAGGTCGTGGATCTGAAAGACGGACGTCAGTTTTCCTATGATATCCTGGTTATGGCTACGGGAACGTCGGCAATCGTTCCCGACATGTCCGGCATCGACCTGCCCGGCGTTTTCGCACTCAGAAATCTGGAAGATGCGATGATGATCAAAACCTGGCTGCGGGAGAAAAATGCGAAACGTGTAGTGATTATCGGCGGCGGCTTTATCGGTCTGGAAATGAGTGAAGCTCTTCATGCCGCAGGAATTGCCACAACCATCATTCACAAAGATGCGCTGCCGGCAAACCGCTGGGATGCGGCGCTTTCCACGCTGATGCTGGAAGAACTTCAGACCCATGGCGTGGCATTCGTGGCCAATGCCTCCGCTCAGGCGATTGAAAAAGGAGCTGAACAAAATCTAAGAGTAATAACCGACAAGGGCGCATGGGAAGGCGATATGGTTCTGCTGGCGATCGGAGTCAAACCGGATGTGCAGCTCGCAAAATCCATGGATCTCAAAACCGGCAAAACAGGGGCCATCGCCGTCAATTTCGCGCAGCTGACATCTATTCCCGATGTCTATGCGGTAGGAGACTGCTGTGAATCGTTTCACAAGGTCAGTAAAACCTGGGTCAATATTCCGCTCGGAGATATCGCCAACAAGCAGGGACGGGTGGCAGGACGAAACATCGGTGGCAGACCGCTGACCTTTGCAGGAGTCGTCGGGGCTCAGTCTTTCCGGCTGTTTAATCTGGAATGCGCGGCAACGGGACTTTCCGAACAAGAGGCACTGGCTGCCGGATATACTCCGGTGAGCAATATCACATGGGGAAGCGCCATGGCGCCCGCTCTGGGCACGAGAAAAATCGGACTGAAACTGACCGCCGACAAATCATCAGGCAAACTGCTGGGAGCGCAGGCAGTTGGGGTTGCCGATGTGGTGGGAAGAATCAACACGCTTTCCGTCGCTTTGTGGGCTGGTCTGACCCTGGATGAAATCAGTTATCTTGATCTGGCCTATGCGCCGCCTTTCAGCGCGGCATGGGACATCATCCACAACGCCGCCCAGGCGCTTCGCCGGAAAATTTAACGTGATTGTTCGCCTTCGGCCAGTTGAGCCAGTGCCTTGCGATCCAGAATGGTGATGACACGGCCGGCGGTTGAAAGAACCCCGTCGTTAGCCATTTTTCTTAAAGCGCGGGAAAGGGCTTCCGGTGTGGCGCCCAGAATCTTGGACAGTTCCCGCTGCGAAATAGTCAATTCCACGCTGTTTTTTTTATTTTCGATGTCTTTGGGTAATAAATGCCACAAAAAAGAAGCCAGCCTTCCGGGAATTTCTTTTAAAGCAAGTGATTCGATGAGTTCCATGGAATTCTTGAGGCGTTGGGACAGAATTTGAATAATATTAAAAAGGATAGCCGGTTCCTGCCTGGCGGTCTCCTCCATAACCGTACCGGGAATAAGCAGGACTGAACTTTCAACAATCGCCATAGCGTTGGCGGGAAATGCATCCGTCGCAAATGCCGTACAAAGGCCGAACGGTTCTCCCGGACCGAGCAGTTGCAATGTCTGCTCTTTTCCATCAACGGAACTCCGGTAGAGCTTTAACTGTCCGGAAACGACCACATAAAAAGACCGGATAGAATCGTCCTCGCCGATAACCATCTCGCCCGGCTTAAATTTCCTGACAAGGGATTGTGAAATCAGGAATTTGATTTTTTCCGGGGAAACGCCCTGAAACAAAACAATGCCTTTTATTTGTCCGTTGATATCCATTTCAAAAAAATTCTCCTGCGTTGATTCAGATCAATGAAATCTTAAACATTCGCGTGTATTGAAAGATCAAAATTAATTAGTTTTTACCATAGACAAACGCAGGAAACAAAATAAATTATTCATGAAGGAGGCATAAAAATGAGCAATTCAGAATATGTAAAACATGCGGATGACAAGAATTTCGATTCATTGGTTTTAAAGGAAGTGAAACCGACGCTGGTGGATTTCTGGGCGCCGTGGTGCGGTCCATGCCGGGCAATTGGTGCGATTCTGGAAGAAATTGCCGGGGAGTACAAGGATAAGATTAATGTGGTCAAGGTTAATGTGGATGACAATCAGGCGACGGCATCCAGGTACAACGTCAGAAGCATACCGACACTGATATTGGTTAAAAACGGTGAGGTAAAAGATACGCAGATAGGGTTACTTTCTAAAAATCAACTGGCGGCGTTAATTGATAAAAACCTCAACTAAAGGAGTAAAAAATGTCTGATTTATTAATTTTTCTTTTAATTCTGGCCGGATGGTTTTTCCTGCAGGGCTGGCTCTTGCCTCGGATGGGAATTTCCACCTGAGTGAAACAAGCTTGTCCGGTCGAGGACAAGAAGAAAAAAAACGCCATGGATTGCGTTAGGAAAAGCAGTTAATACTTTTCATATGAAAAGAAATTTGATTGCCTGAAAAGACTTTTGCTGCATAAAAGGTCTCAGGTGTGATAGAGTTGATTAAAATTTGACTCACCGTAAGGTATATTTTTGCCGATGTAACTTTATTAAAACAAAACGTCTTATCCTGAAGCGGGAAAGCTATTTTGAAAATAAGACACCTGAGACAAGCACGTTTTATAAATATCGTCCGGCTTGGTTTGGCTTTTTTTCTGATCCTTTCATCTGCCGCAATTTTCTATTCAACAGCCCGTAATTACGAATCAGCTCAGCTCCTTGCGGACCAGTCTTTGGGAAACACGGCTTTAGCTTTGTCTTCCACGGCGGAGGTTGCCTTGCGTCGGGATGCAAATGGCGCTGTTGTCCAAAATGTAAAAGAAATTTTCTCGGACCGTGTAGTGGCATATGCTCTGATTGTTGATGCAAAAGGGAACATTATTTTTCATACTAACCCCCGTAAAATCGGGGAGGATCTATCCCCTTATGAAAGAGCCCGGCTCGGAATAATGACAAAAGCATCAGGACGAAGAATCATTCTCGGAACAGGTCTTCCGGCGTATGAATATAATTATCCTCTGCATCTTATAGATGGGGTGACAGAGTGGTTGCGGATCATTCTTCATACAACACCGGCCGATAATATCGTGTCTGATGCTAAAAGAATGTGGTGGGTTGGTTTGTCTGTGCTGTGCCTTCTATGGGTTTTCGGAATTCTCCTGGAAAGAGTGTTGACCCGTTCCCTCAATCTCAGTAAGGAACTGGAATATAAAAAGCATTTAGCCGTCATAGGACAGATGACCGCCCTGCTTGCCCATGAGATCCGAAACGCCCTGGGCTCTATCAAAGGCTATGCGCAACTGGTCGATGAAAAAATGGCGTCTGCCGATCCCGGAAAAGCCTCGTTGGCAAATGTTCTTCAGGGAACGGCACGTATTGAATTTCTTGTTCAGGAACTTCTTCAATTCTCGCGTGATGAAAGTTTCAACATTGAGCGGATCGACGTTATTCCATTATTGAAGGACGCGATTCAGTCAGTGGTGCCCGGATGGAACGGGACATGGCAACTAAATGGAATGGCTTCGGCCTTTGTGAAAGCGGATAAGGAAAAGCTCCGTCGTGTCTTGGCCAACGTTATTCAAAACGCAATCCAGGCAATGGAGAATGAAGGCTCTATCGATGTTTCTGTGCATCATATCGGACGATGGATTCAGGTCAAAATTAAAGATTCGGGGCCGGGCATTTCAGCTCAACAAAAGTCTTTACTTTTTACTCCTTTTTATACAACAAAACCAAACGGCACCGGCCTTGGATTGGCTTATTCCCGGAAAGTAATGGAGGGGATAAAAGGGAACATCAGCCTGAATAACAGAGATGGGGCTCAAGGTGCTGTCCTGACCATTCATATTCCGAAAGCAGGAGATTAATGCCATGGGAAAATCCATTTTGATAGTTGAAGATGACACTTTATTTCGGTCGTTTCTATCGACCATCTTGAAAGAGGAAGGATATCGGGTGGAAGAAGCCCGTGATGGTCAGGAAGGTTTTAGAAAATTTATCAATGGTGATTTTGACTTGGCTATCACTGATTTGAAGATGCCGGTCATGTCCGGCTTGGATCTGCTTAAAAAATCAAAAAAAGAGAAACCGGACAGCCGCTGGTTAGTCATCACAGCTTTCGGTTCGATAGATAATGCCGTGGATACGATGAAGGCAGGGGCATCCGATTACCTCACAAAACCTCTGAGCAACCCTGATGAATTGCGTCTGATTGTCCGCAGGATTTTAAAAGAGGCTGATGCGGAAACGACCATTGCTCTTTTATCCGAAGAATTGGGCAAACAGTTTCCCTCAACAGAAATGATTTTCCTCGGAGATAAAATGCAAAAGGTCTTTCAACTGGTCAAGGAAGTCTCTCCGACACCGACTTCCGTTTTAATCAGCGGCCCCAGTGGCACAGGGAAAGAGGTGCTGGCCAGATTTATTCATCAGGTGAGTCCAAGAAGAGAAAAGGCTTTTATTGCTGTTCACTGTGCAGCTTTAACGGAAAGTCTTTTGGAAAGTGAGTTGTTCGGGCATGAGCGGGGAGCCTTTACCGGCGCCGTCGCTGCCAGAAAAGGAAGATTTGAACTGGCTGATGGCGGCACGATCTTCCTTGATGAAGTTTCAGAAATACCGCAATCCATTCAGGTCAAACTGCTGCGGGTTTTGCAGGAGAGAGAGTTGGAAAGAGTTGGCGGAACAAGAACAATCAATGTAGATGTTCGAATTATTTCGGCTACGAACAAAGACCTGAAACAAGAAGTCAAGTCCGGACGATTTCGGGAAGATCTCTTTTACCGGCTGAATGTATTTCCTTTAGCACTGCCTCCGTTGGCGGAACGCAACGAAGCAATTTTGCCGCTCGCGGATTTTTTTATGCGGAAGTTTTCTAAGCCTCCGGGCAAACGGATCAGCGGTTTTACTTCAGCCGCTAAGCGGGCTCTTGAGGCATACGCATGGCCGGGAAATATTCGGGAACTTCAAAATGTTATTGAAAGGGCTGTCATACTGGCTTCCGGTGAAATTGACGAGGAGCATTTGAATATTGAGATTCTATCGAATCCATCGTTTTCAAAAGACGGATTGCTGCAAAAACTGGAACGGGATACGATTCAGAAAGTTCTTACCGAGGTTGGCGGAAACAGAAAGACCGCCGCACAGATTTTAGGCGTTTCTCTGCGGACATTACAGTACCGCATTAAAGAATATGGACTGTAAAAGTGCAATCTTTACGAAACAAGAATGCAAATTTTGCATGGAAATGTTTTTCCTGACAAAAGTCGAAACGATTAGTTGCATGATTACAATAGTTTAAAAAGTATTTGGTTTATGGCACCTTCCTTGCAATTTAGATTAATAAAAAAACGGAGGATGCTACAAAAATGAAAACAAACATCTATACATTAATGTTGACAGGCGCTTTTATTGCGACAACCCTAATTCCTGTGACTGTAGAAGCCAGGCATGGGGGAAAGATGAATGGACAGACCCAACAGATCAGAACTCAATCAAATTTGCAGATAAGAGATCAACAGCGCCTGAGAGATGGCTCATGCATCAATGCAGCGCAGAAAAGTACCGGAACACAGCAAAAGAAAGGAAACACCTATGGTCCAGGAGATGGTACAGGCAACAGTGGTGTCGGGCCGCAGAACGGTACCGGCTATGGAGCACCGACCAACCGATAAGATGATCGTTATGAATTGTCATAGCAGGAAAGGATGGACTTTCCTGCTACTGGCTTTGCTTGGACTGTTTTTTCTGCTTCAGCCGCAGCTTTCCTATGCGCAAGATAAAAACATTGTCCTGCCGGAAAGTGGCATTCATTATCCTGCAGGTTTTGATGAAAATACGGTCGGAGTTGTTAAAGGCCGGGCATATGAATTTGTTCAACCGGAAACGGGTCCCGTTCAATTCCGCCTCGATACAGGGAGGGAGAATTACACGGTCATCGCATCTCCACCATGGTACTGGAGCGATCTAAAGGTTAAACTGCCGGAAGGGACAGAGGTGGAAGTTCGTGGTTCCAAATCATTAGGGAAAGACGGAAAACTGTATATTATTGGTCAGGAAATGAAAGTACTTGCCACAGACAAGGTTTATTCATTCAGAGATGACAGCGGTTATCCGCTGTGGAGAGGCGGACAATCAGGCGCACGAAAAGGAACTGTCGGGGGATTCGGTTCCCACCAGAATGGATTCTTCCGAGGAATGGGCGGTATGGGCAGAGGCAGGAGATAATTCGTTACCTTTCGGTCGTTTCTTACCGTAAAGATTTAAGGATTAATAAAAATGGGGAAAAACAGTTTGGCCTGTTTTATTACAGGAATCATTTTGTTTGTTTCAGCGCCGGTATATGCCGCGTGGGAAACCGGGGTGAAGGTCGGATACGATTCCAATGTAAATCGTACAATCAGTGACGCTGTCGGTGATACCTATGTTGGCGCGTATCTTCAATATGCAAGAGAAGTCAGCGGAGAAACCAGATTGGATTGGACGTTTGGCGCTTCTCTCGAAGGAAACGCATTCCTAGAAAATAGTGATCTGAGTCACGCCGGTGTCACACTTGCTCCGGGAATAATATTTTTCCCTTATTTGACATGGAGTATAAATATTTATCCTTTTGTTCAGGGAAAAGTATTTTCGGACAGCGATCAATCTGCTGTCGCGTTCGGCGCGAAAATCAACCTGAAACAGCCTTTAGGCAAATATGTCTATCTTGGCGAATACTACATATACACGGACAACCGGGCGGATATGGATATTTATTCCTATACGGAGAATGCTTTGGGTGTTGTTCTGGGCATCAATTGGACGCGAGCTTTCTTTACGGAGATAGGGTATGAGTTTTCCCGGGGAGATTCCTTTCGCACTCTGGAAGAAGAGAGCACAACCACAATCACAACGACCGGCAGAGGGAGGGGTAATCGTTATGGTTACTCTTCCACGTTTTCGTCAGACCTGTATAAAGAAGATGTAGATCGCCACAGCATCGGTTTTACAATCGGTATGGAAATCTTTCCATCTTTGTCGTCCAACTTATCTTACACATACTCGACCATGACAGGAGATTTGGGTACATCACACAATCATGCGGGCTTAGTCGGCATCAGTTATCGATTCTAGGCACAGACCCGTGCAAATTCTGCATCCGCCAACAAACGGAAAAATAGTATTTCCCCATAATTGCTACGGTGAATCCAATTGTCACAGTGACATAAATCATTGAATTGAAATATTTATTAGCGCTGTGATATTTTTTGTTTTCATTTCTCTTCTCTGGCATGACCTGTGCAAATTTCAATTTATGCCTGATCGGCAAAAAAATTATGAAAGGAGATTTAGGTCATGAGAAGTTTCATTAAAGCTAACGCAACAAAGATTATCGTTGTTGGAGGGTTTCTCTTATTATTTGCCATCTCTTCGGCAGGTTATGTTCAGGCCGCCACCAGCCTGACCGCCGCTGAGAAGTATTGGCTGACGTACATGCGTGAGGAAGAGAAACTGACGAGGGATGTCTATGTCACTATGTATAACCTTTACGGAGCTCAGATATTCAACAACATCGCGGCAAGCGAACAGCGGCACATGGATTCCATCAAGAATCTGCTCGTTAAGTATGGAATTCCTGACCCTGTAGCAGGCAACGATGTGGGAGAGTTCACCAACCCCGATTTGCAGGCCTTATATGATCAGCTTATCATACAGGGAAAAATTTCACTGGTCGATGCGCTTAAAGTTGGTGTCTTGATAGAGGAAACAGACATAACAGACCTTAATGCCGGGATTGCATCAACCACCAGAAAAGACATAAAAAATGTTTACAGTAACCTTTTGGATGGTTCATTAAATCATCTCAAGGCCTTTGTTTCCAATCTGGCGGCACTGGGGATTACATACGAACCATAAAATTCAATCATTAAAAAAAGAGGGTTTAAGAATGAAAAAAGTAATGCTGGTGATATTTCTGCTGATTCTTAGTTCAGGTGTGCTCTATGCCGGAGGAGATCAAAATCAGGGTACAACCGGAACCGGTACAACCAATACAGGCAGCACTTCTCAAGGTGCAGGATCGCAGACGCGTACAGGCCGATAATAAATTTCGACTGTTTCATTAATATTTTTATTAATACCAGGGGTGAGAATTATCCCGCCTCTGGTATTATCATATCCGTAATATTCGAAAAAAGAACAAAATGTAGATGAAATATTTTGTCCAGGTAACTTAACTTCATAAGATCATCATAAAAACTCAAAGTATTTTTATTGACATACAGGACAAACATTTTTATTATTTTCTTAAATAGGTTATATTGCTAATGACCTGAATCAGGAGGTTGGTGATGCGTCACAAAAGCTGCTGGGTTACCGGATTAGGCATTTTGATCATGATTTTGGTTTTCGGCATTCTTCATGATGCTCAGACTGCCGAAGGTCGGCCTAAGGTCAATGTCCGTTTACCCAAAGCCGCGGGAGACTATCGCCTGAACAAAATATTGAACGATGCCGATCTTCAGACTCTCGGTGAAAAAATCTTTTTCGATAGAACCTTATCCAATCCGTCCGGAATGTCCTGCGCAACCTGTCATGATTCTCATGCCGGCTGGTCGGGACCGGATAGCGCCATTAATCAGGCCGGCAATATTTATCCCGGCGCAATCCCTTCGCGTTTCGGTAATCGCAAGCCCAACAGCGCGGCTTATGCCACCTATGCGCCGGTTTTACACACCCGGCTGGAAGATGGAGATATTCTGTTTGTGGGCGGCAATTTCTGGGATGGCCGGGCCACGGGCTGCCTTTTGGGAAATCCTGCTGCCGATCAGGCACAACAACCTTTTCTGGATCCGGTTGAACACAACTTGAAGGATGCCGCGGAAGTTGTCCAACGGATTGAAAAAAGCGCTTATGCCAAGGAGTTTGCTCGTATTTGCGTATACATGGGGCTTGATAAAACACTAGATGAGCAATCACAGATTCAGCTCAAATTCGGCTATATCGGACTGGCCTTGGCGGCCTTCCAAAATTCATCGAAAGTCAATGCCTTCAACAGCAAGTACGATGCCTATTTACGTGGAAAAGTTCAATTGACGGCTCAGGAAAAGCGCGGATTAGAGATTTTTGAAGAGAAGGGGAAATGTGCCGAATGTCATCCCAACAAACTCAGTGACAGGAAGGAACTGCCTCTGTTTACAGACTTTACTTATGATAACCTGGGCATCCCTGCGAATCCGGATAATCCATGGTATCGCATGGACAAAAGCATCAATCCGTTGGGCAAGGACTGGATTGATGAGGGACTGGGAGGCTTTTTAAAAACCCAGCCGCAGTATGCTTCTTTAGCCAGGGCGAATCTGGGTAAGCATCGCGTTCCGACCCTGCGTAATGTCGATAAAAGACCGGATACCAAATTTGCGAGACGCTATGGACACAACGGTTATTTTCCTGATTTGCAGTCCATCATTCATTTCTACAATACGCGGGATGTCCAGCCGTTTAATCAGACCGTCGGGGGCCTTGATGCAAAGGGGAAATGGCCCAAGCCGGAAGTTCTTGAAAATGTCAACAAGGATGAAATGGGTGATTTAAAGTTAACCCAGCAGGAAGAACATGATCTTTTAGCTTTTCTGAAAACCCTTAACGACGGATACAAAATGAAATAGAAAATTTACCCGATTGATATGGCTTGAATATCATGTTTTAAGTCACATAATTTCTTAGCGGAGAAACGACCATGACAAAAGAAAATCACTCAAAATTAATTATCGCTTATTTCGTTGCGTTTATTCTCTCATCGAGCCTTATGACCACCGGCTGCAAGGACAAGAAAGAAGATTCGGTTAAGCGGCCGCAGATCTCCGGAGTGAAGATTGAACCGGTTGCTGTTTCAACGGTCGATGATATTTACGAGGTCACCGGAACCGTCCGTTCAACATTTACAAGCATAGTCGCCAGCCGGGTGATGGGCACGATAACCTCGCTTCCTGTCCGAGAGGGGGATTTTGTCAAACAAGGACAATTGCTTCTGACCATTGATGACCGGGATACCGCACAAAGGCTGCAAGCGGCCAATATGTCGGTTGAAGCGGCAAAACAAAACCAGTCGCTGGCGGAAAAAACCTGGCAGCGCTATAAAAAACTTCATGCTGAAGACGTCGTTTCGCAGCAGGAGATGGACCGGATTGATACTCAGAAAAAACTGGCCGACGCCGAATATAATCGGGTCAAGGCCATGGCGGACGAAGCTGCAACCCATATGTCCTTTACCAAAGTCACTGCGCCTCTAGCCGGAAGAATCACGGAAAAACGGATTGAGGCCGGTAGCATGGCCACGCCCGGAATGCCGCTGCTGGTTGTTGAAGGTGGCGGTAACTCTTATATTGAAGTTTCGATTGATGCCGGTGTCGGTCCCGCGGTCAAGACAGGCATGCCCGTGGAAGCTGAAGTGGATACCATGACCGGTTCTCTGGCCGGATTCGTCAAAGAAGTTTTTCCTGCGGTTGATCCCGCATCACGCACTTTTACGGCCAAGATAGGCTTTAAAAACGCAAATCCCCGCAGCGGATTATTCGCCCGCGTGCGCATTCCCATCGGCAAAAAAGAAGCCATCATTGTTTCTGAGCAGGCGGTTGTTCGCAAAGGTCAGTTGACCGGTGTGTATGCTGTTGATGATCAGGGACTGGTGACTTACCGCCTTGTCCGCACCGGCAAGTCATCTGCGGCCGGTACGGAAATTCTCTCCGGCTTGAAAGCCCGTGACCGGATCGTCACGTCAGGCATTGAAAAAGTCATTGATGGCGGCATGATCTCAGGAGAAAAGATGAAATGACGGGAATCGGAATTTCCGGAAAAATTGCCAAAGCCTTCATCAAATCGAAGCTGACACCGCTGCTGGTTGTTGCCGCCATGTTGCTCGGCACATTCGCCGTTCTCATCACGCCCCGCGAAGAAGAGCCACAAATTGTCGTTCCCATGATTGACGTTTTCGTCAATTATCCCGGCGCTTCCGCCAAAGAAGTGGAAGAACGGGTGACCATTCCGATGGAGAAACTTCTGTCGGAAATCAAGGGCGTCGAGTACGTCTATTCGATTGTCAAACCCGGATTCAACATGACCATTGTGCGTTTCTATGTCGGCGAAGATATGGAAGACAGTCTGGTCAAGCTCTACAACAAGCTGATGTCCAATTACGACAAGATTTTACCCGGTGTTTCCCCGCCGATGGTCAAGGCCAAATCCATTGATGACGTTCCCGTTCTGGCGCTGACCCTCTGGAGCAAATCTCCGCAATACACGGGGTACGAACTGCGCCGGGTCGCGCTGGAACTTTGCGGCGAACTCAAGAAGAATGCCAATGTTTCGGAATTTTCCATCATCGGAGGTCAGCGCCGTCAGGTCAGGGTAACGCTTGATCCCCAGCGTCTGCGCGCCTACAATTTATCGGCTTTCCAAATCATGAACGCGCTGGAGAAAACCAACATTGTCGTGCAATCCGGTAAATTTTCCGCCGGCAACAACGAAACCGTTGTGGAGACGGGACGTTTTCTGAAAGACGCGCAGGATGTCGGCAATCTGGTTCTTCATGTTTTCAACGGGAAACCTGTTTATCTGAAGGATGTGGCCAAAGTCAGCGAGGGACCGGAAGAAGCTTCCAATTACGTTTTCATGGGCATGGGACCGGCGGCGGACAAAAAAGGATTAACCGGTGATCCCGCCGGCCAGTACGAGGCCGTCACCATTGCCATCGCCAAGCAAAAGGGAGCCAATGCCAGTGTTGTTGCCGAAGATGCGTTACAAAAGGTGGAAGCGCTGAAGAAGCATTTGATTCCCCATGACGTGCAGGTGACGGTGACTCGCAATTACGGCGAAACGGCCAAAGACAAGTCCGATGAATTGCTGTATCACATGCTCATCGCCACCTTTTCGGTCATCATTCTGATTGCTGTCTTTCTGGGATGGCGCGAATCCATTGTGGTGGCCGTTGCTGTTCCCGTCACGCTCGCGCTGACGCTGCTCATCAATTATCTTTATGGCTACACCCTGAACCGCGTGACGTTGTTCGCGCTGATTTTTTCCATCGGTATTCTTGTGGATGATGCCATTGTCGTTGTGGAAAATATCAACCGTCATTTTCGTCTCCATAAAATTGAACCGCTTACTGCGGTGTACGCTGTGGATGAAGTCGGCAATCCCACCATTCTGGCAACCTTTACGGTGATCGCCGCCCTGTTGCCGATGGCTTTTGTCTCCGGTCTGATGGGTCCTTACATGAGGCCGATTCCCGTGGGCGCTTCGGCGGCCATGATCTTTTCTCTGCTGGTGGCTTTCATCGTCAGTCCCTGGCTGGCCTACATTGTTCTGAAAAATGTACGGCACAAAGAAGAAAAAGAGGGAAAGGGAATCGCCGGATATTATGAAAAATTTCTCAGCCCTTTGATTGATGTCAAGAAAAAACGGATTGTGGCTCTATCCGTTATCCTCGGATTGCTTTTACTGTCCGTAATTCTTATTCCGTTGAAACAGGTAACGATGAAAATGCTGCCGTTCGATAACAAGAGCGAACTGCAGGTGGTTATTGATATGCCCGAAGGTCGTACGCTGGAAGAAACGGCGGCGCTGACCAGAGAAATGTCTGAATATGTTAAAACGGTGCCGGAAGTGACCGATTTCCAGTCTTACGTGGGCACGGCGTCGCCATTCAACTTCAACGGCCTTGTCCGTCATTACTTTATGCGTTCGGGCAGCAATGTTGCCGATATTCAGGTTAATTTTGTCAGCAAGGATAAACGCAGTGACCAAAGCCACGATATTGCCAAGCGCCTGCGCCCGGAATTGAAACGAATCGGGGACCGCTACGGGGCAAGTATCAAGGTGGCGGAGATTCCTCCCGGCCCGCCGGTTTTGAGCACGCTGGTCGCGGAAATTTACGGACCGGAAACAAAGCGTCAGATTGAAATTGCCAAATCGGTGAAGAATATCTTTGAAAAGACGGATGGCGTTGTGGATGTGGACTGGTTTGTGGAAGACGATCAGCGCAAAATTTCTTTCGAAGTAGATCATGAAAAGGCCGCCGCCAGCGGAGTCACAACGGAATCCATCGCGCAGAGTTTGAGTATTGCCCTGGGTGGAAGAGGGGCAGGTCTTGTGCACATGGCCACAGAAAAAGAACCAGTGGAAATATTTTTGCGTATGCCCGTCGAGCAGCGTTCCAATCTGACCGATCTTCAGTCGCTGACCATTCCTTCAGCATCGGGGCAGCAGGTTCGTCTGGCCGAACTGGTGAAGACGCGGCAGGAGATTGAAGAAAAAACCATCTATCACAAGAACATGAAAAAGGTGACCTACGTTACTGGTGACGTGGCCGGAACGGAAGAAAGTCCCGTTTACGCCATCCTGAAGATGAAGTCGGATATTGCCAAAATGAAGCTTGCTGAAGGTTATGAGCTAAAACAGTTTTATACCAGCCAGCCCTGGCTGGAAGACCGTTATTCGATGAAATGGGACGGTGAATGGCACATCACGTATGAAGTATTCCGCGATCTGGGCCTGGCTTTTGCCATTGTGCTCATCATTATTTATATTCTGGTGGTTGCCTGGTTTAAAAACTTTGTGACGCCGCTGGTCATCATGGCGCCCATTCCGCTGACGCTGGTGGGCATACTGCCGGGGCACTGGCTGTTCGGCGCTTTTTTCACGGCAACCTCCATGATCGGATTTATCGCTCTGGCAGGAATTGTTGTGCGCAATTCCATTCTGCTCGTCGATTTTATTCAGATGGAATGGCAGGAAAAAGGTGATTTGCGCCAGGCCCTGATTCAGGCGGGAGCCGTGCGCTTGAGGCCGATTGTTCTTACCGCTGCCGCCGTCGTGGTCGCCTCTTTTGTCATGCTCTTTGATCCCATCTTCCAGGGACTGGCCATCGCCATGATGTTCGGCGCCGTGGCGTCAACCATCCTTACCCTGGTCGCCGTTCCTTTGCTTTACTTTGAATTTTTTAAAAACAAGCAATGCCCCGTTGAAAAAGAAAAAGCCCCGGCAGCTGATTAAAACTTATCTTTCATATCGGTGATATGTAATCTTCTTATCTGCGAGATGTAAAATTTGAGTTTATCCATTGCTTCGGCGGGTGTTTCAACAAATTCCACGCCCGCGTCATAGGTTTTATCTTCAATGTTGATTTTAATCCATTTAACTTTGCCCAACGTGGTAATCTGTTTTTTCAGTGTCTTTAATTTGAAATCTATTTTGAGAAGAGTATCGACAGGCAAGAGAATGTTGGACTGAATTCTGGCGCCGGAGGCAGAGATATCCTTGCTGACGTTATACAAGAAATCTTTTTTGGAGATATCCTTTTTTTCGGAGGTGACGGATATGACGATTTCGTTTAATTCCTGCAGTCGTTCTTCTTTTCTTCGTTCCATCATAAAGTCCCTACTCTCATTGTCTTTAAAACATCAATATTTTACTTTTAAACAAAATACAATAATTTTTGTGAGAAGATTCATTGTATGAGCACGGCGTTGCTGGATACAATCCCTGTCTCTTTCAGAAAATTATTTGGCCGTTGTGAAAAAAAATCAGCTGTGGTAACAACTTCGGCAATCTGATTTCTTTATTCTAAGAGGATTTTTTCATGCAGGATATTGCAAGTCGCGTTCACGCTCATATGCCGTATCATCTTTTGCCGAAGCATCTGGATATGATTTTGCAGCGGAAGCTTAATCTGGAAATTTATTTTCATCACTGGGCTTTGGAGAAACTGGATAAACCGAAGTGCATTGAACACGCGAAAATTCTGGCTGATGCCGGTTTGAAAACCACTTTTCACGCGCCCTTTATGGATTTGCGTCCGGGCGCGCTTGATGAAAAAGTCCGACGTATAAGTATTGATAGAATCAAGCAGGCGTTCGATCTCGCGCCTTACTTCCATCCTCTGAAAATTGTCTGCCATTCTTCTTTTGACGAACGTTATTATGTCTTTGTCGATGATTTGTGGCTGGAAAACAGTTTGAAAACATGGACGGAGCTCATCGCGCTGGCCAGAGATGTCCATACCATGATCGCGTTGGAAAATGTTTACGAGAAAAATCCCGACATTCTGCGGCGTCTATTTGACGCGCTGGCTTCGGATAGCATCTGCTTTTGCTTTGATACCGGTCATTTTAATGCCTTTGCTCAGGAACCGTTAAGTGTCTGGTTAAAGTCCATGGGAAAGTATTTGGGGCATTTGCATTTGCATGACAATCACGGGCTGCGGGACGAGCACCTTCCTGTAGGAGAAGGCACGTTTCCTTTTGCAGAGCTTTTTGATACGCTGCGGAAGATGAAAGTAAAACCGACTGTCACGCTGGAAGCGCACAGTCCCAAAAATCTCTGGCGGTCGATGGAGAATATCAAGAGCCTGGGGCTTGTGAAGTTTCTGCAATAGGAAAAGTTTTCGATTCCCGCCTTCGCGGGAAAGACTTTTTTTAATTTTGTCCGGAGAATGAATTGCTCAGGTACATAGTAAAAAGAACTTTATTTATGATTCCTCTTTTGCTGGGGATTACGGTTATCTGTTTTTTCGTCATGCATCTGGCTCCCGGTTCTCCGACTGATTTACAGACGGAAATGAATCCGAAAGCTTCAGCGGAAATGAAAGAACGTCTCCGGACGATGTATGAACTCGATAAACCGATTCATGTGCAGTATGGGTCCTGGCTGAAAAAAATCAGTCAGGGAGATCTGGGAACATCTTTTGCGACCGACCATCGTCCGGTTGCTGATAAAATTATGGAGAGGCTGCCCATCACGATCTTGATTAATTTTTTGTCGTTGCTGATTATTATCGCGGTTGCGATTCCGCTGGGTGTTTTATCAGCTGTGCACAAGGATTCTTTGTTTGACAAGGTGACGACGGTGTTTGTTTTCATCGGTTTTGCCGTGCCGACATTCTGGCTGGCTTTGTTGCTGATGATTTATTTCGGCATTCATTTAAACTGGCTGCCGATTTCCGGTCTCCGTTCATTGAATTACGAATATCTGAGCGCGGTTGAACGATTGATTGATTTGGCGAAGCATCTGATCTTGCCGGTTTTCGTTTCCGCTTTTGGTGGCCTGGCCGGTCTTTCCCGTTATATGAGAGCCAACATGCTGGAAGTGATCAGGCAGGATTATATTATGACCGCCCGCGCCAAGGGATTGAGTGAACGGGATGTCATTTACAAGCACGCCTTGCGCAACGCGCTTTTACCGGCCATTACCATTCTGGGTCTTTCCATTCCCGGTCTGATCGGCGGGAGCGTTATCTTTGAAACAATTTTCGCCATTCCCGGCATGGGACAACTTTTCTATATGTCGGTGATGGCCAGAGACTATCCGACCATCATGGGTGTTTTATTGATCGGCGCGATTTTAACGCTCGTGGGCAATTTGATTGCCGATGTGTCGTATGCGGTGGCGGATCCGCGGATCCGCATTTCATGACGGTGTTGTGAAGATGAACTTTTGGGAAACATTTTATAAAAATAAATTGATGTTGACCGGCGGCGGTCTGGTCTTTCTGCTTTTGATTGTTTCCATTCTCGCGCCGTGGATCGCGCCTTACGATCCGGGACAAATAGATTTAAACAATGTGCTGGCCGCACCGTCCATGCATCACTGGTTTGGCACAGATCAACTGGGCCGGGATGTTCTTTCCCGGATGATCTGGGGAGCGAGGATTTCTCTGAAGGTTGGTTTCGTGGCTACGGGCTTTGCCATCATTATCGGAGCGATGCTGGGAGCCGTCTCCGGATACTATGGCGGCTGGGTTGATTCGATCATCATGCGGTTTGTGGACATGATGCTTTGCTTCCCGGCATTTTTTCTGATTCTCGCGGTTATAGCCTTTCTGGAACCTTCCATCTGGAATATCATGATCATCATTGGTTTGACCGGCTGGATGGGCGTGACCAGGCTGGTACGGGCTGATTTTATCTCCCTGAGGGAGCGAGATTTTGTGCAGGCCGCCAAAGCGATAGGCGCAAGTGATCTGCGGATTATTTTTCTGCATATTCTGCCCAATTCGATGGCTTCGATTCTGGTGGCGGCGACGCTGGGGATTGCCGGAGCGATACTGACCGAATCGGCGTTGAGTTTCCTGGGCATCGGCGTCCAACCGCCCACACCGAGCTGGGGCAATATCCTGACGGCCGGCAAAGATAATATTGACATCGCGTGGTGGCTTTCACTTTATCCGGGATTGGCCATCCTGATGACAGTTGTCGGTTATAATCTGCTGGGGGAGGGCATCCGGGATTTGCTGGATCCCCGCTTGAAAAAATAGCCCGTTCTGCAGGAAATTTGTTCATTCTTGATTAAATCGTAAAAATGTAATAGTAATAAAATGTTCATTTACGTTAAGGAGAAGAGATAACATGTCAAAAAGAGTCAATACTGAAGTAATCAGCAACGATAAACGCATTCTTTCGCGCAAAATTATGCATGGTGAAATTTCCGAGAAGGATCTTCAGGCCCTTTTGAAAAAACTTCCTGATGTTGCCGATAACGCCGAAGAAGTTTGTCTCAGTGAGAATCAGGGCGAAAATAAAATCGAAAACCAGCTCGAATCCACAAACGAAAACGTCAGTTAAAATCTCATGCTTGTCGATTCCCACGCTCATCTGGAGATGAAAGAATTCGATTCCGATCGCGAAGAAGTCATCCGGCGTGCCGGAAGTGAGGGCGTCGATTTTATCGTCACCGTCGGAACCAATCTCAAACTGAGTCTCAAAGCGGTGACGCTTGCCGATCACTATGAAAATATTTACGCGACCGTCGGCGTTCATCCTCACGATGTGGCGAGAATCAATAATCATACGCTGGATGCCCTGAAAGATCTGGTTCAAAAACATAAAAAGATCGTCGCTTACGGCGAGATCGGTCTGGATTTTTTCCGCAACATTTCTCCGCAGGAACAGCAACTGGAATTGTTCGGACGGCAACTCGAACTGGCCTTGGAACTTGCTCTCCCCGTGGTTATTCATGACCGGGAAGCGCATCGGCAGTCGCTGGAAACCGTTCAGGCTTCGGGCGTGAGACGGGGTGTGTTTCACTGTTTTTCCGGCGATTACGCAATGGCCAAAAAGTGCATCGATCTGGGATTTTATCTTTCCATTCCCGGAGTCGTAACGTATGACAAATCAAAGACGCTTCAGGATGTAGCGGCGCGTGTCCCGCTTTCTTCACTGCTTGTGGAGACGGATGCGCCTTATCTCACGCCGGTTCCGCATCGCGGCAAAAGAAACGAGCCTTCTTATGTTATTCACACGGCTAAAAAAGTCGCGGAGATCAAGGGAATGCCGTTGGAAGAGGTAGCCAGGCAAACATCGGTCAATGCGTTGAATCTTTTCAGCATCCCATTTTCTGTTTGTGCCGGTCAGTAAAATTTGGTGAAGAGCCCTCCTATGAAAAAAAATAAATTAAAAGCCGTTGTCTTATTAAGCGGTGGAATTGATTCTACCACAGCACTGGCTGTCGCCCGAAAGACGGGATTTGAAATTTACGCGTTGAGTTTCCGCTATGGACAGAGGCACGCCGTTGAACTGAAAGCGGCAAAGCGCATTGCCGGTATGAATCAAGTTGCCCGGCATCTGATCGTGGATGTTGATTTGCAGAAGATCGGAGGCTCCGCTTTGACGGCTGATATTGATGTCCCCAAAAACAGGAAAGAAGCAACAATGAAAAAGAATATTCCGGTAACTTATGTGCCGGCACGCAATACGATATTTTTGTCTTACGCTTTGGCCTGGGCGGAAGTCATCGGCGCGAATGATATTTTTATCGGCGTGAATGTTCTGGACTACAGCGGTTATCCTGATTGCCGTCCGGAATATATTGCCGCTTATCAAAAGATGGCCAATCTGGCCACCAAAGCCGGAGTCGAAGACAAACGAAAAGTGAAAATTCACACGCCGCTCATTAGGATGAGCAAAGCACAAATTATACGGAAAGGTCTGGAACTGGGCGTGGATTACAGTTTTACCCACAGTTGTTATGATCCGTCGCCTTCAGGGAAAGCCTGTGGCGAATGTGATTCCTGTCTTTTGCGTCTGAAGGGTTTTAAAGACGCCGGTGTCACCGATCCTGTAAAATATTTGGAATAAGGATTTATTCTTGAGTTACTTCGTCAAGGAAATATTTTATTCTATTCAGGGTGAGGGTTTCTATACCGGACGTCCGGCGGTTTTCTGCCGTTTTGCCGGATGTAATTTATGGTCGGGAAAGGAAGCGGATCGCGATAAGGCAATTTGTAAATTTTGTGATACGGATTTCGTCGGATGTGACGGGGAAGAAGGCGGAGAATTCAAAGCGGCAGTGGATTTGGCGGACCGGATTGCAAAATTATGGCCGCAGAAAAATGTAAATGCCGTCCGTCCGTTTGCTGTCTTCACCGGCGGCGAACCGCTGCTGCAAATGGATGCGGGATTGATTTCAGCGTTGCAGGACAAGGGATTTGAAATAGCGGTGGAAACGAACGGAACGATTTTACCGCCGGCCGGTGTTGACTGGATTTGCGTCAGCCCCAAGGCGAATGCTCAACCGGTGCTGCGCTCGGGAAATGAGCTGAAGCTGGTTTTTCCGCAGGAAGGAGCCGCGCCTGAAGAATACGCGATGCTGGACTTTCAGTATTTTTTTCTGCAGCCGATGGATTCGCCTGATTCTGAAAAAAATGCGACGTTCGCGCTGGAATATGTTAAGTCCCATCCGCAGTGGCGTCTGAGTTTGCAGATGCATAAAATATTAAAAATAAAATAGGAAACCTAGATGGAAATTTTCAAAGTTTTTAAATTCGACGCGGCGCATCGCCTGCCCTTTGTCGGTGAGCAACACCAGTGTTCCGAAGTTCACGGCCATTCCTTTCGGATAGAAATTCATATCAGAGGACCGGTTGATCCCCGTTTCGGTTGGGTGATAGATTTTGCCGATATTCATCAAGCGGTTGAACCGCTGCTTGAACAGCTGGATCATAAATATTTAAATGATGTGGAGGGGCTGACGAATCCCACATCGGAACATATCGCGCGATGGATCTGGGAGCGTCTTTGTACCAAATTGCCGCAGTTAAGTAAGATCGTCGTGCAGGAAAGTCCGGAAGCAGGTTGTATCTATCAGGGCGAGAAATAAAATTTGCCGGCAAATATTCCTATTGCTCCCCAAATCATCATTTTACCCCTTTTCAGTTGAAAAATAGGCTCTTCAATGATATTTGCTTACGTAAATCGGGTAAGTTGATATGGATCAGAAAACGATACAGAAAATAAAAAGCGATCGGCAGGATAATATCCTGGAGGAACTGCGGCGGGAAAAAGCGGCGGTGCTGACTCGCGCGAGTTGGGCTGTGGAAGACGTGCTGGAAAAGATGATCCGGATAGAAGAACAAATCGAATCAAGATTTTCTTTTCTGGCTTCCCGATACGGTCATGAGAACTCCTGTGCATCCTTGAGACAGAGAAGAATGATTTTCGAAGAGGTCAACCGTCACGTTGAAGAATTCAACCGGATTCGTCAAAAAGCCGAACTGCAATTTTATTATCTGATTGTGACACGCGAAGCTTTGGGTTTGCGCCGTCATGAAATGGTTCAGAAAATGTACCGTATTCCGGATAAAAAGAAAAAATACGAGCTGGATAATGGATAGATACAGAAAACCGCGGCTGCGGATGGTGGAATCGCAGATTAAAGCGCGTGGCATAAAAGATGAGCGTGTTTTGATGGCTATGGAAACGATTCCCCGCCATCTTTTTGTCGACGAAGGACTGATTGAGCAGGCTTATAATGACAGCCCTCTGCCTATCGGCGAGCATCAAACCATCTCGCAACCTTATATCGTGGCCTTAATGACAGAAGTTCTGGAATTAAAGGGAAGGGAAAGAGTCCTGGAGATTGGTACCGGTTCCGGGTATCAGACCGCAATTCTCGCTTCACTGGCTGATCGGGTTTTTTCCGTGGAACGCATTGCTTCTCTGGCA
The DNA here is from genome assembly GCA_049664145.1 of Smithella sp. GTDB lineage: Bacteria > Desulfobacterota > Syntrophia > Syntrophales > Smithellaceae > Smithella. Next base: position 23,949 of record JBATES010000242.1, read on the forward strand.
ACCGGTGCGCGCAAAATTCTTGATAGACTCAATTTTTATAACGTGGCCATCAGAGTCGGAGATGGTTCTTACGGCTGGAGTGATGAGGCGCCTTTTGATGCCATCATCACAACGGCAGCGGCGCCGGATATTCCTCAATATTTGCTGGAGCAACTTATCCCCGGCGGAAGAATGGTGTTGCCGGCCGGCGACCGCGATGTGCAGACGCTCTATAAGTTAACACGTTCAAAGGAAAATCCTCAGGAAATTATCAGAGAAGATTTAGGCGGCTGCCGTTTTGTCAGCCTAATCGGGGAGAGCGGATGGAAAAAATAAAGTTTTTATTGATCATTTTTACACTGCCTTTTATTTTTGCCTGTTTTCAATCTCAAGCACACAAAGATACATCAACCGGCGTTTATCACCTGGTGAAAAAGAGTGAAACCATAGAAGGCATTGCCAGAACCTACGGTGTTCCGGTGCAGCAATTAATCCGGGTCAATAATATCAAAGCTGATAATCCCGTTAAAGAAGGTTCGGTCATCTTTGTCCCATCGGCCAGTCGGGTGGAAAGTAAAGTTATTGCAGATACCACACCTGAGAAAATCGTTCGTAAAACGGAAATTAAGAAAAATATAGATTCAAGCGTTAAAGACAGCACGATCAAGAAGCAGGAAAGAGAAGTTAAGCCGTTCGTTGAAGTAACGGACATCGATATTGCCAAACCAAAGAAGGCGTCTATTGATGTAACCAAGAGTTCCGAGCCGAAAAAATCAAAGATTGTCATCATTGCGGAACCGGAGAAAACAACCGTTTCCGGTACCATAAAATCAGGTGGGAAGGAGACAGCGCCATCTCCCAAAAACGTAACGGATGAAAAGACCGCTGTAAAAATAGTTTCGGACAAAAAAGGCGCTGATGACAGGATTTTGACACCCTCTCCGACAGCGGAGCCCGCCGAAAAAATCACAGCAGGGAAAAATAAATTTATCTGGCCGGTGCGGGGTGAAGTTAAGGCTCATTTCGGAAAACAGCCGAATAAAACTTTTCATAACTGGATTAAAATTGTTTCCGCGGCGGGTGTCAAGGTGAAAGCGGCAGAGGCCGGTACAGTTATTTTTTCTTCCAATTTGAAAAATTACGGAGAGACCATTATTATCCGCCATAGAAGTAATTTTGCCACGGTCTATACGCATTTGAAGAAGCGGAATGTCAAAATCGATAAGGCTGTAAAAAAAGGGGAAACGATAGCGGTTCTGGGAGAGAAAGATGAAGACGGCGCGGTGTATATGAATTTTGAAATCCGCCTTCAGGGCAAAGCGCGCAATCCCCTGTTGTTCCTGCTATAATGTTTTTTTACTCTTGCCTGAGAGCAAATCATTAATATATTAGCGCCAATATTACGCAACGAGGAGCCTATGAATCATTGTTATGAACAGGGGCCGATTCGTCCGCCCAGCGAAGCGACAAGTCTGCTGATTCGAGTTACCAGAAACTGTCCCTGGAACAAATGCGCTTTTTGCCACACCTACCGGGGCAGCAAATTTGAGTTAAGAAGTGTGGAAGAGGTCCAAAAAGATATTCAAACCATGAAGGATATCGCCGATAAAGTCATCAGTCTTTCCTGGAAACTGGGGGAAGGCGGCATTGTTACTAAAAATGTTTTACGACAGATTTATAACAATGGTGATTGCTACAATGACTTTTTCTACTCGGTAGCGGCGTGGCTTTATTGTGGTGGCGAAAATGTTTTTTTACAGGATGCCAACTCGCTGAGTTTAAAAACAGCCGATCTATTGTCCATTCTTAACTTTTTAAGGGAGAAGTTTCCCCAAATAAAAAGAATCACTTCTTATTGCCGTTCGCACACGGCCGCAAGAAAAACAGTTGATGAGCTTAAACAATTGAAAAATGCGGGCCTCTCCCGGATCCATATCGGAATGGAAAGCGGAAGTGATGAGGTTTTGTCTTTGATTCACAAAGGGGTTACCGCCGCCGATCATATCAAAGCCGGACTAAATATCAGAGACGCGGGAATAGAACTCAGCGAATACGTCATGCCGGGACTGGGTGGAACGAAATTAACCCGTGAACACGCACTGGAAACCGCGCGGATTATGAACGCCATCAATCCTGACTTTGTGCGCCTGCGCACGCTGCACGTTGTGCCGGGTACCGGACTGGATGCATTAATGAAGAAGGGTGAATTCCAGCCGCTCAATGATGAAGATATTCTCAGGGAAATAAATTTATTTATCGAGCATCTTGATGTTCAGGGCGCCTATCTGGCCAGTGATCATATCTTAAATCTGCTGGAGGAACTGGAAGGAAAATTTCCGGAAGACAAAAAGAAAATCCTGTCCCTGATTAAAAGATATTTTGAACTGCCTGATATTGACCGTCAGATTTTCCGCCTGGGGCGTCGCATCGGCGCGTATCGAAAACTGGATGATCTACAGGATAAAGAAACCTATGGGCGATTAAAATCGGTCATTGATCATTACAGTGCCCGGAGCGGAAATCTGGAAGAAGATATTATTCAAGCCATGAATAATTACATATAAATAACAAAGGTTTGCAGATACCCAATCCTTTCTTTCTGTTGCCGGCATTTTTTATTTTACCGGATGGAAAATAATCTATTGACACTTAAATTCTTTCTGCTTATACTTCGCCCGTCAAAAAGCGATTTTTTATCAAATATCAGATAACCGGCGGCTTGCAACACATCTGCTGTTGATCTTGGACAAATTATTTGAAGCTCTTCAAACGGCTTTAATATTTTTGCCGATTTTGTATGCGGAGAAATAACAGGCCCCCACGCCTTACGAACGGCTGTGAAGAATAGACCACCTGCATTATTTGATGACTTGATAAATGACCGTACCTTTTTGATAAAAAGAAAAAAACAATAATTTAGAGGAGGCTATACAATGCGTGAATGTGTCATTATCGATGGTGTAAGGTCGCCAAATTCCAGGGCGCACAATGAAAAAGGTTGGTTCAGATCGCTCAGACCCGATGAGGTTTTGACGAAAGTTTATGACGGATTATTTGCCCGTAACCCCAAAGTAAAGCCCGAAGATATCGAATCGGTTTTCGTCGGTTGCGCGAACATTACCGGTATGCAGAATGACATCGGCCGTCTTGCCTGGCTGGCCGGCGGATTTCCGGAATCAGTTCCCACCAACACGCTGACCATGCAGTGTCCTTCAGGTATGGCAGCCACGCAGCACGCCGCCCGCGCCATTATGTGCGGCGAAGGCGATACCTACATTGCCGCCGGTATCGAAGATATGCAGAAAGTATTCATGGCCATGCACATGGATTTTTCACCACGTCTGGCAGAGCGTTACAATATCCTTGACCTTCCCATGGGCAACACTGCTGAAAAGGTTGCGGAAGTTTATAAAGTCAACCGGACAGACATGGAAACCATGGCTTTCTGGAGCAATAAAAAAGCCGATGCAGCCACCAAAGCCGGAAAATTCAAAGGTGAAATCATTCCGATGGAAGGATTGAAAGATGACGGCACGCCCTTTATGGTGGAAACGGACCAATGGATCCGTGGTGACGTCTCAATGGAGTCGATGGCAACCATGAAAACTCCTTTCAAGCCGGATGGAGTTGTCACAGCGGCAACTTCTTCACCGCTGACGATCGGCGGAGCCGCCATCCTTTTGATGGAACGCTCCAAAGCCGATAAACTCGGACTTTCTTACAGTATTAAATATGAAGCCGGTGCTTTAGCCGGTTGCGATCCCACCTTGATGGGCATCGGTCCTGTTCCCGCGGTCCAGAGACTTCTTGCGCGTACCGGTAAAAAAGTCAGCGACATCGCTGTTTGGGAATTCAATGAAGCTTTCGCCAGCCAGGCATTGGCTTGCGTAAGAGAATTGGGCATTGCCCAGAACGCACCTTTTGATAATGTCAACATTTGGGGCGGCGCTCTGGCACTTGGTCATCCGTTGGGACAAAGCGGATGCCGCATTCTGGTTACCCTGCACAGCATCATGAAGAATGAATTGAAAGATGCCAAATACGGCGTTGCTTCTCTTTGCGGTGCTTTCGGTAATGCCGGTGCCACCATGTTAAGCAGAGTGAAATAAGTTTTCTGCCAAGCTGATCAAAAAAGGGAGCTCTTTTTCGGAAAGAGCTCCCTTTAATTTTGGGTTCAGTTGATTATTCATCAACCGATAATCTTCAGATCCTGTTTTTACAGTTTGCCTGAAAGAAACAAATCCGCGTCACGCGCCGTTTCGTCCGGTATTTCTTCCATCGGGGTGTGTCCCGCGCCTTCATACTGGATAAATTTTGCTGTCGGCAGCTCCTGTTTCCAGTTTTCAAAATACCGGAAAGGAATCCAGATATCTTTGGTGCCCCACATCACCAGTGTCGGCGGTTTCAAATCTTTTATTCCTTTATAAAGATTTTTATCTTTACTCTGTTTTCTGAATTCCGTAAAAACGTCAACATATGATTCCTTGTTGCCTTCTCTCATGGCCAGCTCAAAATAGCGGTCTTTGAGTTCCGGGGTTAATTTTGATTTATCTCCATAAACCTCATTGACAGCGCGATCAAAAAGGAACCTTGGCATCATGTACCAGGCAAAAGGTCTGATGACGGGATTGCTGGCAAATGCGATAATACCGGGGAGGGGTTGGGAAAATCCCACGGAGTCTATCAGGATGAGTTTTTCAACTTTGTCCGGATTTTTTAGGGCAAATTTCCATGCTATGTAACCACCGAGAGAGTTACCCGCAATAGAGAACTTCTCCAATTTCTTTTCCGCTATTATTTCTTCAAAAAGTTTTACGGCATTATCAATATTGTAGAAGGAACGGTCAGGAGCCGGTCCTGTGAGTCCAAATCCGGGAATGTCCAGTCTGATAATGCGATAATCTCCTTTCAATCGCTCAACCCATCCATCCCATGTGTGCAGCGAAGCGCAGACGCCGTGCAGCAGAATTAACACGGGGCCCTGTCCTTCGTCTTTGTAGTGAATGTTCATGTCGTTGATCTGGATGATTTCAGACTCGCTGTCGGCGTATTTCATCTTCAATCTTTCCATCGGAATGGTTGTCATTCCCAGAGTGGCACAACCCATGGTTGCGGCGATCATGCAGGCTGATATGATTAAAATGAACCTTCTCGTATTCATCATTACCGGAACTCCTCAAAATTATTTTTGAACTACATCGGATGTTATGTTGATGCGGGACTATAAATTTTCCACATCCGGATGTCAATGAAATATTTAAAATGAAGTATGAAATCATTGTGAAGATAAGACTGAAAAAATTGTCATCAGACATACAAATAATAATGAAAAATATATTGTCAAATCGAATACGATGATTTATATTAATATCAAACATCCAAACTAATTTTAATGGAAAGGAGAACAGTCATGAAGACATATGCCATTAAGTATTTGGAACTGGCGGAAAAACATGCGGAAAAAATTGCGGCAAGATGGACCAAGGATGTTAAAAGCAACGCGAAGACACCAACGTATAAAAATTTGAAAGAAGAAGATATCGTTTATCAGTGTGTCAGGTTTTATCGTAATTTCAGTAAGATGTTTCTGGATGAAAAAATTACGGATGACGTATTAAGATATTTTCGCAGTTATGCTCAGGAAAGTTACAAAATGGGAATTCCGGCGAAGGAAACCATTTATGCGCTAATCCTGATGCGCAGGCATGTCTGGCTGTACGCTGAATTTCAGGCCATCTTCACTTCCGGTATTGATCAAAGGCAGGCGCTTGATACGCTCGGAAGGACTATCCTTGTGTTCGACTACGCTGCTTACGAGGTAAGCAAAGAATACCAGGACCTTATGAAACAGGGGAAGAAGTAAAATTATTTTCTGTAAATGGTATTGTAATGCCGGACTTAATCTCAGAGAAAGGAGAAAATTCTAATGGTAGATTCGATTAAATTGCTTGATGTGACCGAACAAAACGCTGAGGAAATCGCCGCACATTGGGCGGATGATGTTCAAAAAAATAAGAGAACAACACATTATCAAAATATAAAAAAAGAAAAGTTAGTGGTTTACGCAATTGATTTTTACAGGAATTTACGCAAATTGCTGGTGCCTGATGATCGTACTGAATTTACTCAGGAATACTTCCGGAAATACGCGAAAAAATGTCATGAAATCGGACTGCCTTTACAGGAATCAATTTATGGACTTATTTTAATGAGACGTCACATGTGGCTGTATGCTGATTTTCAGGCTATTTTTATTGATGCTCTGGAACACAATCAGGCCATTGACAGTGTTATGCGCACCATGCTCATGATGGACTATGCTGTCTATGAAATTACACAATATTATCTTGAAACGGCACAGTAGAAATTAAGTAATAATCTAATCACGGGTATAAACCCCAGGGCAAGCCCTGGACCCTATTTCCGCCCCAAGGGGCGGGATTGTTCGACTTGCAAATTTCAACGTGTGACCTTCAGGTTATACACTTCGTTTTTGAAATTTGAGTCTCACAATAAAAGAAGCATAAAAAATCCCCGGATAAACCATCGTCAAGCGGGGATTTTTTTATTTTGACTGCAATGCCAACCGTTTCATTTGGCAGGCCTGAATATGTTCAAGTATTTATTATTATAATATTATTTTAAAGAAGCATAAAAATTAGCAAATAAAATACTCAAATCCTATTTAATATGTTGACACAGTGAATTTTGGGATGTATAAGACTCAAAAATGACTTTCAGTCAAGAAGGTTCATGACAAAATACTGCATTAAGATTAATCTCGTTTTTTTCTGTAAGCGCAGTAGAAAATTTTAAGAAAACTCTAAGAGTAGCGGCTCTGTCGAATGAGCAAAAAAATATAATAAACAAAGTTTAAGGAGGATGATATGGCGAGTTTGTGGATTGATTTAAGGGATATTAAATTCCAGTTGTTTGAAGTTTTAAAGATTGAAGAAACATTACTGGGCAAAGGCCGTTATGTGGATTATGATGCTGATACGTGCAAAATGGCTCTGGATCAAGCGGCAAAGTTTTCAGAGTTGGAGCTTGCCCCGACTTATCCTGATGAAGTTCATCGTCAACCGGTCGAAGCAACATTTAAAAATGGAAAAGTAACCACACCGGAATCTTACAAAAGACTTTGGAAGCTTTATTGTGAAGCTGGTTACATGGCTATGGCTGATCAGCTTGAAGTTGGTGGTCAGGGATTCCCGGCGATCGTCGCTGCTGCTTGCGCGAATATGTTTCTTTCCTGCAATCAGGCGTTCATTATGTATCCCGGTCTTTCCCACGGTGCGGCAAGATTGATGGAGGATTTCTTCAAACATCCGTTGCGCGACATCCTTCTGGAAAAAATGTACACCGGCGAATGGGCGGGAACCATGTGTTTGACTGAGCCGAGCGCCGGTTCCGACGTCGGTCTTTTGAAGACAACCGCCAAGAAGAATGCTGACGGCACCTACTCCATCGTGGGCACCAAGAGTTTCATTTCCGCCGGCGATCATGATCTGACCCCGAACATTATTCACCCCGTTCTGGCCAGAATCGAAGGTGATCCTGCAGGAACCAAGGGCATTTCCATTTTCATGGTTCCCAAAGTCAGATTCAACGAGAAGGGCGAACTGGGAGAACCGAACGATGTTCAGTGCGGCAACATCGAGAGCAAGATGGGTATCCACGGGAACGCCACCTGTACATTGAATTTCGGCACAGACAACAAATGCATCGGTTATCTGATGGGTGAAGAGCGTGAAGGCATGCCGATCATGTTCCACATGATGAACGAAGAACGCCAGGGCGTCGGCATGATGGGTGCATCTCTTGCGAGTGCGGCTTATCTGCATGCTCTTGATTACGCCAAACAGAGAATTCAGGGTGCAAACGTCATCGAAATGGCTATGAAGGTTGAAAACCCCAAACCCATTACGATCATTGGTCATCCGGACGTCCGCAGAATGCTGCTGAAAATGAAATCTGCTTCAGAAGGCTGTCGTCTGCTTTGTTTCTTCTGCTACTTCTGCATGGATAACGAATTTAACGCCATGATCGACAAGAATGAAGAACAGCAGGCCTACTGGCATGGATTTATCGAACTTCTGACACCGATCGTCAAAGCGTACAGCACCGATATGGGCATGATGGTTTGCGATACTGCTGTTCAGACCTACGGCGGTTACGGCTTCTGCCGTGAATATCCCGTTGAGCAGATGATGAGAGATCAGAAGATCAATCAGATCTATGAAGGAACAAACGGTATTCAGGCTCTTGACCTTCTGGGTCGTAAGCTGGGCATGAAGAAAGGCCTTTATTTCATGAATCTGATGGCTATGATCAACGAAACCATTGCGGAAGGCAAGAAGATTGACGCTTTAAAGAAAGAAGCAGAAACCGTCGAAAAAGCTTTGAATGCGTGCGCAGAAACATCGATGGCTTTCGCCAAGATGATCAAAGTCACTCCTTACGTTCCTCTGATTGGAGCTTGCGATTTCCTGAACTGCATGGGTGATGTCATTGTGGGTTGGTTGGAGCTCAGGACGGCTATTGTTGCCGTTCCGAAGTTCTTTGCGCCAGAAACCGGCGAACAGGAAAAAGCCTTCTATCGTGGTAAGATTGAAGCGGCCAGATTCTTTATCGGTCGCATCACCGACATGGTTCCGGCTAAACTGGAGAACCTGAAGAAGGATGAACAGAGCTGTATGAATATTCCTGAAGAAGCATTTGCTGTTTAAGAACAGTTTCTTTGGAAAGTAACTTTTTAAAGGCGGGAAGACTGAAAACCTTCCCGCCTTTTTTTATTTTTCAAGCTTTCTTGACCTATTTTATGATTTATGTCACAAATAAGACCATGGGCAGAAGAAAGCAGAAGACGCAATTACAATCGATAGGCGATGTGTTATTTCCTCTTTTAAAAAAAAGAGGAATGGTCTCCAAAATTGAAGATAATGCCATTCGTAAACTATGGCCAAAAGCTGTTGGTTCTAAAATTGCCGCTCAAACCAGGCCTGATTCACTGCGAAACGGAACTTTATTTGTCAAAACTGTTTCTTCGGTTTGGGTGCAGCAGCTTCATTTCATGAGAGAAGAAATTCTTAATAAAATCAATCAGCTTTTGACAAAACCCGTGATCAACGAAATCCGTTTTGTAGTTGGGTACTCACTGGTTCAGGGAAAAAATCAGGAACACGAGTCCGCTGTAAAAAAAACTGTTTTGAAAAAAAGGGACAGGGAAATGATTGCCGAATGTACGGATGCTTTAGACGATCGGGAATTGGCCTCCGTATTGAAAAAAGTCATGCAGTTGGAAATCAGCCGGCGCCGTCAATGGGAAAACGGGAAAGATCATTGAAGATGGCGAACATGTCTTTGGAATAGATTTTTTCATGCTCATAAATAAAAAGCGGAGGCTCAAGCTGCAACTGCTCGCGCCCGCCTTTTTTACCTTCTACTAAAGCAAACACAGCATCAGAATGCATCCTAGAAAAGATTAATTTCATTCTTTTCGGTTCAATGCCGGTGGAGCGGAAAAGATAAACCAATTCCACCAGTCTTTTTGCCGGGTAAATCGTGAAAACATTGCCTGCCGGTTTGAGCAGATATTTTGCGGCATTTAAAAAATCTTTTAGCGAGCCTTTTATTTCATGACGGGCAATGGCTTTCTCTTCCACAGGATTAATCCGGCCGGAATTTAACTTTCGATAGGGAGGATTAAAAATCACCGAGTCAAAGATGCGTTCCTGATAAATATTATTTACGCTGTGCGCGTTACCGTGAACGATCTCCACCCGGCTATCCAGATGATTAATCTGAGTGTTCTTCCAGGCCAGGGCTGAGAGATTTTCCTGAATTTCCAGACCGACACCATGGGTGTTTGGGAAACGTTTAGCCAGGATAAAAAGGATCACACCGCTTCCACAACCGATATCGATAAACTTTGCGCGCTGTTTCAGAGAAGCAAAATGGGCGAGTAGAAAGGCATCCAGGGAAAAGCGATACCCTTTTTTTTTCTGAAAAATTCTTAACCCGCCGTTAAGAATTTCGTCGAGCGTTTCATCTTCCATTTTTTAGATCATCAACAACTTTTAATCCAGGCGATGGGTGAACAGACCACTGCGCAGTTTCGGTTCAAACCACGTTGATTTCGGAGGCATGATTGCCCCCGCGTCGGCCACGTTGATGATCTGTTCCATACTGGTCGGATAGAGAGCAAAAGCCACGGCAAAACCGTCCTGGTTGATCAGCTTTTCCAGCTCATCCATCCCTCTGATGCCGCCGATGAATTTGATGCGATCATCCACGCGCGGATCTTTAATGTTCAGAACCGGATAAAGCAGATGCTCCTGTAATATAGCCGCGTCGAGACTGGCGACAGGATCGCCTGCGCTATAAACCCCTTCTTTAATGGTTAATTTATACCAATGACCGCCCAGATACATACCGAAATCATGAAGCTGCTGCGGTGATCTTGCCGTAAAGTTTTGACTGATTGTAAACTTCAAACCGATCTTTTCGATAAATTGTTCCGGGCTCAGACCGTTCAAATCCTTTATCGCCCGGTTGTAATCCATCACTTTCAGTTGTGTGTGAGGAAAGAAGACAGCCAGCACGGATTCGTATTCATTGGAAGATGTTTGGAAGTTATTACTGGTGCGCCTGTTTCGGGCAATGGTTGCCGCTGCGGCTGCCCGGTGGTGACCGTCGGCGATATACAGGGCATCCACGGCAAGAAATTCCTTCTTGATTTCTTCAACATGTCGGGCGTCAGCGACGACCCAGACGGTGTGTTTGATCCCGTCATCAGCCGTGAAATCATATTCAGGGATGCCGGAAGATATTTGATCGACGATCTTGTTTAAACCCTGACGTTCACGATAACTGATAAATACAGGGCCGGTTTGAGCATTGACCGTATCCACGTGCTTGATGCGGTCTTCTTCCTTGTCCTGTCTGGTCAATTCATGCTTTTTGATTTTCCCGGCATCGTACTCAGCGGCGCTCATCAGGCCGACGATTCCACTTTGCACCTGGGTACCCATTTGCTGTCTATAAATATAAAAACATGGCGATTCATCCTGAATAAGGATTCCCTTCACCCGCATATCAATAAAATTACGTTTGGCCGTCTGATAAATCAGGTCGTCATTACTTTTTGTGTTGTCGGGAACATCAATTTCCGATTTTTCCACGTGCATAAAACTTAAAAGATTACCGGCAACAGCTTTTTGTCCTTCTTCCCGGGTCATCACATCATAGGGAAGCGCTGCCACCTGAGCGACAAATTTCTTATCCGGCCGTACCGCCTTAAAAGGTAAAACTAATGCCATAAGTCTTTCTCCTGCTTTTAAATATTTTCTTGCGGAACTGATAACATACTGACATAATCTACACAATATAAAATTCATACTAAAGAGAAATGATATGGAGAATACGCTTGTTTTTATTCACGGTTTAGAAAGCACGGCACAAGGCGCCAAGGGGCAGTACTTTGCTCAACATTTTCCTGAAATGATTATTGAGGATTATTTTGGCGATTTTGACTTACGCATGAAAAAATTACGAGCTCGTCTTGCCGGGAAAAATAATTTGATCATCGTGGGATCCAGCTATGGCGGACTCATGGCTGTTCAGTATGCCATGGGAAATGAGAGCAGGATCAAGAAGTTGATTTTGCTTGCTCCCGCTTTAAATCTTCCCGAATTCAATTTATATGAAAAAAAGAATTTGCATATCCCGGTCATTGTGTATCACGGAACAAACGACGATGTGGTCAATCCGCAAATCGTCAGGGAAATTGCCCTAAACTTTTTCAATAATCTGGAGCATCATTTTGTGGAAGACAACCATCCCCTGCGGGAAACCTTTCCCACGCTCGACTGGAAGAATCTTCTTCTGATAGATTAACGTTGTCACAAAGCACGCAATTTTCTCAAATCCCACGTCGCCCCTGCCAACTATGTTGGCGGGATAGTTCGACTTTCAAATTTCACTATACTTCGTTCGTTTTCAGCGAGTCTCTTTAAATTACCTTGACAATATTTTTCTGTTATCTTAGTCTTTCGCAAATCTTAATGGATTAAAAAATATGTTTTCCAAAAAAATCGTTATTCGCTACACTCCCGACACGGTGCAACAGCCGGTCATTTATCAACTGGTTAAACAGTATAATCTTGTGTTTAATATTTTGAAGGCCAGAATATTTCCCCGCCGGGAAGGTGTGATTGTTCTGGAGTTAAGCGGGACAAAAGACAATTTCGATCACGGCGTCCGTTTCTTGAAAGAAATGGGGCTGAAGGTTGAGCCCCTGTCCAAGAGCGTTAGTCAGAACGCCGATAAGTGCGTGCACTGCGGTGCCTGTACCGCTTTTTGCCCAACGGGAGCGCTGTCTTTTGAAAAGGAATCGTTCAAAGTTATCTTTGATCCGGAAAAATGCAACGGTTGCGAACTGTGTGTTTCCGCCTGTCCCGTTCGTGCTATGGAGATCGATCTTTTATAGTCTGTATTTTTTAATTTTCAGCACCTGAGCAGAACAATAATCACTTTTTCTGAAATTCTCTGTCTACCTCTTTTCTTGATGATTCAAGCATTCTGCCCACATCTTTGGGGGCGGTTTTTGTTTTTTTGTATAAATCCTTACTGTCTTTTACAAAGCTCTTGCTCTTGTCTTTGATTTGATCGATACCGGATTTCATGATTTCAACAGATTCCTGAGGCTTAGGCATGTGTGCCGGATCTTTTAAATAGAAATAACCGTAAGCAACTACAGCGAGAATCAGTAAACCAAGCAATAGTTTAAGCGCGCTTTTAACAGTAAAAATCAATACAAACAGGATAATAATGCTGACACCTATTACAAGCGCTGTCGGGTGAGCCGACAAGTAGCCGGTGATTGTTTCCATCGTATGGTCTCCTTCATTAAAACTTTAATGAATTTATCTCATTTTTTGTTATTTTACAGTGAAAAAGTTTCATAAGCAATAGATTTATTATTGCTCCGGACTGATTCTATTCATTAAAAATGAAGTTACACATAGCGATTGCCAATCCTTGTTTTTTTAAGTAATTTGTGAGCAAAGAGCAACATGAAAAACATCTCAAATTTTTAAGATAATGTTTTTTTGAAAGTATTTTATGGACGAAAGCAGATTAAATGATTTGAATAACCTGGAAGAAAAACTGGGCTACGTTTTTCGGGATAAAAGTCTTCTTTCTACTGCGCTGACGCATCGTTCTTATATCAATGAGCATCCTCAACTGGCCTTGTCCGATAATGAAAGACTGGAATTCCTGGGTGACAGCGTTTTGGGGCTCTGCGTGAGTGACTACATCATAAAAAAATACGCTGCGTCTCCGGAAGGAGATCTGACTAAAATACGCGCGGTACTGGTTGGCGAAAAAAATCTTGCTCAACTGGCCACAGATTTACAAATTGGCGATTGTCTTTTAATCGGTCACGGCGAAGAGACTTCCGGAAGCCGTCAAAAAGAATCGTTTCTGGCCAACGCTCTGGAAGCAGTCATTGCCGCTGTGTATTTGGACTCTGATTTTAACGACGTCAAGGAGTTTATTACAAATTTAATTGAACCCCTGCTCCGGAACGATAATCTGTCATCCACGGATTTTTTTGATTATAAAACGGCCCTTCAGGAACTTTGCCAGAAAAGATATAAAACCGTACCCGCTTATTTTGTAATTGACGCAAAAGGTCCGGAACATGCTAAAATTTTTGGGGTCCAGGTGGCTGTCGTCAATAAATTGACGGAATACGGCAGCGGCAGAAGTAAGAAAGAGGCCGAAAAACAGGCGGCAAAAAAAGCCTGGGAAATGCTGCAAAATGAAGAAGGTTAATTCCGAATCCAAAAGTAGCAGTCATTTAGTCATTCCCGTATTCATCATGAACAGCGGTTGTCCGCATCGCTGCACCTTCTGCAATCAGGCCATCACGGCCGGAAATTATCCTCCTGAAATCACCAGAGATTATTTTGATCAGGAGGTTAACGCTTATCTTTCCTGGAACAAAGACAAATCCAGAAAAGTGGAGATTGCATTTTAAGGCGGCAACTTTACAGGCGTGAATCCCGCTTATCAGGAAAAGCTCCTAACCTGGGCGTATGCCTATGTTGAAAAGAAAATTGTCGATTCCATCAGAATTTCGACGAGACCGGATTATATTTCAGAAAGCAAATTGCGGTTACTGAAGCAATACGGCGTCCATACGGTGGAAATAGGGGCGCAATCGTTTGTTGATGCCGTGTTACACCAGTCTCAAAGGGAGCATCGCTCTCAGGACATAGAAAAGTCTGTTGACGTTTTAAAGAAAAACGGTTTCCGGACAGGACTGCATCTCATGGTCGGCCTGCCCGGTGATACCAGGGAAGGATTTCTCTGTTCGGTTGAGAAAACGATAGAGCTGCAACCTGATACAGTGAGAATTCATCCGGTCATGGTTTTCAGTGAGACAGCCCTGGCTGAAGAATTCAAACGGGGGATCTACAAGCCTCTGGATTTGCCGGAAGCTGTTGAATTATGCGCTCTGGCCTGGGAAAAGTTATCCGAATCCGGAATACGGATAATCAGAATGGGCTTGCAGGTGACGCCGGAAATGAAAAAAGCCGGCGCGATACTGGCTGGTCCGGTTCATCCTGCATTCGGAAGCCTTGTTCTGGCGACGGTTTTTTATAATCATACTGTCAAACTTTTAGAAAGTCTTTCACGTGACATAAAAGAGATTTGTTTTCAATTGTCACCGCGCGATATTTCCAGCTTCCGTGGCTTAAACAATTCCAATGTCATGGCTATAAAAAAGCTTTACCCGGGCGTTAATTTAATTATAGAGTCATTAAATGGAAAATCGCGTGGCGAAATTTCCATACAAACAGATACCGGAGAATTGATGAATCTGAAAATTCCGGGTATCAGATAATTGAGGAGAGTTTTGAATTGTTTAAATCAGGATTTATAGGCATTATCGGCCGTCCGAATGCCGGGAAGTCAACGCTTTTTAATGCGATCATCGGCGATAAAATTTCCATTATCACCCATAAACCGCAGACAACCAGAAATAAAATAACCGGCATCAAAAATTATCCTGATGCGCAAATGATTTTTCTGGATACCCCCGGCATGCACAGGCCGAAGAGTCCGTTAAATAAAGCCATGGTGCAGACCACCAGAGATGCCATCGGCAGTGTTGACGTTCTTTTCATGCTGGTGGAAGCCAATACCGACGTTCATCCCCATGATCTTTTCCTCATCGAATCCCTGGCGCAGACCCAAGTGCCGGTGATTCTGGTGATTAATAAAATTGATCTTATTGAAAAGAAATTGCTTCTGCCGCTGATTGATAAATTTCGCGTGCTTTGTGACTTCAGGGAAATCTTTCCCATTTCCGCGTTAAAAGGAGAGGGGATTGAAGACTTGTTGAATGCCGTCAAAACCATGCTCCCGGAAGGACCTTTATACTATCCCGATGATATTCAGACCGATGCGACGGAGCGATTCATCGCCGCCGAATTCATCCGGGAAAAAATAACGCTGCTGACCAAGCAGGAAATCCCTTATTCGACGGCCGTGGAAATTGATTTATTCAAAGAGGACGAAGAAAAAAATCTGATTCGCATCAGCGCGGCCATCAATGTGGAAAAAGAGTCGCAAAAGGCGATTCTTATCGGTAAAAGAGGGGCGATGCTCAAAACCATCGGCACTCAGGCCAGGCTGGATATGGAAGCATTATTCGGCGCCAGGGTTTTTCTGGAACTTTTCGTCCGCGTGAAGAAAGACTGGACAAGTTCCGAGAGAATGCTTCAGGAATTCGGAATATTGAAACGTTGAGGTTACCATGCCATCAAGGCCGGTTATAGCTATTGTCGGACGTCCCAATGTCGGGAAGTCAACGCTTTTCAACAGAATTGCGGGAAAGCAAAAGGCCATCGTGATTGACGAGCCGGGAGCCACCCGCGACCGCAACTACATGGATTGTGTTTATCACCAGAAGGCTTTTACGCTGATTGATACCGGCGGCTTCGAGCCGGCGTCAGAAGAAAAAATTCTCGTGCAAATGCGCGAGCAGAGTAATCTGGCGATTGAAGAAGCGGATGTCATCATTTTCCTGATGGATGTCAAAGAAGGGCTGATGCATGCGGATATGGAAATTGCCAGACAGTTGAGAGGCAAAAACAAGAAAGTATTTTATGTGACCAATAAAGTAGACGGAGACCGTCATCAAGATCTGCTGACCGATTTTTACCGGTTGGGCATTGATGAAATCCATTCAATTTCCGCGCAGCATGGTCTGGGCGTTGACGAACTGCTGAACATCATTGTTGCAGATTTTCCGGAGGGTGCCCAAGATAAAGGAGATAAAGAAACCGAGATCAAAGTGGCCATTGTCGGCAAGCCCAATGTGGGTAAATCATCGCTGGTGAATAAAATATTGGGCAAGGAAAGAAGTATTGCCAATCCTACTCCCGGGACGACACGCGACGCGATTGATTCCAGCGTCAGGGTGCACGGGAAAAATTATCTGCTGATTGACACGGCAGGGATCCGCCGCAAAAGTAAAATCAGCCAGACGCTGGAAAAATACAGCGTCGTGCAGGCGCTGAAATCAATCAATCGCTGCGACATCGCACTGGTCTTGATTGATGCCGAAGAAGGCATTACCGAGCAGGATGCAAAGATAATCGGTCTCGCTTATGAGCGCGGCAAGGCCTGTATCATTGTGGTGAACAAATGGGATAAGGTAGAAAAAGACAATTCCACTGTCGGAAAGTTTGTCGAAGATATCAAAGATAAAGTTAAATTTATGGACTTCGCACCGATCCTGTTTATTTCGGCGGTCACCGGACAACGGGCGCCGAAAATTTTTGATTTGATTGATACCGTGTATGAACAATACACGAAAAGAGTGGGCACATCGCCTTTAAATGATTTGCTGGAAAGAGCCATCCGGAGAAATCCTATGCCGCGCTATCAGAACAGACTCATGCATATTGCCTACGCGACCCAGACGGATGTCAAACCGCCCACCTTTGTCTTCTTTGTCAGTCACAAGAAGGGGATTCACTTTTCCTATGAACGCTATCTGATGAATCAGATACGTGAAGCGTTTGCTTTCGACAGCGTACCGCTGAAACTTATTTTTCGAAAAAAGCGCTAATTCGTGCTTGACTTTTTAAAGAATTTAGAGCTAAAAAACAATACCATTCAGCAATCATTACAAGTTTTAATCTGATCTGAATTATTTTGTAATTCATTTTAGGGTTGCATGATCGGTCCTTACAAAACCATTTAACGGAGGTGTGTTCGATGAAACTGATAGATATGATCAAATGTTTTGGTTTCTTTTCCTTTGTATCCATCTGTCTCGTTGCGATGACTTCTTGCGGTGATGTTTCGAGCAGTCACTATAAAAGGGATTGCAGTAATGAAATTAACGATCGTATTGCCGTCAACGGAGCACCCGATGCAATAGATATAGATCCCGCTGAATCAGCCAGCTATCACAGTTCTACCTACTGGTACATGAGTAACGGTTTCGCAGAAACATACACCTGCGGGGATAGTGTCGATGGATGTGAAATTGACACCATGACTTTTTGTCCGGACACTTTATGTTCTGATGCTGATCGTAAGGATCAAATCGTAGTTTCTCCTTCTCCGATTTCAGGACCAAATGGAAAAATCATAAGATTTGTAGTGTTCGGCGCAGATGAAGCGCCGGAAGTGATCATTGTCACTCAATACTCTTCATTTCCTGCGACACTGACCACCATTGATTTTCAGGCAGGTGTCAAGTATTTTGGTCGATTTGATGTTCCTCCGGATGAAATCGTAGAACTGATAATCAACGGTCAATCCATACCATGGGACAATAAGAAATAACCATGTAAACGATTATCCGTCGGCCATGATAGACATTTGACCTTGCCGAATCAGAGAACAAGCCGGTCATCCTTGTCTCGCACCATTTGCTGCTTGGTTCAAGTATATTTCGGATTAATAAGGTGGAGGGAAAGTTTCTAAGGAAAAAATTGATCCCGATCCTGGAAGAACAAAATCAGAAATATAAATTCGCCAGAAATGAAGCAGAGCGCAACTTGCCCATGATTGCAGTATTGTTGGCACATGGTCATCTTTTTGAAGAAAGCGAGAAAGGTGGCATCCACTATCTGAACGCAGGCACTTTTGGCGGATGGCCGATGTTTGGTCTTTGGGGCAATCCCTATAAAAAAACATCCGGCTCATTTACTTCAACCTATAGTATCGTCACGGTTTCCAACCGAGGCATTTCAATGAAAACCTATCGGCAAATAGCCGGAAACTGGCAATAGCCGCAAGCTCGGCATATCGTCCACAATCCTGAAAACAGGTGCCGAATTGCGGGATTAAAGATGCGATCCGTTATGCCAGTTATGGACGTTTCGTCTTTTCCCGTTCCAGTCTCTCTTTTCTATATTTTTTGAGTTTTAATGCATCAAGCTGCGCATCCGTCAATTCAGGAGGTTGAAGCAGCGATTCAGGTTTTTCGATCAGATCTTTTAACAGGTAGATTGCGGGCCCCGCATTAAAGCCGTCGCCTATTCGCTCGTCTAAACTGACACGCAGTTCGACCACTTTTTTAATTTCCATTTGATCGGTTTCCTGGTTGACCAGGGCCGCTTTATGGATTTTTCCAATGGTAATAAAGATGCTTGCATTGCCGATCTCGAAAGGGTGATGATAAACGGCGTCAATTCCAATTGAACCTAACTGGGCGACAAATGCAGTGGACCACAGCGGTATGTCTTTTGTCAGGAAATGTAACGGGTGATTGTGCTCATCCGTCCAGCGGATCAGCCAGACCAGGAATCTGATGAACCATCTCGGCAGTGCGCCAAAGAACTGGATATCCTTGTCGTTTTTGTTTTTACCATAACGGGCTTCATGAATGGCGTCACTGACTCTTTTTTGCACGGTTTGCAAGGTGTCAAAAGGATCGAACTCAATCATCGCGTTGACTTCTTCGCCGTCGTCCGTCTTCTCCTTTTTTATGGTAAAGGCGATGATGATTTGATTTCTTTGCCACAATCGCCGTCCGGAAACAAACCGGTTCATTCTCGGTTTCTGAACAATGGTTCTTACACCAGCGGTTAACATCAGTTCAAATAATGTCAGTTTATCTTTTTCATTTATGCCCTTATTGTATTCCTCCAGGAATTCCAAGGTGCGGGTTAAGTCAACCAGCGTGTTGAAATAGACAACGCTCTCATTTCTTCCCGGCATGAAGTTAAACATCAGCTCGGCAAATTTCGTCATTTTAACTAACTCGGCATCCGGTCTTCTGGGCATATTTTCCTTTCCTCTTTCGTGAAATCTTTGCTGTTCGGCTTACCGCCTGCGCTCTGATTTCCAATCATTTTCATTTATTGTTTTGAACATTAAAGGCATATCTTTAAGAATTCAGCTGATCCTTTTTTCATCTCCAGTCAAAGTATAAGGACTGAGGGTGTTCCGGCACATCCATTTCCGTCATGGGGAATAATGCTACACCCAATTTCTTGGGGAAAAAGACAAATTTTGATTTTTTGAACGGCTTGGGGTCAAAATACGGGATGAACGGCGACTGTAAACCTGCCCACCCGCGTTCCCTGGCTGTAATGCAAAGATATCTTGCCAGATCAGTTGCTTCCTTCAATGGCAACCGGTAAATATGAACCAGGTCCAGCCACCCGAGGGGAACAAGATTCCCGAAACCCGCGAGTTGCATTTCCCATGCGAGGATGAATCCGTCCACCTGTCCATCGTCGCCCTCATGGACAACGCAATTAACTCCCCGTTGCTGAATATACCATATGAAATCGTCGTGGTCCCTTACAATGGAAATTTCATTCTGTTTAACGTGGTCCTGCATTAATTCAAACATTCGCTCTGCATCGTCCGGGCGAAACAAGCGGACGCGTGGATTATTCATTTTCTGGAGACCCTGGAGGAGCCGGAAAGCAAGCTTCTCGTATCCCTTGAGTTTGATGACTTTTACAATTCGCTTGACGTCAAACACGCGGATAATAAATTGGCGAATCGTCGCCAGTTCCCGCATGGGAATCCCCGTTTGGCGAACAAGCGATTTAGCGGTGTCAATGCCGTGAGCTTCGGGTTCAAAAAATGCAAAACCTGCATCGTATCCCCGCGCCTTTCCAATTTCCATCAGTTTCAATCCCATGCGCACGGCAAGCCCTTTTCGCTGGTGCTGGGGAAATGTAACCAGCCAGCCAGGCACGCCACACTGGTATATTTTCCCGCGGATGGAGAGGGGACGGGGGATGCCACCGAGAAATCCTACGGTCATGCCTGTTGGTTTATGGATCGCCCGCACAAAGAGATCCGACTGAATGATGGGGGAACCGAAGATTAAGTTGAAGGATTGTTCAGTAAATGCGATAGTTCCCCCTTCAGCGGGATTGTCATTAATAAACGCCGCATTGATAAGCTCGACTATTTGACCATATTGAGACTTGTCCAGATTGAACTGTTCGATAAGGTACTCATCTTTTTCATTCACCGGCAATTTCTCTCACCCCTGATTTTAATGATTTGCTTGTAACATAGATAGCATAAGATCGGAAATTTAAAAATTAAGTGTTGAGTGCCACGACATCGTGGACAGGTTTTAGTGCCAGGACATCGTGGACACTCAGTTATTCAACGTAGTTTGTAATCAAATTCATCTACCTGGGTTTTATCCAGGAACAGTTTCAGC